>NZ_LLXZ01000205.1:527-49587 GCF_001440395.1 Bradyrhizobium jicamae | reverse complement strand
AGGTTCACCTTGGGACGGCGCGGCTTGTGCCGGCGGTGGCGCGGTAGCCTGATCCGTTGCGGCAGCCTGCGTGACCGGCTCGCTCGGCTGCTCGGCAGCCGCTGGCTGGGCTGTCGATGGTAATGCCGCCAGCATGAAGGGCGGGACCCACTCAACGGCCATCGCCTTGGCCTCATCGCCATATTGCTGCCAGGCTGCGGCAGCCATGGCGGCGCAAAGTCCGAGCACCGCCATGACCACGCGCTTCACCCATTTGGCAATCGGCCGGTCGGCAGCAGGCCGGAGGCCATCCACCTTGATCTCGGCCGATTTGACATTCTCGAGCTTGATGTCGCGCGTGTCGGTGGCGCGAAACGTCGGTTCGACCTGCGGTGCCGGCGCGCCGACCGATACGGGGGGCGCGACGTGAACCTGGGGCGCTACCGGTGGGGCCGCCGGGGCCGGGTCGTGCGGCAGCGGCGGCGCTTTGTGGGCGTGTGCGGCCAGTACCGTCTCGATCGCAAAAACGTCGTGCGGATCAGCCTCTTTCAGCAGTGGCGTGGATTGCATTGGCGGTCCCTTGCATGAGTCCAATGGCTCCCGCGGCCGGGCGGCGAGCAGCTTGCTAGCGTGAAAATCCCCTGCCCACGCCGCCACACGGCCAGCGAGGTTTGACCAAAGCAAGGCAATCTCGTGGAGAGGTTGGGGCCGCTGGGCACGTAGGGGATGCGGGAACCGGCAACAGAATCGATTGGGCCGAGGCCAGTATGGCGCTTGTCAGGGCCGGATTTGACCTGGCCATCCGCGGCGCTTGCGCGGTTGCGATCGAGAGGCGGGTGCCCGGGTCTCAGATATGCTGGGCACCGTGCCGGGCGTGCCACTTCGGGCCGGGGCCGCGCATATAGTGGCGCTCGGGGCGATAGGGGTCGCAGGCGCGCTCGATCAGCCTGTGCCAGCGCGCCATGATCCTATCGAGGTGGCGGAGCAGCATGGCGGCCTCAGTGCGGCTTGCCGAGCACGAAGGCGAACGGCAGAACGAAGAGTTCATCGTCGAAATCGTCGTTCACATGCACGACCCAGTCGCGCCAGTCTTCGGCGTCGCGGCCCATGATCATCGAGCGGACGATGCAAGCGGCGCGCTCACGCGCCTCCGTCAGATCGCTGACCGCTTCGCCGGAGCGGTCGATGCGGACTTCCCGGGAACTCGAGCAGTGGAAATAAACCTGGGCCATGGCGGCCTCCTGCGTTTGAGACGATCTGTCTCGTTGGTTGCAGGCTAGCCGGACAAGGTTCTGGGACTCCGTGAGGGAGATCACAGTTACTACTTGAGATTTTGTTAAGGGTGTATTGGTCAAACTTTAGGCAATGGAATCGCAGCGGAACCGGACCCTCCCGAGCCGGCAGTTGCAGGAGAAGGCCGGCGGCGTAATGCCCGCCGGCCTTTTCTCTTTGCGGGCGCGCCCAGAACTCACAGCGCTGTGAATCGGTGTTCGGAACAGCACCCGGCCTCACTCGTTCGTCCTTCATACGTGAATGGAGGAATGAGCATGACCAAACTGAAGCTGCTCGGGGCGGCCGCCATCCTGGCGACGGCGCTTGCAACACCGGCAATGTCGCAGGAAGCAACGCAGGAGCCCGGAATGATCGGGTTCAACTACCCGAATTCCAACTATCTTCGCGGCGGATACGGCGTGCGCTTGCCGAGCCCCTATGACAATAGCTACTACTATGGCGATTACGGACCTCCGGTGTACGGACCTCGGGTGTACGGCCCCCGCGTGTATGGACCTCGCGCGTATTACGGGCCTGGCCCGGTCGGAGTTGCGGCCGGCGTAGCCGTTGGAACGGCAGCCGCCATTGCCGGCGCGCCGTACGTCGATTCCTATGCCTATTATGACGGGCCCGGCTATTGGTAGCCGGATCCGCAACTGCAACAAAGCGGCCGCAAGGCCGCTTTTTTGTTGGCTGCCAAGGCGCTTCAGCGGTTGGCCGCGGCGTAGGATGACAATAGCGCGAGGAAGATGATCGTGTTCAGCGCGGTTGCGCCGAGCACGAGGCCCAGCGCGACACCGAGGCCGCGGCCGCTGATCGCCTTGATGGCGCCGGGGAGCGTCAACGCGAAGAAGATGATGCTGAACGGCATCACCGGCAGCATGTCGAAGCCGGTGCCCTTGGGATCGGCATGGGCATAGACGAAGCGGAAGGTGTAGATCCAGAACGCCGCGTTACAGGCTGATAGCACCAGCGCGGTGATGCGGGTCGAGGGCACATCCCAATCGGAGACGGAAGGTAGCGGGGGCGGGGTCGACATCTTCTCTCTTTCGGCGCATCCGGAAAAGGTGCTGCTCCATCCGGGGATTATCAGGGGTCAATGAAGCTCGGCCTTAGGTGCCTCGGGCTGGCCTTCAGGTTCATTGGATAAGTTGCAGTCTTGCGCGGGATGGGAGCGCATGGTTCGACTGCATCATCCAATGTCTTAGGGGTGAGGTGCCATGAGTAACCGCATTCTCGTCTTTTACGGCTCCTATCGTTCCGACCGCATGGGCATTCGTCTCGCGCAATTCCTCGTCGAGGGATTTCGCGCGCGCGGCGACGATGTCGAACTGATCGACGCCAAGGCGATCGGCCTGCCGATGCTGGACCGCATGTACAAGGAACATCCGAAGGGCGCGGCGCCTTCTGTGCTTGAAGAACTCGCGGCAAAGATCCGCGATGCCGACGGTTTTGTGTTCGTGTCAGGCGAATATAATTGGGGCATGCAGCCCGGACTGAAAAACCTCACCGACCATTTCCTCGAAGAATGGTTCTGGCGGCCGGCGGCGATCGCGAGCTATTCGGCCGGCCGCTTCTCCGGCGCGCGCGCCGCGATTGCCTGGCACGGTACGCTTTCGGAAATGGGCATGGTGGTGATCTCGAGTTCGATCGCGGTCGGGCCGATCGCGCAGACGCTCTCCGAAGATAGCAAGCCGACCGGCGAGGGCGGCAAGGCGCTGGCGCACGCGTTTCCGCGCTTTGCGGATGATCTCGTATGGTGGATGGAGGCGGCGCGGGCGCAGCGGGAGCGGAAGAAGCCGCCATACTGAGGAATAAGCGGCAGCATCCGCTCCGCGCCGCGAATGAAGCGCAATGTTGGCGAAAACACACCCACTTTTCGCCACGGCTGGACAGCAGATTGCGCCTTGCCTGCCATCTTCCGCCTTTGTCGAGCCACCACCGGCGGCTCGCTCATGCTCCCTGCACGGATCAAGAAACGATGTCGCCAACGAAAGCGCGCTGCAGTCTGTTTGTTGTTGCGCTCGCGGCGACGCTCTTCGGCTCGCCGGTCGGCGCGCAGAATCTCGATCAGGGCAAGCCTCCGGCAAAACTGTTTGCCGAAGGCTGTGCATCGTGCCATCGCAGCGCGCGCGGGCTCGCCAAGGGTCGATTCCGCCTCTCGCTGTATCTGTTCCTGCAAAAGCACTATGTCAGCGGCTCCAGCTCGGCCTGGGCGCTGTCGTCCTATCTGGAATCCATCGACAGCGGAAAACGCGTCGCGGCGAAGCCGGCCTCGACAGGCGCGTCGCGGTCATCGATGCGCCCGCCCGCGCCGGTGCCGGCGCGCTAAAAGCATGATCCGGAAATGTAGCGGTTTTCCCGCGCGACAAACGCGAATGCGCTTGCGCGGAGATCATGCTCAAACAAAAAGATAAAGCGGGATGACGATTCGAAGAAAAGTAATCACGCTTTAGGCCGCCGGCACGCCGCCATCGCTTGCTCACGGCAACGCTGCGAAATCTCCTCACGGTCGTCATCTTTTCGACGTGTGTGGGCCTAGCATCGTGGGCGTGTATGTGGGCGGGGAGTAACGATCATGGTAGTAGCTGAACTTCAGACCAAGGTAGAGAAGTGGGAGATCAAGGCCGGCAAGTGCGAGGCGATGGCCAAGGAGGCCAAGGACAAGGCGCAGCAGGCTTTTTACGAGGGGCTCGCCGGCTATTACGCGAGCCTGGCGACGGATTTCCGCAAGATCCTTGAGAAGCGGACCGCATAGGCGGAAGCCACGATGCGAAGGGCGGGTTAGCGCAAGCGTAACCCGCCGATACCGACCGCGAACAGATGGCGGATTACGTTTGCGCTAATCCGCCCCTGCGTCCTTCCTTAGCCCGCTCGGCGAGCTTCACCATCACCTGCAGCGTCTGATTGGTCGGCGTCGCGATGCCAAGCTCGGCGCCTTTGCGCACGACATGGCCGTTGAGAAAGTCGATCTCGCTGGGCTTGCCGCGCGCAAGATCCTGCGCGGTGGACGACATCTGATTCGGCATCAGGGTGGGGATGTTCAGGATGTGCGCGAGAAGGTCGTCGGGAATTGCGACGCCGCTGGCGCGGGCGACGGCGGTCGCTTCCTGCACCGCGCGGCTGACGACGTCGCGGGTGCCTTCGACTTCCAGCATCGGTCCATAGGCAATGCCGGCCACGGCCGACAGCGCGTTGAAGGCGCAGTTGATGATCAGCTTGCTCCATAGTGTCTTGTCGATGTCGTCGGCGATCGTGATGTTGACGCCGGCGGCCTGAAACGTCTGCGCCAGTGCTTCGCTCGCGGCAGAGGGGCCGATGGCGAGGTCGCCGCCGCCGTGATGCCTGACGTGACCGGGCCCTGCCATCTCGCTGCCGACATAGACGACGACAGGAATGACGGCGTGGCCGGTGACGGCGGAAAGACGCTCGGCATTGTCGACGCCGTTCTGCAGGCTGAGCACGGAAGTTTCCGGCCGTAGACGTCCGGCAAGCGACTTGCCGGCCGCTTCGGTGTCGGCGGACTTCACGCAAAACAGCACCAAATCGGGCGAGACGAGGTCGGCCGTGTCGGTCGCGGCCTTGGCCGGCAGGCGGCCGTTGAATGTCTTGGTATCGAGCAGCAGACCGTGCGCATTGATGGCGTCGACATGCGGCTGCCGGCCGATGAACGTCACGTCATGCCCGGCTTTCAGCAGTAGTCCGCCATAGTAGCATCCGACCGCACCAGCGCCGATGACCGCGACTTGCATGATGTTCTCCTGTTGTAGCCCGGATGAGCGAAGCGACATCCGGGACCACTCTAACACCGCCCCGGATATCGCTTGCGCTCATCCGGGCTACAACGGGACTGCCCACTAAATTCTGTGACACAATCATCACACTCAAACCGAATGCGCCAGGGAGGCCGCTTCCCGCCACGCTTCCGCCCGCATTCAGTCCCGCCATTGCCGCGTGTTGGTTTTCGGCTTGGGCTGGGGCACGAGCGGGGGATTGCAACATGTCTTCCATTGACTGCACCGGTACTTCGTACGTCAACGACAGGGCAGGCCGTACTCGATTTGATGCGCGATTGGTCACGGCCGCGCGCGCAGGGAAATTCGTCCGGCTGCTTGCCGTCACGCTGGGAGCGGCATCGCTTGCGGCCTGCATGCAGACCTCGGTCGTCACCCAGAAATCTGATCTTCGCGCCAACCGCCATGCGTCGGTGGACCAGGATCGAGCGGCATCGCCCATGATGAAAAGGCGCGTGGCGGCCGTGAGAAAGCACAGCCGGTACGCATCGCGCAAGAATTCAGGTGACGCCAAGACGCCCTCGCACGGGGTTGCCAGCTTCTACACCGAGGGAACGAAGACCGCGAGCGGCGAGAAGTTCAACACGCTCGATCTGACCGCCGCCCATCCGACGTTGCCCTTCGGCACCAAGCTGCGCGTGACAAACGTCGCGAGCGGCAAGTCGGTGACGGTACGGGTCAATGACCGTGGTCCCTACGTTCAGGGCCGTGTTGTCGACGTCTCCTATTCTGCGGCTGACGCGCTGGGAATGGTGGGTAAGGGTGTTGCCAAGGTCAAACTCGACGTCGTAACCGACTAGGCGAGCGGAGCCGTCAGGTATCCGCTCTACGGGCGGCCCAGGATATCAGATAGAGCCGACAACAGCCGGTCGATTTGCTCGTCCGTGCCCACGCTTATCCGCAGATAGTCGGCGATACGCGGCGCAGAAAAATGGCGGACGATCACCGCGCGTTGGCGCAGCGCGGTAGCGAGCGCCGCGCCTTCGTGCGCCGGATGCCGCGCGAAGACGAAGTTGGCCGATGACGGCAGCACATCGAAGCCCAACTGGATCAGTCCGCGGTTGAGCCGCTCCCGGCCTTCGATCACGCGGGCGCGGCTTTCTTGAAAATGGGCGTCGTCCTCCAGCGAGGCGATGGCGCCGGCCTGGGCGGGGCGGCCAAGGGGATAGGAGTTGAAGCTGTCCTTCACCCGGGTGAGCCCCTCGATCAGGTCGGCGTCGCCGATCGCATAGCCAACCCGCAAACCGGCGAGCGCCCGGGACTTGGACATGGTTTGAACGACCAGAAGATTCCGATGGGAAGCGACCAGAGGAATCGCGGTCTCGGCGCCGAAATCGACATAGGCCTCGTCGATGACAATGGGCGCATCGGGATGTTGCTCCAGCAGGGTAACGATCTCGGCCCGTGACAGCGCAATTCCTGTCGGCGCGTTCGGATTGGGCAGGATGAGCGCGCCGGCCGGCCGGTGATAGTCGGCCACGCGGATGCGCATGGCCTGATCGAGCGGGACAGCCTCATAGGTGATGCCGAACAGGCGGCAATACACCGGATAGAAACTGTAGGTGATATCTGGGAATAGCAACGGCGCATCATGTTTCAGCAGTGCGGCGAAGGCGTGGGCCAGCACCTCGTCCGAGCCATTGCCGACGAACACCTGTTCGGGCTGCACGTGATGGTAGGCGGCCAAGGCAGCCCGCAGCGCTGACGCCTGCGGGTCCGGATATAGGCGCAGCGTATCGGCCGCCTCGCCGCGGATCGCTTCCAGCGCGCGTGGCGAAGGACCAAGCGGACTTTCATTGGTGTTGAGCTTGACCAGATCCGCCATGCGGGGCTGCTCGCCCGGCACGTAGGGTTTCAGGTCGTGGGTCAAGCTGCTCCAGAAACGGCTCATTTTTTCTCCAGTGCCTCATCCGGGCTACGGGTTGATCGCGATACATTTGAATTTGCGTTGGGGATGTACGAGCCACTCCGCGCTTTCGACGATGCGCATTTCCTCACTGCTGCTGGCCGCAGTGCGTTCCAGCACCGCAAAGATCGCCGACGCGGCATGGCTGAGCGCCGCCGGCGTGTCGTTGCCGCGGAGGCGCGCGGCGACCAGCAGCGCGGCGAACAGGTCGCCGGTGCCGTTCGGGCTGATCGGCAGTTTAGGCGTGCGCACGCGAAAGGCGTTGGCGCGTTCGATCGCCAACGTCTCGATCTCGTCCTTGGGCGTGTCGGCAAGCTCGGCGCTGGTGACGACGAGCGTCCCGCGCGCCATGAACGCACGCGCCGCCTTGAGCACCTGCTCGATCGTCGCGGACTTCGCTCCGCACAGCCATTCGAACTCGAAATGATTGGGCGTGATGATGTCAGCGAGCGGGCAGAGCAGATCGCGCACCAGCGGCGGGATCTCGGCGTGGACGAACAGGCCGCGGTCGCGATCCCCCAGCACGGGATCGCAGCAATACAGCAGCGCGGGATTTTTCGCCCTGGCGCGTGCAACAAAGTCCGCGACCACCGCGGCGTTGTCGGCCGAGCCGAGATAGCCGGACAGGATCATCTGCGCGCGATCGACCGCGCCGCGCTCCTCGATGCCGCGCAGGAGATCGGCGACGAGTGCGGCATCGAGCACACGGCCGCGCAGCGTCGGGTAACCCGGCCGGTTGCTGAGCAGCGTGGTCGGCACCGCCACGACGTCGATCCCGTGCATCTGCATGGGAAAGACCGCGGCGCTGTTGCCGACATGGCCGAAGGCGACCTGCGACTGAATTGAAATCACGTTCATGTGGAGTCTTGGGGATTATCTGATTTGCCGAGAAGGGAACCGGCCGAGGTTAACACATTGGTTATTTGTTTGCGGTCATTTTCACGATCTCATTCAACAGGGAGTCACCATGTCTGACGTCACCATTCCCGGCGGCCGGATCCGTTCTTTCGTTGAGCGGATCGAGAATATCGACACCGAATTGCAGGAGCTGAACGAGCAGAAGAAGGAAGTGTTTTCCGAGGCCAAGGGCGAGGGGTTCGACGTCAAGATCCTCAAGGAGATCATCAAGCTGCGCAAGCAGGACCAGGACGAGCGCGACGAGCGCGAAAGCCTGCTCGATCTCTACATGCGCGCCATGGAAACCGCGCCGGCGGAGAAGGTTGCCAAGGCGGCCTGAGCCGAAGCGAAGCCGAGCAAAGAATGTAGCCCGGATGAGTGGCTTGTCCGCCGTAGCTCGAAGAGCGTAGGCGGAAGCGATATCCGGGACGAGGTGAGAATTGTCCCGGATGTCGCGCTACGCATCCGGGCTCTTGCTCTCACTCGGTCTAGTGCCTCTCCGTCATTGCGAGCGAAGCGAAGCAATCCATTTCTCCAGCGGGACGATGGATTGCTTCGCTGCGCTCGCAATGACGCGCAGAGAGTCTTTTTCAACGGATGACTCCGCAGGTTTTGCCGCGACTTCTTCACAGCCGCGCACCAACACGAAGCAAACGTGTTGTTAAGAATTGCCCCGCGCTGATTTGTTCGATTCCGATTCGTTCTTTGCGAACAAAATGGAGTCGGATGGAGAACAAAGCCGTGCTTGTTTCTCTGCGGACTCCGTCGTTATCTCCTCGCTGCTCGCCCGTCATGCGCGGCATCAAAACACCGGCTCGCCGATCGCAACTTCGCTGCGCGGGCCAAGGACGATCACGTTGCCATCAGCGCCCTTGGCGCCGAGGATCAGGAGTTCGGACGTGAAGCCCGCGATGTTCTTCGGCGCGAAATTGCAGACGCACACGACGAGTGAGCCGAGCAGCGCCGCCGGTTCATAGTTTGTGATCTGCGCGCTCGACCACATGATCCTGTCAGCGCCGACGTCGACGCCGACCTTCCAGGACGGATTGCGCGCGCGGGGAAACGGCTGCACGTCCACGACCTTGCCGATCCGGATGTCGAGGCGGTCGAAGTCGTCGTAGGTGGCCTGAGGTTTTAGCGGCGGCATGGGGCGAGCTCGGTTGGCAAGCTGGATGTCGGGAACTGTCTGAATGAGGCGACACATAGCCTCATATCGGAGTTGCCTTGTGGTTGGAACGCACGTGGGCGCAGGTTGGTGATCGCTCGCCGAATAGGTTAGCCTGCCTGAGCTCTCCGTCCTCCAGCCGTTCGAGCGCTTGGCCATGCACATCCTTCGACCTCAGTTTCGCATCGAACAGGAGCGCGCGCTCGCGTTTGCGGCCGAGCGCGGCTTTGGCGTGATCGTTGCCGCCGATGAGCGCGGGCCGCGCGGCTCGCACGTACCGTTCGTGATCCTGCGGCGCGACGACTGCGTGATCGTGCAGATCCATCTTACGGCCAAAAATCCGCTCGTCGCACTCGCCGACGGCAACAGGCGCTTTCTCCTGATCGTTTCCGGCGACGACGCCTATGTCTCCAACGACTGGTACGCCTCGCGCGATAACGTCTCGACCTGGCTCTACGAGGCCGTGCATCTCTCAGGCATCGCGCACTTAGGTGCGCTCGACGAGAATCGTGGCCACGGCGACGCGCTGCTTGCGGTCGCGGAGGCGCGCTTGCCGAAACAGCCGTGGGACCTGGCTGGAATGGAGCCCGCCAAGCGCGAGAGCATGCTCGCCTCGATCCGCGTCATCGACCTCGTCGTCGATCAGATCGAGGGGCAGTCAAAACTTAACCAGCACAAGAGCGATGCCGACCATGTGGCCGTCAGCAACCAGTTGGCGCGTGCGGAGGAGACCGGGAGCAGAAGGCTGGCCGGGCGGATGCGGGCGCTGCGCCCGGAGCTGGCGTATGAATGTGGCAAGCATGGCCTGGAGACCGCCGCAGGCTGAATGCGGATGCGAGGCCGGTCCACAGCAACGGACGGCCGAATGGTTCCGCCCCCAGGACATCATTGACAACTTTTCCTCAATCGCAGGCGGGATATCGACGCATCAGCCGCACCACCGTTCGCTGGCCTGCCGATGGGTGCCAGCCCCGCAAAATTCCAGCGAACCTTCACCGCGCCTCGTACGACCAACGCGCGGTTCCGCATTCTGTTGCCGCATGCGTGCATTGCAGCAATCAACTATTGCAATGCAGCATATTGAACATTAAGTCTATATTTCAAGCTATTAAGGAGAACTGAAGTGAAGAAGATTGCCCTGGCCGCTGCCGCCGCCGTGTTCACGATGACGGCTGCTAACGCCGCTGTCGCAGCCGAGTTGCCGACCTACCAAAAGGCGGGTTTTCCGGCCTCCGTCATGCAGCTTCAGGTGTTGGGCGCCGAAAACGTTCAGGAAGCATCGCCGGACGCCAGCGTCGCTACGCCGGTTCAGGTCAGCGTGCTGACGCCGCGCAGCAAGATCACCACCGCGCAGGGCCGCCCCGCGACGGTCGGCCGTGCCATTCAGTGAGGACAGGCGCTTGAGTTGGCGCCGCGTATGAGCAAGCAGAAAGCCCGCGAAATCCTCGCGGGCTTTTTTGTCGCTCCGCTCATCCGCTACGGGAGTGCAGGCGAGGGCCGTTTTTTCGCGATAGCCAGGCTTTGCAGCTGCGCGCGCAACCCATAAGCTGACGCTAGCCGAACGCGCCCCGCCTCCCGCCAGAGATCGCCGCGTCACGCCGATCGACGACTGGAGCCAAGGAGAACAGAACAGCGAAAAGCTGCAACGCGGCGCACGGCCCTTGGGAAGAGGGGAGGAAACCGATGCCGCTGTCGATCGACCGCCGCCGCGCGCTTGCGCTCACCGGTTCTTTCATTGCCGCGCCGTGGCTCGTGCCACGGGCAGGCCGCGCCGCAGAGGCCTGGCCGGTCCGGCCCGTGAAATATGTCAACGGCTTTCCGGCCGGCGGCGCCACCGACACGCTGTCGCGCGTGCTGTGCCAGAAGCTGAGCGAACTGTCCGGGCAATCCTTCGTGGTCGAGAACAAGGCCGGCGCTGGCGGCGTGCTCGGCGCGGACGCGATCACCAAGTCGCCCCCGGACGGCTACACCGTCGGGCTTGGCGGCATCGCCTCCAACGTGCTCGCGATCGGCTCTTACGCCAAACTGCCGTATCGCCCGCGCGAGGATTTCACCTTCATATCAGGCATGTGGCAATTGCCGAACATTCTGACCGCGAAGAAGGACCTGTTCTCCGCGGACCTGAAGGAATTGCTCGCCGCGTTCAAGAAGGAGCCCGGCAAATACACCTACGCCTCCGCCGGCTTCGGCACCACGCTGCATCTCTCCGGCGAGATGATGAACAGCATGGCCGGCGTCCAGGTCCGCCACGTGCCTTACCGGGGCGCCGCGCCGGCGCTGAACGATTTGCTCGCCGGCAATATCGATCTCTTGTTCGACAATCTGCCGGGCTCGCTGCCGAGCGTGCGCGCCGGTACGATCCGCCCCGTCGCGGTTACCGCTAAGAAGCGCATCGCAGAGCTTCCCGACGTGCCCGCGATGGCCGAACTGCTGCCCGGCTACGAGATGACCTCCTGGGCCGCACTCGTTGGCCCCGCCAACATGCCGCCCGACCTTGTCGCGCAAATCAACGAGCTCACTACAAGAGCGCTGAACGACCCCTGGGTGAAACAGCGCTACGCCGATCTCGGCGCCACCACGTGGCCGACCACGACGCAGGAGGTCACGGCGTATCGTGACAGCGAGGAAGCAAGGTTGTTGCCGATCATGAAGGCGGCGGGGATCAAGCCGGAGGGTGGGGGGTAGGGCTTGCCGCAGCTCCGCATGAGCGAAGCGATATGCGGAGGCATGCCAAGATCGTCGACTATTCCGGAGTGAGAAGCCATGAACCAGCCCGTGCCTGTCAATCCGCCCGAACTTCGCTCATACGTCGTCGCCGCGTCAAGAATGCCGTGGCAGCCGACGCAGTTCGACGGCATCGAGATGAAGATCCTCTATCAAGACGACGAGGGGCGCTCGACCATCCTGTTCAAGATGGCGCCCGGCGCGGTCGTGCCGCTGCACGAGCACACCGCGCTCGAACAGACTTTCATGCTCGAAGGCTCGCTGGAAGATGCCGAGGGCCGCTGCGGCGCCGGCGACTTCGTGTGGCGGCCGGGCGGCAACATCCATGTCGCGCACGCACCCAACGGCGCGACGTTCATGGCGATATTCAACCGGCCGAACCGGTTCTTTGACGGGACGAAGTTTTTTACGGCTGCGGGGGAGTAGGCGACTAGCGCCACATGCCGCGCATGCGTTCACGAATGTCGATCTGGACGTTTTGACCTGGCGTCGCGCGTGCTGCCGGGGTCGCCGCCGGCCATGTCTGCCGATCGAACAGCTTGACCAGGTGATCCGGTATGAAGCGCGTCCGCGACGCATAGACATGACGGTCGCCGCGTGCCTGCTGACCATGGACGAAGAAGCGCTGCGGCACGATCAGATGCAGATCGTCCTTGGCGCGCGTCATCGCGACGTACAGCAGGCGTCGCTCCTCTTCGAGCTCAGCCGTCGTGCCGGCGCCCAGATCAGACGGCATGCAGCCGTCGACAACGTTCAAGGCGTATACCGATTTCCATTCCTGCCCCTTTGCAGAGTGGATCGTGGACAGGATCAGATAGTCTTCGTCTCGCAGGGGCGGGCCGGAGCGATCGCTGGTCGCGTCAGGCGGATCAAGCGTGAGTTCAGTCAGGAAGCGTTCGCGGGATGGATAGCCCGATGCGATCTGCTCGAGCTGCAGCAGGTCGGCCAGCCGCACCTCCGCATCCTCGTGGATGCGCTCCAGGTGCGGGGTGTACCAGAGCCTGATACGTTCGATGTCGGACGGCCATTCCGAATAGCGCAGATTAGTGAGCGTTTCGACAAAGGCGGTCCAATCCTGGCCGGCGCGGGGCGGGGTGGGAAGCGATGCGAGCGCGGAGATCGGATCGGCCATTACGGTGGTTTGATCGAGAATGCGCTGCGCTGACGCCGGCCCGATGCCCGGCAGCAAATGAAGCACGCGGAATCCTGCAACCCGGTCCCGGGGGTTCTCGACGAATTTGAGGAGAGCAAGCACGTCCTTTACGTGGGCGGCGTCCAAAAACTTCAAGCCGCCAAACTTGACGAAGGGAATATTGCGCCGCGTCAGCTCGACTTCCAGGGGGCCGCTGTGTGAGGACGTTCGGAACAGAACAGCCTGCTCCTTGAGCCGCGATCCCTCCTCGCGGTTTGACAGCACCTGGTCGACGATGTAGCGGGCCTGATCGGCCTCATCGCGAACGGTGACCAGACGCGGCAACCGGGCCGAACTGCGCTCGGTCCAGAGGTTTTTGGTGAACCGTTCTCTGGCAAGTCCGATCACGCCATTGGCGGCCGCCAGAATCGGCTGCGTGGAGCGATAGTTGCGGTCGAGCGTAACGATCGCTGCTCTGGGGCTGAAGTGATCGGGGAAATCCTGAATGTTTCTGACCGTGGCCGCGCGAAACGAATAGATGGATTGGGCGTCGTCCCCCACCACCGTGAGGCCGCGACCGTCCGGCTTGAGCGCCAGGAGTATCGACGCCTGAAGCCGATTGGTGTCCTGATACTCGTCGACCATGACATGATCGAACCGGCCGCCGATCTCCTGCGCGATTCCCGGCTCGGATACCATCTGCGCCCACCACAATAGCAGATCGTCATAGTCGAGGACGTTCTGCTTCTGCTTGGCCTCGACGTAGCCGGCGAATAATTGCTTGAGCTCATCAGCCCAGCCCGAACACCAGGGATAGTGCTGTCCGAGCAGCGCCTCGATCGGCATCTGCGCGTTCACGCATCGGGAATAGATTGCAAGACAGGTGCCCTTGGTGGGAAACCTGCTCTCGGTCTTTGAAAATCCGAGCTCGTGGCGCACCAGGTTGAGCAGGTCGGCCGAATCCTCGCGATCGTGAATCGTGAAGGCCGGATCGAAGCCGATGCTTTCGGCGTATTCGCGCAGCAGCCGCGCCCCGATGCCGTGAAAGGTTCCTGCCCAGGTCAGCGCTTCCGTCATGATGCCGGCACGATCGCCGAGGACGCGGCGCGCGATGCGTTCGACACGCTGCGTCATCTCGGCGGCAGCACGCCGCGAGAACGTCATCAGCAGCATGCGGCGCGGGTCGGCGCCCTTGATGATGAGGTAGGCGACACGGTGCGCAAGCGTGTTGGTCTTTCCGGATCCGGCGCCGGCAATGACGAGAAGCGGCGAACCTATGGTTCCATCCGGGGCGACGCCGTGCTCGACGGCCCTGCGCTGCTCCGCATTCAGGCTTTCCAGATATTGATCGGTATTTTCAGCGAGCACGAATCACCCCATCTCGACGCGAGATTCGACCGATTCGCGCATGGTCGCAACGACGGATGTCCGAATAAGCCAGGTTCCGAACCGACGCGGCTCGAAGGCATCGAAGGAAGATCGTCTATCGGGGGATGACGAGGGCGCCTCATCCGGCTACTTGCTCCGCGGCATCCGCGCGCAAACATCTTGTTAAGGATTGGCCAGGGCGGATTTGCAGGATTCCGATTCGTTCTTTCGAACAAAATGGAGTCGGATGAAGAACAAAGCTGTGGTGCTGTTTGTTTCTCTTTACCTCGGGAGAGCGAGCGTAGCCCGGATGAGCGCAGCGATATCCGGGGTGATGTTGGAGTAGTCTCGGATCGCTGTGTCGCTGCGCTCATCCGGGCTACTCGCTGAGTTCACTCCAACCGCGAAGGAGTATCCGATGAAATCGCTTTTGCTGCTCACGGCGAGCGGTCCGCTGCTCATTCTCACATCGCACGAGTCGTTGCGCGATCAGAGGCTTCTTGAGGTGCTCAAGCAAAAAGGGATCGGCAAGTTCGTCGCGTTTGAGGTTCCATTGTCGCTCGCCAGGGAGCGCTATGGCGGGCATTTTCAGGCGGTCGAGAGCAATCTGCACGAGACGGATGATCTGAGGGTCCTCGACTTCAACGGCCAGCGGATCTTTCAGCTCTTCCGCTTCAATGAACTCGGTTCGCCGGTACTGCAAGAACAGTGAGCGTATCCCGGACGAGCAAACGCGTTGTTAAGAATCGGCTCGCGCTGATTTGCGCTGATACGATTCGTTCCTTGCGAACAAACTGGAGTCGGATGGAGAACAAAAGCTGTGGGGCTGCCTGTCTCCCTGCTTCAGGTGAGCGTCGGCTGGCGTTATGATTATCCGACCGAGCAGGGCGCGAATCCATGGCGAAGAAAACGTCCAAGCGTACACCGCGACAAACGGTCCTGGCGATCGACATCGGCGGTTCGCGCGTAAAGGTCATGACCAGCACGGAGCGAACGCGGCGCGCATTTGCGTCTGGTCCCGACCTCTCTGCGAGAGTGATGGTCAGGAAGGTCAAGGCGCTGACCAAGGACTGGTCCTATGACGTCATCGCGATCGGTTATCCCGGGCCTGTGATCAACAACCGACCCTTGTCGGAGCCGCACAATCTCGGTCAGGGGTGGGCCGGTTTCAATTTCGAAAAGGCTTTCCGCCGCCCGACCAAGGTCGTCAACGATGCGCTGATGCAGGCGATCGGCAGCTACCAGGGCGGCCGGATGCTGTTTCTGGGGCTCGGAACGGGGCTTGGCTCCGCGATGATCGTGGATGGCATTCTGGAACCGATGGAGCTCGCGCACCTGCCGTACCGCAACGGCAAGACGTTCGAGCAATACGTCGGCGCTGCAGCCCTCAAGCGCGTTGGCCGCAAGAAATGGCAGCGCACGGTCGATGACGTCCTGAAGCGTCTGCTCGCAGCGCTTGAGCCGGATTACGTCATGCTGGGCGGCGGCAACGCCGACAAGACCGCCAAGCTGCCGCGCAAGGTCCGGCTCGGCCTCAATACCAACGCGTTCGAGGGCGGATTTCGGCTGTGGAAGAAGGGAGCGGTGAAACCGGCCGGCGTGCGGCGATAGAGAATGCCGGAACTGGCGGCGTCAGCAGCATTGCCGCGATTTAACTGGTGCATCTTGCCGGATCGGGGCAACACGCCGGCGACGCTGGGGGTACCAGGACTTTCCTTCCATTCAGACGATGCCGGATACCGAGATTACCGAGGAATGCCGCGCCCTGATCGCAAGCGTGTTCGAACCCCCGCCCGGACGGCGCTTGCCGAACGGCAACTGGCGGATCGAGATCGACGCGGCAACGTGGCAATGGCTGCAGAGATTGCGACTGCACGACGAGTCGATATCGGATTGCATCATTCGCATCGTGATCATCAGCTTGCATAGGCGCGGCTTGCAATAAAGCGGCAAGGGGCGAGTAGGGCGGGCTAGCGACCCGCCGCCTTGGTCTTGGAATGGCGGATTACGCCTTCGGCCAATCCGCCTGCGCTTGCTTTCCCTTGACATGTCAGCTTTCCGCCGCCGGAATGGGTGACAGCGCATAAGCGCACGCCGCGGTGTCTCACCCGGCGCATAAAAAACAAAGCGGGAGGTTGCGAATGTTTCGCCAAGTGGTCCGCCAAGTATTTAGCCAAGTATTTAGCCATGTCAGAACTTTCGCGCTTGCGGCGATTGCGGCCGCAAGCCTGCTCGGCGCCGGAAGCGCGCAAGCCGCCTTCCCGGAGCGGCCGATCACGCTGATCGTGCCGTGGGCCGCCGGCGGCGGCACCGACGCGGTCGCGCGCCAGATCGCCAATATGCTGGAGCGTGATCTCAAGCAGCCGGTGAACGTCGTGAACCGCACCGGCGGGTCGGGCGTGGTCGGCCACCAGGCGATCGCCACTGCTGCGCCGGATGGTTACACGTTCGGTCTCATCACGCTCGAGATCAACCTGATGCACTGGGCGGGGCTCACCGATCTCACCTTCGAGAAGTATACGCCGCTCGCGCTGGTCAACCAGGACCCCGCCGCGATCCACGTCAAGGCGGACGCGCCTTACAAGAACGTCAAGGAGCTGTTCGCGCATATCAAGGCGAACCCGAACAAGGTGGTGGCCTCAGGAACGGGGCAGGGCGGAAGCTGGCATGTCGCGCTCGCCGGTTTGATGCAGGCCGACGGCGTTTCGCCCGGCTCGATCCGCTGGGTGCCGTCCACGGGTGCGGCGACCGCGCTGACCGATCTCGCGGCCGGCGGCGTCGACTTCGTCGCGTGCTCGATGCCGGAAGCCGAGGCGCTGATCAAGGCGGGGCGCATCCGCAGCCTCGTGTTCTTCTCGCCGACGCGCGCGCCAAACTTCCCTGATGTGCCGACCACCGAGGAGGCGACGGGTCACAAGGTGCACAAGGGGGTGTGGCGCGGCTTTGCGGCGCCCAAGGGCCTGCCGAAGGAGATCGCCGCGCAGTACGAGACCGCGATCAAGAAGGCCTGGGACAGCGCGGAGTTCAAGGAGTTCATGAACCGGCGCGGCTTCGACATGATCTATCTGGACTCGGCGAAGTTCGGCGAGTTCATGAAGGTTGATAACGAGGACAACGGCAAGGCGCTGAAGTCGCTCGGGCTGGCGAAGTAAGACGGGCCCAGACACAAAATCGCGAAAACAACCCCATGCAAAGTAGCGCGTAGGGCGGGTTAGCGAAGCGTAACCCGCCGAATGATTGCTTGGAATGGCGGATTACGCCTTCGGCTAATCCGCCCTACGCTGCTCATCGCGCGCTAGCTGCGCCCGCGTTCGCCTATCGGCAGGTATGCGTCTTGCCGTCGTAGCCGCGGTAAGTGCCGGACGTCGCATTGTAGGTGCGGAAGCGGGTGCAGAGCATGACCAGGGTCCGCTCGCGCGGCTTGTGGGTTGCCCTGGCCGGTTGCCCCTGTTTACCAGGCGATGTCCCTTCGCTGCGGACAGCGAGTTTTGATGGCCCGGCGACAGGCGTCTGCTTCAAGGCGGGCTTCGTTCGCGCAAGCGCCGGTTTCTTCTGCTCGACAATCGCAGGCTTCGCGGCCGGGACGGTCGGCTTCGGCTCGATGGTGCCGGTCTTGTCGTCCACGGCAGCCGACTTCTCCTGGACGGCGGCGGGCTTGTCCTGCGCGACCGCTGGCTTCTCCTCCGCAGGCGCCGGCTTCTGCTCGACGATGGCAGGCTTGTCGTCCACGGCAGCGGCCTTCTCCTCGACGGCTGCGGGCTTGTCCTGCGCGATGGCCGGCTTCTCCTCCGCAGGCGCCGGCTTCTGCTCGACGACGGCAGGCTTGTCGTCCACGGCAGCTGCCTTCTCCTCGACCGCCGCGGGCTTGTCCTGCGCGATGGCTGGCTTCTCTTCCGCAGGCGCCGGCTTCTGCTCCGCGATGGCGGGCTTGTCGTCCGCGGCAGGCGGTTTCTCTTCGGAAGCCGCCGCCGGCTTTTCCTCTGCGGGCGGTGAGGCCTGCGCGGCGTTCGAGCCCGGATTGTCCGTGACCGAAGTCTGCGCGAGCGCCGGAGCGCTTAATCCCATAAACAAGACGCAGCAAAGCACGCCGGCGCACTCGGCGACGGCCGTCGAAAGAGCTGACAAACGCATGGATTGATACTCGGCTAATTGTCCCCGTGAAAGTTCCACACCCATTTGCGGCAAGTCTGTGATCAATGCGGCGCTTTCGCTGATGACGACGCGCTAAAGATCGAGTGTGTGCCGGCTGCCACACCTGCCGTGCCTTGAGGGTCTGCGTCAAGACAGCGAGGGCATCTTAAGGGTGCAGCCGTGAAAAGAGATTTTCTAGATCCACAACCAGAGCGAGCGCAGCTCAGATGAGCGAGTAGGGCGCCCTCGCTTGCTCGCTGAACTACGGCGGACAGGTCGACTAATCCACCCGACGCGCAGCGTGAGCGTCATGCGAAAAGCGTCGGGTCAATCCCCAGACCACGGCGGCCGTGGCTGCCGTCGCGATCAGGTGTTTCAACGTGTGTCCGGTGACGAAGCCGAAAGCGGTCGCGATCTCGTGGTCGAGCACCTCGGCGGCCTTGGCCAGGATGTACAGCGCCATTGCGGCGGCGAAAGCGATGCGATCGGTGCGCGGGGCGCGATAGATCGCTTGCCATAGCGGGATGAGGATGAGCGGCAGTCCCTGCAACAGCAGATACGGCCGCAGGTCACCCGCGCCGTTCCTCTCGGTGACGGCCCACCATGCGACGCTGGCGACGGCGTAAAGGGCGAGCACGATCACCTCGATTTCGGTCTTCGATCCGCCCTTGATATCTCCGCGGACGCCGGCGAGCAGGCCGGCGCAAACCAGCGCGATCGGCAGCCTGTCCCAGATCAGCCTGATATTGTCGGGGGCGAGATGATAGAACGCGGACCCGAAAGCGGTCAGGAACAGTCCGATCAGGAACAGCCTGTAGCCGGGCCATCCGGCGCGCAACTGCTCGCTGGCGCGTCGCGGCCGCAAGGTCAGCCAGCCCCAGATCGCGACCAGCGCGAACCCCGCGTTGGAAAGCACATCGGCTGCGTGGGGAATGCCGAAGGCTGCCGAGTGGTCGGCGAAGTCGTGGTAATGCGCCGGCTGCGCAATGCGTCCGTGCGCCGCCAGGATCACGATCGCGCCGACGGTGATGATCGTCGGAGCGTGCTTGATCCATGGGGCCACGGGGTGGCCCGGGCGGATCGAGGCGTCCATGGCGGGGGCGGGGGGCATGGTCGGATTCTCCAGTCCTTGAGCATTGCTCAAATATTAGTAATCCGAAAATGAACAATGTTCAATAGGAATTTTCGATGGGCGTTTTGGCTATCCGGGGATGGCCGGCCTTGTCGTCGCTACGGCCGGGGCGACCTCTTCGCGTGCACGATGGGGAATTGCGGTGACAGCGAGTAGGGCGGGTTAGCGAAGCGTAACCCGCCGACTTCGCCACTCTGAATGGCGGATTACGCCTTCGGCTAATCCGCCCTACGCTTGCTAACGACGCGCTTCCTTGCACACGCGTCCATCGGCTTGATCATTGCCTTGGCCCATGGCGGACCATCGTCAGAATTTTGAGGCACTCCTTCATCAACGTCGAGAGCGATTTGCTCGCGCGCAGTCGCTGATATCGCGCGGAACGAAAAACGTTGCACAATCGAAGGGTGTATGCCTAATGGAGTGCGTGGGGCGAGGAAACAAACACGGCAGTTACCTGCCGTTTGTTGTTTGCCGTCGATTTGGGAATTGGGCACTTTCAATATCGAGACGGGGCATATGGGGTCGAAGGTCGGGGCGCTGCCCCTTGTGGTTGCCGGATTTTTGCTGGCCAGTTGTGCGAGTCCACGCGGCATCGATGAAGCGCCGGTTCAAATCCCGGCATTGAAGGCGGGTTTGGGCCGTGTCTACTTCACCCGGCCGTCCGAATTGACTGGGGCGGCTATTCAGCCCGAGATTCGGATGAACAACCAGGTCGTCGGCAGATCTGTGCCCGGCGGGTTCTCTTATGTCGACCGCCCCCCGGGGAGATACGCCGTGACAACGGCAACCGAGGTCGAAAACGCGGTTACGTTCCAGTTGGCCGCGGGCGAGACGAAGTACATCAAGACGAGAGTGACGCCCGGCATACTCGTCGGCCATGTCACGCCGACGCTCGAATTCCCCGAGCAGGGACAATCCGACGTCAGCCGCCTCAGATACGTCGGCCCCTGATTCCGATCCCTCCCGCGGGACTGGAACGGATGACGGTCGGGGCGGGTGCATCGATGGCAGCGCGTAGCCCGCATGAGCGAAGCGACATGCGGGGCGGCAGCAATAGTCGGCAGAACAGCCCCGCAGATCGCGGTGCTCATGCGGGCTACTTGCTTGCTCGTGCATCATGGCTTGGTGTTTCCCCCAAAGCCCACCGGCACGGCTCTATCGCTTCGATCTCCGTTGGTAGACCCCTGAGAACGACACGTTCGCGCCGCCGCAATGGAGGTTGTCGCCGACGACCAGGTACTTGCCGACGAGCTGCATCGTGACCTGGCAGTCGAGTTCGTCCGTCCCGTCGCCGAACTTCATTTTATCGGAAGAAGGTTTTGCGTCGTAATCGAGTTCGCCGGTATGGGTGCGGCTGCCCGAACCCCATGTGGCCTCGCCCTTGATGGCGAGCCCGCCTGCCTCTTTCGATTTCGAGATGCGAATGAGATTGTCGTAGGCGCGCCATTCGCCGAGCCAATCCCGCATCTCCGGTGGTCGTATGTCGTCCTGCCACGCAAGCCGGTCGGTCTCGATCCAGCCGACCGTCTCGGTGCCCTTGCGAGGTTGAAACCAGCTGCATGCGAACTTGCCCAGCGTCCGCGAAACAATGACTTCATCGTTGGGTATGACATAGGTTTTCAGACGACAGGCCGCATCGTCCGGGCAGCGCTCGTTGTCATCGCCGTGGAAATAGATCCTGTCGCCGGCCGCGCCCTTGATCTTCGCCAGCCTGTAGTTCGTGCTCTCGCGTGGAAAATATCCGTTCCGGCATGCGTTGTCGGGGTTGCCCTTGAGCTGGGCGGATGCGGGCGAGGCCTGGAGAAGGCTCCATGCGAGAAGTGCGAGCGAAGCCAGGATGAGGCGTCTCATTGGGTTTCCACCTTCGGATTATTTTCAGCGTGATTATAGCTGCGTGTTTACGCGGCAGTTTGATTCGATTTGGTCCGCTAGGCAGTAGGGCGGGTTAGCGAAGCGTAACCCGCCGACTTGGTCACTTGGAATGGCGGATTACGCCTTCGGCTAATCCGCCCTACGCTAGCTGCGCTCATCCGGGGCTACTCGCTCATAAATCTCGCCGTAGTCAGTGGGCGCGGATGTCTGCTGCGTCCCTAAGAGCGGAACCGAAGTAAATCTCGCACCAGGGCCGGGGGCCCTGGCTTCAGGGTGGAGATTGCTTGCCCGGACGGCACGATTGAAAGCGAACACTTCGCCTCTGATTCACCGCAGGGAGCGATCGTGGCCGGCGTCCCAAGGGCGTTGGTGCTCGTCATCACGAATGGTCTTGCCGTAGCATTCGGCTGCGAGTCCCGATGCAGTAGCCTGACACTGCGCATAGCTTGTAAAACTGCAGTCGGTGCCACCATAGTCATAAGACAAGCAATAATGGTCCAACGGCACAATCGGTCCGGCCTGCGCCGTGGAAGCCGTCATCGGGAAGAAGGCAAGTGCGGAGAAAGCGATTGTCGAGGCAATCGCAACTTTCTGAATTGTTCTCATGATCGTAGTCCATCTCAGGCCCTGTCCAATTCTGAGATGGGGCCCGATGCTGATGAAATCGATTATAAAAAAATTCATTCTGCTTGCTGGCCTCGTCGGTGCAGATGCGTTGGCGTGCCATCAGCCATACGTGATCGGCCGAACCCGCGAATGAATTTGTATTTAATTGGGATGAGGCTCTCCCACGCCTACATGTTGGGGAGCGCCGAATTGGCTCCAGCACGAAGCCCGACCGGACAAAGGGACGGTGAAGCATCAACTTGCTCACGATTTGCCGCGCAGGGGGGCTCAAAATGAGTCAGGAGATGACGATGATTTCCCGTACCCTGAGAACATTGATCGAGGAAAAGCCGTTTGTGACCTGTCCCGGGGTCTTCGACTTGGTCTCCGCCAAGCTCGCCGATCGCACCAGAGCCGACGCGCTTTACATGACAGGCTATGGAGCCGTGGCGTCCTATCTCGGACTGCCCGATGCCGGCCTGGCGACTTACTCACAGATGCTCGATCGCGTGCAGGCTATCGCCCAAACCGTGCACAAGCCGCTGATCGCCGATGGCGATACCGGTTACGGCGGCCTGCTGAACGTTCATCATACGGTTCGCGGCTACGAGAAGGCGGGGGCCGCAGCGATCCAGCTCGAAGATCAGCAAAGCCCCAAGAAATGCGGTCACACGCCGAACCGGCACGTGATCCCCGTCAAGGAAATGATCAACAAGCTGATGGTTGCAAACGATGCACGCTCGTCAAGAGACTTTCTGATCATCGCGCGCACCGATGCCCGCACGCCGCTCGGGCTCGACGAAGCGATCCGTCGTGGCGAAGCGTATGCCAAAGCCGGCGCCGATATTATTTTCATCGAGAGTCCGGAATCGGAAGCAGAGATGCGAAAGATCGGATCAGCCCTGGACGTGCCGCTGGTCTCAAACCAGCTTCACGGGGGCCGAACCCCCATCCTCAGCCAGGATAAACTTAGGGAAATCGGTTACCGGATGGCGATTTATCCGACGGCAGGCCTGCTCGCCGCCGCTTATGCGCTGAACAATGTCTACGGTTCGCTGGTTGATGACAAGCCGGTGCAGGCGCCGCTCTATGACTTCAACGAGTTCAGCTCGCTGATTGGCTTTCAGGAGGTGTGGGATTTCGAGAAGAAGTACGCCTCACTGGAAGCGGGTTGAGCAGCGACGTGTCCGATCGCTCTGAAAATACAGTGGAAGTCTATGATAGCACGACGATCACGCTGCACTGGGTGATCGCAATTCTCGTTACAATCCGGTTTCTGATCGGCAGGACGACCAATTTTCTGCCACGTGGCTCGCTTCGGGTCGACATCTGGTCCGTGCATGTCGTGTTCGGATTTGCGTTCGCCAGCGCGGTGGTCTTGGAGATGCTGTGGCGCGCCACACGCAGCCGTAGATTGGCTCCGCTTGACCGCGGCCTCATTCACTTGACTGCCGTGGCGATGCACCGGCTGCTCGATCTGCTGCTGCTGATCATGGTTGCACTGGGCATCACCGACGTGTTTGCGCATGGTTTTCCGCTGTTCAACCTCTGGCACTTTCCGAAGTTCGGCGGTGACGAATTCTTGCGCAGCGTCAATGCATTGCACGGATTTCTCGCAAACATCATTGTCGCCGTGGCGCTGCTTCATTCTGTAGCCGCGCTTTTTCATCACCATGTGATCAAGGACGGGGTTTTGCGCAGGATGTGGCCCACCATCACTGGGCGGTGAGAGACGCGTGCGAATGGCAAACCAACACCGGACGCGAGCCCGGTGAAGGCGATATAGCGTGTGTTGAAGGCAGAGCCTGTCGAACAACAGGCTCGCTATGGGTTGATGGGGCGTGGCTGATCGGGAGCGGTCCATCCCGGTGGAAGCGGTTCGCTGTATCCCGCGGGCTTCCGGTATGCGGCGCCGTACGCAAATTGTCCGGTCGCGAGTTTGAACCCGAGGATGTACCAGATCTCCAGCAGATAGTCCGCAGTCCGGTTGCGATCTTCCGTAGCGAGCCAAAATACCTGCCTCATCGCTTTTCCAATGAGGCTGGAAACTGTTCTGGCCTGAACCGGACCGTCGGGCTGTGCGAGTACAGCATCGATTACCCCGTTTACGGCGCTTGTCGCACGCGCCTTGTCTTCGGGTGTCTCGGCGCCCGTGTAGCCGAGAGGCGAAAAATCATGAGCCTGGAATTTGGCTTCCTTCCTCAGCCGCTCCAGCGTGGCGCGCTTTTCAAGCGTGAGTTGGACCGTTTCGTTGGAAGGTTCAGGAAAGAGCTGGCAGTACTTCCAATAAATAAATCCCGCGAACCCGAAGGCGCCGAGCGCCAGGACGCAGATAAGGATCAATATGTACCGCATGCACACAAAGTAGGGGATTTAGCCAAGCTTTTCCAATGGCGACGATGAGGGAGTTCAACCATCCCGTCTACTGGCACTCGGCGCTGTCGCCTTCGGCAATCCCGCCTACGCTTGCTGGCGGCGCGTTCTCGCCCAATCCCTTATGTGGTAAGACAGGTCCCGTCAGCGAACTGGAATGCGCCACCATTTCCGGAGCAAGAGCCATGAACCAGCCCGTGCCCGTCAACCCGCCCGAACTTCGCTCGCACATCGTCGCCGCGTCAAAGATGCCCTGGCAGCCGACGCAGTTCGAAGGCATCGAGATGAAGATCCTCTATCAAGATGACGAGGGACGCTCCACCATCCTGTTCCAGATGGCGCCCGGCGCGGTCGTTCCGCTGCACGAGCACACCGCACTCGAACAGACTTTCATGCTCGAAGGCTCGCTGGAAGACGCCGAAGGCGCGTGCCGTGCCGGCGATTTCGTGTGGCGTCCGGGCGGCAACATCCACGTCGCGCACGCGCCGAAGGGGGCGACGTTCCTGGCGATATTCAACCGGCCGAACCGGTTTTTCGACGGGACGAGGTTTTTCACGGCGGCGGGCGAGTCCTGAGGCGGCGTCAGGAAGCAGGCGGCTTGCGGCGGCGCGCCCGTCAGCCCTGCATGGGCGTGGGTTGAACAGGGGGGCGGGCCAAGTTAAGCGTCCGCCATGAACCAGCCGATCGGCGGCGGCGATGCTCCAGCCCAGAAACCTGACACGAAACCGGCCCTGCTTGGGGTCGCGTGCGGCGCTGGAGCGGCGCTGTGCTGGGCGCTCGGTTTTGTCGCGACCCGGCACGGGCTGAAGGCAGGCTTCACGCCGCCGGACTTGCTGATGCATCGCTTCGTGTGGTCGGGGTTGGTGTTCCTTCCGCTCGTGCTGCGCGCCGGCATCGGCAATCTCGGCGGCATTGGCTGGGGCCGCGGACTGGTGCTGATGGTGCTGGGTGGTCCCGTGATGTCGCTCATCAGCTATACCGGCTTCCTGTTTGTGCCGCTGGGCCATGGCAGCGTCATCCAGCCTTCCAGCGCGACGCTCGGCGGCCTGCTGCTGGCTGCGTTCTTCTTGCGCGAGCGAGTTCCTCCCTCGCGCGTGCTGGGGGCGGTCGTCATCGTGGGC
This sequence comes from Bradyrhizobium jicamae, assembly GCF_001440395.1. GTDB lineage: Bacteria > Pseudomonadota > Alphaproteobacteria > Rhizobiales > Xanthobacteraceae > Bradyrhizobium > Bradyrhizobium jicamae. The sequence continues at coordinate 24,115 of NZ_LLXZ01000205.1, read as the reverse complement.
GGGCTTGCGGTGATCGGCGCCGAGTCGATCGGCCATATCGGCGCCGACGGTGTGATGGGCGACTTGCTGTTCGTGATGACCGGATCGATGTTCGCCGTGTTCGGCACGCTGCTGCGCCATTGGCGCGTCTCCGCGTTCTCGGCCGCCACCGTCATCAGCGTGCTGTCGCTCGCGCTGCTGCCGCTCTATGCGGCCTACGGCGGCCTCAATCGCGTGGCGGCGCTCGGCCTTGGCGAAAACGCGCTGCAGGCGCTGGCACAGGGCATCCTGGCCGGTCCAGCCGCGCTGTATCTGTTCGCATTCTCGATCCAGACCATCGGCGTCGCCCGCGCCGCGGTGATCCCCGCGACCGTGCCGGCACTGACGATACTCGCCGGCTGGCTCCTGCTAGGCGAGCCCCCGACCGCGCTGCAGGCGGCGGGACTGGTCACGGTGCTGGTTGGATTTTATCTGGGGCAAAGGCAGCGGTGAGGGGTGTGATAGGGATTAGATGACAGTGCACTAAACTGCACTTCGCCTACGACAGATTAGTGCACTGTCACCGCAATTACCGCATGCGCGAAGGGATATGTCCCGGATCGCGGCATTCATAGAAGCTACCTGCTTCGATCTCAATCGATGCTTGATTTCTCTCTGGTGAGCGCCAAGGAGATCGACGGATTATTCCCTTCGCTTATCTGTCTTGCTCCGTGCTCAGCATCCTTTATCGCTTCGGCAATGCAGGTCGATTTAAAGCAGTACGATATTCCCGCATGACTAGAGTCCATGTCGTCTCGTCCGCGGAGATGGCCGGCGTTAACGCCAAGCAAACAAAAATCTCGAAAATACCCGCCTGAAAGGCCGGCGCCGGTCCGCATCCCCTTCGCAAGCGCAAATACGGGACTACCGGATGACCCTGCAGAGGAAAACGCTTCATAAGCGATGCGCCGCGCAGGTCTCATTCCAAGATCACAATAATCGCTCTCGGGGTCGCTCGCGATCGTGCCCATTCTCATAATGGGTCGATTCCCATTTCGATCGTAAAACTCGGGATAGCCAGGAAGTGCGACCAGATCGCAAACGTCGATCTTTGCTAGCATATCGGCATCAGCGAGCAGATCATAATCGAGCTGGGTGACTACCATGCTCCCTTCCGCTTTAAAGCGAACGTTTGTGACCTGGATCGCGGCGACGTCTTCGTCGTCATTGTCTGGAAAGCCAATTGCAAGTTCTGGACTGGCCAGTTCCGCAGTTAAATACTGACCATTGAAATATCCGGATAATTTGAGCCCGCTAGGCTTGTACCCGGCGTACTTCGGATCCTTCATCGGCGCATCGAGATTGTGACGATTGGTTACAAGGAACAGATCTGAGTTCTTTTTTACATAGAACGCGGTGCCTTGAATGAGCTTGGTACTGCCTGTTGCAGTCGAATGCGCAACCTCCAGCCGATAGGCGCAATAGAGAACCGATTTCTTAGGAGAATGAAACATCGAAGTTCACCCCAAGAGAATGCCCGGTCTAACCGGGCATTCTCATCTCAGCTCAGCGTTATTGATCGCAGGCGCGTGTGCCCCTTCACGAACACCCCGTCGTAGACCCACACGTATCGCACTTCATGCAGGTCCCATTCCGCACCAGCGTGAAGTTGCCGCACTCCGAGCACATCTCGCCTTCGTAGCCCTTGGCTTTCGCTTCAGCCCTACGTTCGGCCTTGCTCGGCGCCACGGCCACCGCCGCGCTGCCGGCCTTGCTCCATTGCAAGGCTTCCAGCCGTTCCGTCGGCGACAGGTCGTGGCTGGTTTCCTGCTTCAGCGCCACCGCGCCTTCGTGGGCGTCGGAGACGCGGGCGCTGGCGCCGTGGCCGGCGATGGCGGTGACGTTGTGGGAGCTGCGGGCGTCCACATCGCCGCCGCGCATGACAACCAGATTATCCGTGCGCGAGCGGGTCAGGCCCTTGGACAGATATTTGGTGGCCTGGTGGCCGTCACCCGGCTCCTTGCCTTCCTCGACGCCCTTGCCGAGCGCGTCGAAATTCGACTCGGTCGGATCGACATGGGCGAGGTCGAAGCGCGACATGTAGCTGACCGCGAGTTCGCGGAACACATAGTCGAGGATCGAGGTCGCGTACTTGATGCTGTCGTTGCCCTGCACGGGGCCCGCCGGCTCGAAGCGGGTGAAGGTGAAGGCGTCGACATATTCCTCCAGCGGCACGCCGTATTGCAGGCCGAGCGAGACGGCGATCGCGAAGTTGTTGATGAAGGAGCGGAGCGCCGCGCCTTCCTTGTGCATGTCGATGAAGATCTCGCCGAGACGGCCGTCGTCATATTCGCCGGTTCGCAAGTAAACCTTGTGGCCGCCGACAACGGCCTTCTGGGTGTAACCCTTGCGGCGGTCCGGCATCTTCTCGCGCTCGCGCATCACGACGATACGCTCGACCAGCTTCTCGACGATCTTTTCCGAGACCTGCGCGGCACGCGCCGCCATCGGCTTCTCGTAGAGCGCCTCCACCGCATCGTCCTCGTCGTCATCGTCAGAGATGAGCTGCGAGTTGAGCGGCTGGGAAAGCTTCGAGCCGTCGCGGTAGAGCGCGTTGGCCTTCAGCGCGAGCTTCCAGGAGAGCAGGTAGGCCGACTTGCAGTCCTCGACGGTGGCGTCGTTCGGCATGTTGATGGTCTTGGAGATCGCACCCGAGATGAACGGCTGGGAGGCCGCCATCATGCGGATGTGGCTCTCGACCGAGAGGTAACGCTTGCCGATCTTGCCGCAGGGATTGGCGCAGTCGAACACCGGATAGTGCTCGGCCTTCAGGTGCGGGGCGCCTTCCACGGTCATCGCGCCGCAGATGTGCACGTTGGCGGCCTCGATCTCGCGCTTGGTGAAGCCGAGCGCGGCGAGCAGGTCGAAGCCGGGGGCTGCGATCGCTTCGGGCGCGAGGTTCAGCGTGTCGCGCAGGAAGTCTTCGCCGAAGGTCCACTTGTTGAAGGCGAACTTGATGTCGAACGCGGTCGGCAGCGCCTTTTCCACCTTGGCCAGCGCTTCGTCGGTGAAGCCTTTTGCCTTCAGCGTTGACGCGTTGATGCCGGGGGCGTTGGAGAGCGAGCCGTGGCCGACGGCGTAGGCTTCGATTTCCGCGATGTCGCTTTCGCGGTAGCCGAGCGCGCGCAGCGCCTCGGGCACGGCCTGGTTGATGATCTTCCAGTAGCCGCCGCCGGCGAGCTTCTTGAACTTCACCAGCGCGAAGTCAGGCTCGATGCCGGTCGTGTCGCAATCCATCACGAGGCCGATGGTGCCGGTCGGCGCTACCACGGTCGTCTGCGCGTTGCGGAAGCCGCTGGTCTCGCCGAGGGTGAGGGCATCGTCCCACGCTTTCGTCGCATGCGTGATGATATCTCCTTGCGGGCACGAGGCGTGGTCGAGCGGCACCGGGTTGACGGCGAGCGCCTCATAACCCGACGCGTTGCCATGGGCGGCGCGGCGGTGGTTGCGGATCACGCGCAGCATGTGCTGGGCGTTCTTCTTGTAGCCGGGGAAGGTGCCGAGCTCGGCCGCCATCTCGGCCGAGGTCTTGTAGGCGATGCCGGTCATGACGGCGGTCAGCGCGCCGCAGAGCGAACGGCCTTCCTTGCTGTCATAGGGCAGGCCCATGGTCATCAGCAGGCCGCCGATGTTGGCGAAGCCGAGGCCCAGCGTGCGGAACTCGTAGGAGAGTTCGGCGATCGCCTTCGACGGGAATTGCGCCATCATCACGGAGATTTCGAGCACGATGGTCCAGAGCCGGCACAGGTGCTCATAGGCCTCGACGTCGAAGCGCTTTGTGGTGGTGTTGTAGAAGGTGATCAGGTTGGCAGACGCCAGGTTGCACGCCGTGTCGTCCAGGAACATGTATTCCGAGCACGGGTTCGACGCGCGGATCTCGCCTGACGCCTTGCAGGTGTGCCAGTCGTTCATGGTGGTGTTGAAGTGCAGGCCGGGATCGGCCGAGGCCCAGGCGGCGTGGCCGATCTTTTCCCAGAGCTCGCGGGCCTTCAGCGTCTTGGTGATCTTCTTGTTGGTGCGGCCGATCAGGTTCCAGTCGCCATCGGTTTCGACAGCGCGGAGGAAATCGTCCTTCAGCGAGACCGAGTTGTTGGAGTTCTGGCCGGAGACGGTGAGATAGGCTTCCGAATCCCAGTCGGTGTCGTAGATCGGGAAGTCGATGTCCTTGTAGCCCTGCTTCGCAAACTGGATCACCCGCTTGATGTAGTTGTCGGGCACCAGCGCGCGGCGCGCGAGCTTGATCTCGCGGCGCAGGGCAGGGTTCTTCTCCGGGTCAAAACAGTCGTCGCCACTGCCTTCGCAGTTGACGCAGGCCTTCAGCACCGCCTTCAGGTGCTTCTGGTTGATCTTGGAGCCGGTGACGAGGGCGGCAACCTTCTGTTCCTCCTTCACTTTCCAGTCGATATAGGTCTCGATATCGGGGTGATCGGCGTCGACCACGACCATCTTGGCCGCGCGGCGCGTGGTGCCGCCGCTCTTGATGGCGCCGGCGGCGCGGTCGCCGATCTTGAGGAAGCTCATCAGGCCGGACGAGCGGCCACCACCGGACAGTCGCTCGCCTTCGCCGCGCAAACGCGAGAAGTTGGAGCCGGTGCCGGAGCCGTATTTGAACAGGCGCGCCTCACGCACCCAGAGATCCATGATGCCGCCCTCGTTGACGAGGTCGTCACCCACGCCCTGGATGAAGCAGGCGTGCGGCTGCGGATGCTCGTAAGCCGATTTCGACTTGGTCAGCTTGCCCGTGAACGGATCGACGTAATGGTGGCCCTGGCCGGGGCCATCGATGCCGTAGGCCCAGTGCAGCCCGGTGTTGAACCATTGCGGCGAGTTCGGCGCGACCATCTGTTTGGCGAGCTGGTAGCGCAGCTCGTCGTAGAACGCTTGCGCGTCTTCATCGCTGGAGAAATAGCCGCCCTTCCAGCCCCAATAGGTCCAGCAGCCGGCGAGGCGATCGAACACCTGTTTTGCGCTGATTTCGCCGACATAGCGCTCGCTTTCGGGGAGCTGGGCGAGGGCCTCGGTATCCGGCACCGAGCGCCACAGGAACGACGGCACGCTCTCTTCCTCGACCTTCTTCAGGCACGCGGCGACGCCGGCCTTGCGGAAGTATTTCTGGGCCAGCACGTCGGAGGCGACCTGCGACCAGAACTGGGGCACCTCGACATTTTCGAGCCGGAACACGATCGAACCGTCGGGGTTGCGGATCTCCGATGTCGTCAGCCTGAAATCAATCCCTGCATAGGGTGACTGGCCGGAAGTGGTGTTGCGCCGCTCGATTCGCATTTTAGTGCCCCGTCTTCTTGCCCGGTCCGCTTTGCTAGCGGTTGCCGGATGTTTCAATGAGCGAACCTTCGACACCAGGGTTGAAACCAACCCTGGGCCTTGAGACTCGCTAGCTCTACCGGTGGACCCGGCCCTGTTTCTGCTTTCGCCACCCCAAGGGCTCGTCCCGCCTTTTCGGCGAAGCCAGCCCCATCCCTTCGTCTTGAGCCTGTTCGGAGCGCCGCCTACCCCAGGCCGGTCCTCCGATCATGCTCGAACTCAACGCCGCAACTCGTCGCCTTTGAGCGATTCGGCTCGTTTTTTAGGCCCCGGATCACCCCCGAATTTTGGGCAGACAAGCCCTCGATCCGTGCCTCTACCGGCTGACGGAGTGCTCGTTCGGAACCCATTTGGGAGCGATCGGCGGGACCCAGAACTTAACTCGCGCCGTCCAGTACCAAGGCTAGGCCAAACCCGTGACACCCGTCAAGGAGTAGTACGAGTTCCTGAATCAAATACTAAATATGGTGGAAAGGTCGGGAAAACAGGGGTCGGTGCCGCGCCTGTGATCGAGCCAAGTATCGGTGAGTCCTGAAGGATTCCCAAGACAAAAAAATTGTTGCTCCCCTGTGGAGGGAGGCCTGCGCCCGCTGTTCACAGGGCAGGTATTTTTTGAGCTTTCGGGATTGCACCCGAGAGACTCACGTAAGGCTACGGGGAGGGGAGGTCTGGCATGTCCGCGTATCCGTGGCGGCACGCCCCGATTAACGGCAAGGTGAGGGCCGATTCCACCCTCTGCCGGGCTCCATGACAGAATCAAAATCCACCGCGCCGTCGCGGATCGCGCCGGCAGGCCTGATGTTCCTCGCCATCACCTCGGTGGGCTGGGGCTTCAACTGGCCCGTCACAAAATACCTCCTGAGCGAGCTGCCGCCGCTGACCCTGCGCGGCTCGACCGGCGTGATCGGCGCGGCGCTGTTGGCCGTGCTGGCGCTGGTCCGTTCGCAGAGCCTGAAGGTCGAGCGGCATTTGTGGCCGCGGCTGATGCTGTCGGCGTTGCTCAACGTCACCGGCTGGATGGTCTTGATGGGGCTGGCGCTGCTCTGGCTGCCGGCCAGCGAGACCGCGCTGATCGCCTACACCATGCCGGTCTGGGCCTCGCTTTTGGCCTGGCCGGTGCTCGGCGAGCGGCCGACGGTGCTGCGCACGGTGGCGCTGGTGATGGCGTTTGCCGGCCTCGCCGCCATCATGGGCGGCAACGGCATTACCGCTACAACGGAAAAACTGCCGGGCATGATCATGGCGCTGTGCGGCGCGTTCGGCTTTGCGCTGGGCACGGTGCTGGCGAAGCGGCTGCCGGTGCCGCTGCCGCCGATTCCTGCCGCGGCCTGGCAGATCGGGCTCGGATGTTTCCCGATCGTCATCATCGGCCTCGCCGTCGAGACCACCCATATCGAGAAGGTGACGCCGCTCGGCTGGTGGCTGCTGATCTATTCCACCGTGATCCAGTTCTGCATCGCCTATGTCAGCTGGTTCGCCGCGCTGGCGCGGTTGCCGGCCTCGGTCGCCGCGATCGGCACCATGGCGGTGCCGGTGATCGGCGTCGTAGCGTCGGCCATCGCGCTCGGCGAGCCGCTCGGCGTGATCCAGATCGTGGCGCTGGTGTTCACGCTCGCCGGCGTCGTGCTGGCGACGCGGTCTTAAATCCCGGCGTGATCCCTCATTCGGCCCGGATTTTCGCGGCCTCGGCAATCCTGCCGAACTTCTCGCTCTCCGAGCGCACGAAGCCGCGCAGCTCGGCGAGCGTCATCGGCCGCGGGACGATGCCCTGGATCGATAGCTTCTCCATCGTCGCTTTTTCCTGCAGCGCATTCGACACGACGTCGAACAGGCGGGCCTGCAATGGCTCCGGCGTGGGCGATGGCGCGAACACGCCGAACCAGTTGAGCAATTCGTATCCGGCCAATGACGGCGCGCCTTCGCTCAACGGGGCAACGTCTGGCAATTGCGGCATGCGCTCGCGCGAAGTGACGGCGACCGCGCGCAGGCGTCCGTCTTGAATCAGGGGTAGCGCCGCGCCGAGGCTGGAAAAACTCATCGTCACCGCGCCGACAGCCACGTCGGTGACGGCCGGTGCAGACCCGCGATAAGGAACGTGCAGCACGTCGGTGCCGGCCATGCGGTTCATCAATTCGCCGGCGAGATGCTGGGGGTTGCCGACTCCAGAGGAAGAGAACGAGAGCTTTCCCTTGTTCGACAGCGCGTAGGCGATCAGCTCCGCCGGTGTCTTGACCGGCGTGGTCGCCGCCACCACCACCACGCATGGCACGATGCCGGCGAGCGCCACCGGCGTCAGCTCCTTCAGCGGATCATAGGCCATCCGCTCCTTGTAGATGTGCTGGTTGACGGCGACCTCGCCGGCCGCGGAGACCAAGAGCGTATGACCGTCGGGGACCGCGCGCGCGACCGATTGCGCCGCGATCATCGCCGCCGCGCCGGGCTTGTTCTCAACCAGCACCGCCTGGCCGAATGCCGCCTTCATCGGGTCCGTGAGCAGCCGGGCGACGATGTCGACCCCGCCGCCGGCCGGATAGCCGACAACCAGGCGGATATTTTGCGTGGCAAAGGTGCCCTGGGCGCGGGCGCTCCTTGCTCCGGCGAGGACCGTGGCAGCGGCGAACATCGAAAAAGCGCGTCGCGTGAACACGTTGTGGTCCTCCCATGATGGCGTCGCCGAATAGGCATCGGTCGTGTGGTTTCGAATCCAACGGTTCCACGGCCGGAAAAAGCCGTCAATTGCTCCCTGGCGCGGGGGCGGGCGTTCTTCCGGAGACGAAAAAGAGGAACGCTATGTGATTGTAACACCTATCTATTCGTTGTATGCCACGGGCGAAATTTCGGCCTCGGTGGGGTCGGGGGCATTCAATTTGGTATCACCTGTGAAAGAGAGAGCATGGCGCGCAACATTTTGATCCTGGGGGCCTCCTACGGCTCCCTGCTGGCGACGAAGCTTTTGATGGCCGGTCACAACGTGACCCTGGTCTGCCGCAAGAAGACGGCCGAGCTCATCAACCGCGACGGCACCGAGGTTCGCATCAAGCTGCGCGACGAGGCGGTGCACCGCGCGATCTTCTCGCGCAACCTGCCGGGCAAGCTGGACGCGACCACGCCCGCCGAGGTCAACCTTTCCCGTTACGACCTGGTCGGCCTTGCGATGCAGGAGCCGCAATACACCAACCACACCATCCGCGTACTGATGGTCAAGATCGCCGCGGCGAAGCTGCCTTGCCTGTCGATCATGAACATGCCGCCGCTGCCTTATCTCAAGCGCATCCCGGCGCTGGCGGACATGGACCTGGAGGAGGCCTATACCAATGCGTCGGTATGGGAACGCTTCCAGCCCGGGCTGGTGTCGCTGTGCTCGCCCGATCCGCAGGCCTTCCGTCCGCCGGAAGAGGCGGCCAACGTGCTGCATGTCGGCCTGCCCACCAACTTCAAGGCCGCCGCCTTTGCCGACGACAAGCACAACAAGCTGCTGCGCGAGCTCGAAGCCGACATCGACGCGGTGACGCTCGACGGCCACGACGTTCCCGTGAAGCTGAAGGTATTCGACTCGCTGTTCGTGCCGCTCGCCAAATGGTCGATGCTCCTCACCGGCAACTACCGCTGCATCACGCCGACCGAGCCGCAGGCGATCCGCGACGCCGTGCATGGCGATCTCAAACTGTCGCAGTCGATCTACGACCATGTCGACGGCATCGCCCGGCGCCTCGGCGCCAACCCGGCCGACCAGGTGCCGTTCGCGAAATATGCCAAGGCAGCCGAAAGCCTGCTTAAGCCGTCATCGGCAGCGCGCGCAGTCGCCGCCGGCGCGCCGTTCATCGAGCGCGTCGACCTGCTCGTGAAGCTGATCTCGCATCAGCTCGGCGCCCCCAGCGCCGAGATCGACCGCACGGTCGAGATCGTGGATCAGAAGCTGAACGAGAAGATCGTGGCGGGCGGCTCGGGCGCGCAGTGAGGGGCGGGTAGGCGCGGTTCGAGAAGGGGCGCCCGACACGGGTTCCGTGGATCAGGCCTGACTCAAAAAGCGGCCGATGAAACAAGGGCGTTGACGTAACTCGTCATGCCCGGCCTTGTGCCGGGCATCCAAGAAAGACGTGGATGGCCGGGACAAGCCCGGCCATGACGAAAAAAGCGACTCACTTTCAAACTGCAGAATCTAAGAACGGGGGCTGGATTTTCGCTCATCCCCCTAAACGGCAAGCTGCCTCTCCAGTTCGGGAATGAGCAGTCTGAGCTTCCCGTGACTGATAATCGGCGAAGCGGCGATCGCGGCAAGCCGCTGTTCGACGTGGGGCCACTGATTGGTCTCGCGCGGATCGGCGTCGTTCTTGGCGAGATTGCAGGGGTAGCAGGACAGCACGCGGTTGCTCCTGCCGTTCTGACCTCCCTTTGAGAGCGGGATGAAATGGTCGATGCTGGCCTTGACCTTGCCGCCCGTCTTTTGCCGGCAGAGTACAACATCGCAGTAGGCGCATCGTCCGCCCCAGTCGAAATAGCAGCGCTTGTAGATGACGTCGGCCATCAGCCTTGGCTCTTCCCGCGAATCTTGTCGTCCAGCGTCTCACGCTTTTCATATATCAAGCCGGCATTGAAAACGACGCCGCAAGGGCAGAGGCTTGCGGGTTGCTCACCGCGACAACGCCCGGCGGATCATGTTCGCCAACTGCGACTTCCGGTAAGGCTTGGTGAGCAGCAGCACGCCGGGATCGAGGCGGCCCTGGTGCACGATCGCGTTGTCGGTATAGCCGGACGTATACAGCACCTTGATGCCGGGGCGGAGTTTCAACACCTTGTCGGCCAGTTCGCGTCCGGTCATGCTGCCGGGCATGATGACATCGGTGAACAGGAGGTCGAATGCCTGGCCGTCTTCGATCAGATTCATCGCCGCCGGCCCGTTGGCGGCGGCCACGGTGCGGTAGCCGAGGCTCTGCAATTGCGCGGTGACGAAATTGCGCACCAGCGCGTCGTCTTCCACCACCATGATGGTCTCGTTGCCGTGCGGCAGCGGCGGGGCCGCCGCCGGCGCGGCCTCGACCTGGCCGCGGGCAGGGGGCAGATAGAGCTTGATGGTGGTGCCGTGACCGATCTCGCTATAGATGCGGATGTGCCCGCCCGATTGCTTGACGAAGCCGTAGACCATGCTCAGCCCGAGGCCTGAGCCCTTGCCGACCTCCTTGGTGGTGAAGAACGGCTCGAACACCTTGTCCAGCACGTCCTGCGGCATGCCGGCGCCGGTGTCGCTGACCGCGAGCATCACATAGGGACCGGGCTTCACGCCCGGATTTCCTTTCGTATATGCCTCGTCGAGCACGACGTTGCGCGTCTCCAGCAACAGCTTGCCGCCGTTCGGCATCGCGTCGCGCGCGTTGATCGCCATGTTGAGCAGCGAGTTGGCGAGTTGCGAGGCGTCGATATGGGCGCTCGCCATTTCCTGCTCGAGGATCGAGTTGACCTCGATCTGCTCGCCGAGCGTCGGGCGCAGCAGTTTTGCGATGTCGAGTACGGTGGCGTTGATGTCGACATTGCGCGGCTGCAGCGGCTGGCGGCGAGCGAAGGCAAGCAGATGCTGGATCAGCTCGCTGCAGCGTTCCGCCGCCTGGTCGATCAGTTCGGCCGTCTTCTGCAACGCCGGTTCCCGCGCCAGGCCAGCTACCAGCGTTTCGGTGGTGCCGGTGATCACGGTCAGCATGTTGTTGAAGTCGTGGGCAACGCCGCCGGTGAGCTTGCCGATGGCGTCGAGCTTCTGCGACTGCAACAGCTTGTGTTCGGTTTCCCGCGAGGCCGTGATGTCATGATAGACCAGCGCCGCGCCGCTGATCGCGCCCGCGGCGTCGCGCAGCGGCCTGCCGCTGATCACGAGATGAACCGGCGGATTGCCGCTCACTGGGCGTACCACGATTTCGCTGGCGTCGAACGCCTCGCCACGCAGCGCGCGGGCGGCGGGCATGTCCTGGACCGGCAGCGGCGTAACGCCGTCGGCATGAAAAACCGTGCTGAGCGAGCGCAACAGCTCGATCGTCATTCCCGGCCGGTAGCGCAGCATCTTTTCGGCAGCCGGATTGGAGAGCAGCACCTCTCCCTTGGTGTCGATGACGAGCACCGCCTCCGCCATGCTGTGAAAGGTGCTGCGCAGGATTGCGGCCGAGAGGCGGAGTTCGTCGTGCGCGGCAACCAGATGCTCGGTGCGGTCGGCGACCGTGGCCTCGAGCGCCTCGTTGTTGGCCTTGCTGGCGCTCAGCGAATCCTGCAGTTCCTGGCGCGAGCGGCGGGCGGCCAGCGTCAGGACGGTGGCGAGAACCAGAATCAGCGCGACGCCGGCGAGATCGATCGCCAGCAGGAACCTTCCGGTGGTTTCGGATTCGGCCCGCCTGGCAAAAAGCAGCCGGCGCTCTTCCGCCACCGCCTTTGCAAGGTTTCCGGCGATCGTCGCCGTGGCCTCGCGATCTTCCTGGCCGACGAGATCGGCGACCGCGGCGCTGTCTCCCGCATTGCGAAGCCTGATCAGCTCGCCATTGACAGCAATCTGGCGCTCCACCAGCGCCTTGGTCTGTTCGATCAACTGTTTTTCGGTGGGATTGTCCTTGACCGCCTCGATCAGTGGCGGCAGTGCCGCCAGGATGGCGTCACTGGCCTCGCGGTATTCCCTGGCGAACTTCTCATCGCCGGTAAGCGCGAATGCGCGCGCCGCGCTTTCCGCGCTACGCAGCAGCGGGCGCATGTCGGAGAGCTTGCTAAGGATTCCGAGCGCGCGGTCGACCGAGGCCGCATCGGACCGCGACTTGAGATCCAGACCGATCGAGGCAGCGCCGATAACGAGGAGGATGGCGAGGCCAATTCCAAGAATGATACGCTGCGAGGGCATTGCGAGTTGCTTACTTCATTATTCTGAGTGCTGCGCGGAAGCTTTCGGTTTGGTGAGGCATTGATTGACCGAGGTCAACAGCGCGTCCGGCGTGAACGGCTTGCGCAGGCAGCATGCCGCGCCGAGCTCGATGGTCATCCGCAGGAAATCCGGCGCGCGTTCGGCGTTGGCGAAGGCGTAGCCCGACATCGCGATAACGGGCACACCCGGTCTGCGCTCGTGAAACATTCGAATCGATTCGAAGCCGCGCATATGCGGCATGAACACGTCGACCAGCATGACGTCGAAATCGTCGGCTTCGAGAGCGCGCATTCCTGCTTCACCACCGTCGGCAACGGTGACCTCGAAACCCTTGCGCGTCAGACAAACCTCGATGGCAACGCATACCATCGGGTCGTCATCGACCACGAGAACGCGCGGCACGATGATTCCTTCTTCCTTCGGACGGCGGTCAGGCGCACATCCCATACGACGATTAAGTCGAAACGCCGACAGGTCGTCTGTATGGTAGAGTGCACACAAAAGTTGTCGAGAGCAATTCTGTTTCGCACGTCAGAACAAGAACAAATGCAATCCCGGTTCCGGATCTAGAACCTGCCATGTCGTTGACCAATTTTTCGGGACGGCTGTCGCCGCTCGGGCTCATCCTGCTTGCGGTCACGTCGGTCGGGTGGGGTCTCAACTTCCCGATTATGAAACATTTGCTGAGCGAATGGCCGCCATTGTCCTCGCGCGGCCTGTGCGGCATCGCCGGCGCCGCGGCGCTCGCGCTGTTTGCGCTCGCGTGGCGGCAAAAATTGACCGTGCCGCGGGCGATGTGGCTGCGGCTCCTGCTGGTTTCGACGCTGACGATCGGCGGCTGGGTCGCGTTCATGGGGCTGGCGCTGTTATGGCTCAACGCCAGCGAGGCCGCGGTGCTCGGCATATCGATTCCGGTCTGGGTGGCGTTTCTGGCATGGCCGATCCTGGGTGAGCGGCTGTCGCCGCTCCGCGCTGTCGCGCTGACGGTCGCGCTTGCCGGCATCGCCGTGCTGATCGGCGGCCATGGCATCGACGCCAGTGTCGAAAAATTGCCGGGCATCGCGTTCGCGCTGGCAGGCGCGGTCTGCGTCGGGCTCGGCACCGTCCTGACCAAGCATTTCCCGCTGGCGATGCCGCCGCTGTCGCTGGCCGCCTGGCAGATCGGGCTCGGCTGCGTGCCGATCGCAATCGTCGGACTTGCGGTCGAGCAGCCGCAACTGGCTGCGCTGTCATCGGTCGGCTGGGCGTCGCTGGTCTATATGACGCTGATCCAGTTCTGCCTGTGCTACGTGTGCTGGTTTGCCGCGCTGGAACGGTTGCCGGCGGCAACGGCCTCGATCGGAACCTTGTTGGTTCCCGTCATCGGCGTGCTTGCGGCGGCGGCGATGCTTCACGAACCGCTCGGTCTGCGCGAAATCGCCGCGCTGGTGTTCACGCTCGGCGGTGTCGCGGTGGCGCTGCGCTCGTAATTCTGGAACGAGAAAGGCGGCGCAGGGGAATGCGCCGCCCTTCGAACTCATGATGGCCAGTTATTGCGCCGGGCAGGGGTGCCGCTGGCCGTCATAGCCAAGATAGGTGCCTGACGCCGGATCGTAGGATTTGTACCTCTGCATGCAATACGCCACGGCATCATCGCCGGCCGGGGGCGCCGCAGCGACCACGGCGGTGTCGTCATAGTAGTAGGGATCATCGTAATAATAGGAGTTGCCGTAGTAGCCGTAGGCTGAGCCGATACCGGCACCAACCGCAAAGCCCGGCCAGAAACCGGGACGGTGGTGATGGTGACGCCAGCCGCTACCAGACCAGTTCCCCGGGCCGCGGCCTGCGACAACTGCACCGCCGCCGGGCCGGATGCCCGGTGTCGCAACGGGTCCTCCGACCATTCCACCGCCTCTCATGCCAGCGCCGCCGCCGGCCGCTATGCCGGGGCCGCCACCTCTAAAGCCGCCGCTTGCGCCAATTGCCGCGCCACCGCCGCCACCTCCACCGATCGCTGCGCCACCGCCACCTCTACCGCCACCACCGCCGATAGCTCCACCGCCGCCGCCTCCGATAGCTGCGCCGCCACCACCGCCGCCGCCACCACCGCGAGCACCGGCCATACCCTGCGCCTGAGCGGCGCTAAAGCTTGCGACCATGGGCAAAGTAAGCGCTATCGCTGCCGCAGTACTCAAAACTTTCAGACTGATCATTGTAGACTCCATTTCCGGGATATAGGCCAACCCGTTCAAGAGGCGTACGTTCCCGAACCCGCGCATGGATTGCGCGCGGACCCAGCCTGTGGCAGCGGAACTGTACCAGGGATGAACGGATTGCGCCGATACCGCGACCATCAGCGGGCGCAATTGGACGTGGCAAACCGCCTCCGGCAAGGCTGGAATCTCAGCCTTTGTCTGGACAATCCGCCCCGCCGATGGCATCAGAGCGGCACGTTTTTCTCGAACCGGCCGAGCCCCATGAAGCAGTTCTTGCTGAAGTTTTTCACCTGGTGGAGCGGCCAGACGTTCGGCACGCAATTGTGGACGTGGCGATTCGGCGAACTGGTCGGCGAGGACGAGCAGGGCAACCGCTACTACCGCACCAAGGGCCGCAAGATCGATCCGACGCTCGGCTTCGAGCGGCGCTGGGTCATCTATAATGGCTATGCCGAGGCGAGCCGGGTGCCGCCGTCATGGCACGGCTGGCTGCATCACACCGTCGATGTCGCGCCGACCGAACAGAGCTACACGCCGCGCGAATGGGAAAAGCCGCACCAGCCGAACCTGACCGGCACGCCCGCGGCCTATCGTCCCTCCGGCTCGACGCTGGTCAGTGGCCGTCGCCCCAAGGCGACCGGCGATTATCAGGCCTGGACGCCGGGAAGCTGAGACGATTTGCGCGAAGGCGCAGCTCGCACCTTCTATTCCACACCCCTGTGAATAGCGGGATCAGCGGGGACACTCGCTGGCGCCGACTTGCGCCTTCCGCGTTGGCGCGGCTTAATGAACCCATCTTACGGAGATGGGAAACCATCGCGTCGGTGTCGGGCTCCAGATCGCGACTGTCCCGGCTAGCAGCGGCCACCGAGTAGGATACGGCTGGGAGATAGGCCCCCGGTGCAGAGTCCTGAAATCGCCCGCTAATGTGTGGCTGCCGTAGGAAAGGAAAGGCCGTCTGGGTAACCAGGCGGCCTTTTTCTATTTTGCTCGACGCCAGCAGTTAGGTGTCCGACACGAAAGGCTACGCCAGCCGCGCGGCGGCGCGCTCGATCATCTCGCCGCGGCGGATCTGCGCTGGCGCAATCCTCTCCTTCATGATGGCGAGGACTTCCGGCGGCGCGGTGTCGGGCGAGCCGGAATTGAACGGCGGCGCCGGGTTGTATTCGAGGCGGAGCTGGATCGCTTCCGCAGTCCGCTGGTCGTGCAGCAGCGAGACCAGCGTCAACGCGAAATCGATGCCTGCGGTGACGCCGCCGCCGGTGACGCGGTTGCGGTCGACGCAGACGCGCGTCCTGGTCGGGATCGCGCCGAACGCCGAAAGGAAGTCCATCGCCGTCCAGTGCGTCGCCGCGCGGTAGCCCTTGAGCAGGCCGGCGGCCCCCAGCACCAGCGAGCCCGTGCAGACCGAGGTGATGTATCTTGCGCCGGGGGCCTGCTGGCGCAGGAAGGCCAGCATCTCCTCGTCGTTGATCATGTCGTCGGTGCCGAACCCGCCGGGCACGCAGATGACGTCAAGCTGCGGGCACTCGGCGAAGGTCGTCGTCGGCGTCAGCGTCAGCACGGAATCGCTCGTCACCGGCTCGATCCGCTTCCAGATCAGATGCACTTTCGCGCCGGGCAGGCTGGAGAACACCTGCAAGGGACCGGTGAAGTCGAGCTGGGTGACGCGCGGGAACAGCACGAGACCGATCTGCAGCGGCGTGGGTGTCGGGGACGGCGCGGACATCGTGACCTCCGGAAAATTTGGCTTGACGGATGGCATCCTGACATGGTCGCCTCACGTCCGAAATGGCATTTTTCCCTCATTTCAGGACATCAGCCAAAAACGGGCAAATCTCATGATCGGCGTCCTCGTCTTTCCGGATTTCCAGTTGCTCGATGCTGCCGGGCCGATTTCGGCGTTCGAGATCGCGGCGCGCTTTGCCGAGGGGCCGCCATCGATCCGGGTTCTGGCGGTGATGCCGGGGCCGGTGCGCTCGTCATCGGGCGTCGAGATCGTCGCCCGTGGATTGAAATCGGCATCCGCGATCACGACGCTGATCGTCGCCGGCGGCGAGGGTGTGCGCCAGGCGGCCGCCTGCGAGAAGACGCTTGGCTTCGTGCGCGCGATGGCCAAACGTGGCGTCCGCATCGCCAGCGTCTGCTCCGGCGCCTACGTGCTTGCGGAAGCCGGCCTGCTCGACGGCCGCCGCGCCACCACGCATTGGCAGCGCACGCGGCACTTTCTGAAAACCTATCCGCAAGTGAAGCTCGAGCCCGACCGCATCTTCGTGCGCGACGGCGACGTCTGGACGTCGGCCGGCATATCGGCCGGTATCGATTTGTCGCTGGCGATGATCGCGGAAGATTACGGCGACGACATCGCGCAGAAGACCGCCAAGCAGCTCGTGCTCTATCACCGTCGCAGCGGCGGCCAGTCGCAATTCTCCTCGCTCCTGGAATTGAAGGCGCCGAATGGCCGCTTCGGGCCGCTGCTGGCGTGGGCGCGGGAGAACCTCGATGCGCCGCTGACCGTCGAGGATCTCGCCGAGCAGGCCGGCATGAGTTCGCGGCATTTCACCCGCGCCTTCATGGCGGAGACCGGCACGACGCCATCGAAAGCGGTGGAGCGGTTGCGCATCGAGGTGGCGCGGCAGCGCGTGCAGTCTTCGAGCGAGGCGATCGAGCGCGTCGCGCAAACCACCGGCTTTCGCGATCCCGAACGGATGCGCCGCGCCTTCATCCGTGCCTTCGGCCAGCCGCCGCAATCGCTGCGCCGCGCGGCAAGGGCAGGGTAGGCGGAAAGCCGTTACCTGCGGAAATCCACCCGGCCTTGCGAGAAGTAACCGTCTATTCGCTGATCGCTCACGACGAGGCCGACCCAGGGCACCGTGATCTCCGGGTTGTTCAGGTTGATATACTTGCCGACCAGCCGCCGCGGGCCTTCGCGCTGTGCGTCGATCAGCCCTCGGCGCGCGCCGGAATCCCAGTCGAACAGCAGGTAGACGCGGTCTCCCACGATCTTTGCCTCGCCGCGGCCCTGTTTCCATTGATCGGGAGTATCGCCGGGAATGGTGGGGTCCGCAGCTCCGTTCCAGCGGCTCGACCATTGGCCCTCGATCGTGTCGCGCCGGTCGTTGGTTTCTCCGTTGCTCCATGGCTTTGCATTTTCGTCGGTGGCGGATTCTTCCGGCATCGTGATGCCCGCGAACTGCATCACGCCATCATCATTGGGATTTGGAACGTCCATGACGCCGAACGGATTACGGCTTGCCGGATTGTTTTCGGACTTCATTGGCTTTCTCCAACTGCTGCTTTGCTGCAAGCGCGACGGCTTGCTTCGTCAACGTTTGGGATCGCAGGATGGAGGCGTGGTGCCCACCCGATTTCCGGGGGAACTTGCGCCGCAACTATTGGGAAGCCGTTGCGCTGATTTCCAGATCGGCCACCACGCCAAAATGATCGCTGAGCCAGATGCCGTCGACCGGTTGGTCGAACGCGAGCGAGGCGGCTCGAACTTCGCAGGTCGCTTTCGGATGGGCGTCCCAGGAGCCCACGAACACGTAATCGATCCTGCGGCGATGATGCGGCTGGCGGACGATTTTGCCGATCTCCGACTTTGCACTTGGGTTGTCGGTGTTCCAGGTATGGCCCTCACCTTCGCCGGCGATTTGCCACGCGTCGTGATACTTGACGCTTCGCCCGCCGAGCGACTGCAGCCCGCTGAGGTAGCGAATGCTGGCTGCATCGGGCGTTGCATTGAAATCGCCGGCGATGATGGTGGGAAGCGCGCGGCGGTGACGCGCATCAAGGTCCGTCAGCGCCACGACCTGGCGCTCGCGCGCCGCTTCCGCGGCCAGCCGCCACGACGTCGCGGCTGCGATGAACAGAAGATCGCCTTCGCCGGGCAGCGGCACCGTTACCGCCAGCGAGCACCAGGGGACGTCGTTCGCATCGGACATGCGCAGGTCGAGCACTTCGTCGACGCGATGCGGCCATCGCGTCGCAACGGCGTTGCCGCCGAAGCGATCGGCATGCGGCGGCATGGTGCGCAGAACGTCGGCCTGATGTGTTCCATGCAGCCCGGTGTCGCGGATCAGTTCGTCGAGCTGCGAACTTTCCGGCGATTTCGCGACTTCCTGCAACGACACGAGATCGGGGGCCAGCCGGCGCAGTTCCCGGTTGATCAGACCGGTTCGCTTCGGGTCGCCTTGCCGATTCCAGACGTTGAGCGTGACAACGCGCAGCCGCATCCCTCGAAATCCGGGTTCATGGAACCCGGATAACGTTCGCCGGAAGCGTTGGTTCAGCGCTCGTCGGTTGCCGTCTGCGCCGGCTCAGGCAACATCGGCTTGCGCGCTCGGCTTATCTTCTGAGAGCAAAGCGTCGAGATCCACGAGTTGTGGATCGTCAGCCTCGGGTTCGCCGAGCCCTTCGCTGCCGTGAAGATGCATCAGCGTCTGCACACGGCGGGCGTTGAGATGGTCCACATGCTGATGCTGCAGCGCGACGGGCAACAGCGCCTTGGGCAACCCGACCAGCGCGAAGGCCGGAACTCGGCGTATCTCGCCGTCCTCGCGCCAAAGCAGAGGATGGAGGGTGTAGATCAACTGCCGATCAACCTCGGGCGATAGCAGTTGTTCCGACACTGACAGCGAGGGGTCGGCCAGGTTGGCGTTGCCCGCACGTGTGCGCACCGCCGCGGATCGCAGCTCCCAACATATCAAGTCCGCTGCCGAGAGAACTTCGCGACGCACGGCATCCACGTTGTTCGAAAACCTGGTTGCGTCCGCTATCGACAGCGCAGCCTTGGTGACGGCCTCGACCAGCGTCGTGGCGCTTGCGTCAAATCCCGGCGCAGCGCGCTCGATCGCGGTAGCCATCGCTTCGATCTGGTCCGCCATCGTGTCGCGGTCGCGCTGTGCCTTGGCATCGGCCAGTGCGCGCTCGGCTGATGCGACCTGCTCGTCATGTTCCACCAATGCGGCGCGCCATGTCTTGGTGCGCTCTTCGACGGCACGCATGTCAGCTTCTGCCCGATCAAGCCGGGCAGCGGCGGCTCCTGCGACCGCCAGCCGTTCGGCCGCGGTGCGTTTCTCTGCAAGTTCCGTTTCTGCAAGACTCAAGCGGTCGGCCAGCTTCTGCCGGGCCGCCAATTTCTCCTTCAGCGCGTTCTCGAAGCGCTCGATCGGGTCGAGCTCCCGCTTAAAAAATTCGCGCTTAAAAAATGCCATGGCAATACCCCCGCGCGTCACGATCATCTGCCGAATCAGCAGGCAGATTCGTTATTCGCGAAGACTAGCCCGAAAATGGGAGAGATTGCGGCTTGATGACGCCGGTCAACAAGATGGTGGCCGGGAAGGGGCAGGCCATTACCTCTGGTGCGCATTTGCCAAAGCTAATGCGGCCGGTCGGGGTGCCAGCCGAGCACCGCCAGCATCACGAAAAATCCGATGACATAGGCCACAGCCACCGGCCAGCCATGGGCGACCCAGCGGCCGACCGACTTAGCTTCCGGATACATGTTCGACAGCGCGACGCCGGCTGACGATCCGAACCAGATCATCGATCCGCCGAAGCCGACGGCATAGGCGAGATATCCCCAATCATAGCCGCCTTGTTTCAGCGCAAGCGCGGTGAGGGGGATGTTGTCGAACACCGCGGAAACGAATCCGAGGCCGAGCGTGGTCGGCCATGACGCAGCCGGCAGCTTCTCGACCGGCATCAGCGAGGCCGCGGTGACCAGTGCAAGCAGGAAGATCGTACCTTTGAAGGTTTCCGGCATCACCTTCCAATCCGGCGCGCGCCATGCCGCCGTCAGCAGTATGACCGCCCAGACGGCGATGCCGAGCACCGGGATGATATCGAGCAAAGCGGGGAACTTCACGTTGGCGATGATGTTGGCGGCGAGCGCGGCGATCAGGATGGCGGCGACGATGAAGACCCGCGCCGGATCGATCATCACGCTTTTCGACGGATCCTTCTGGATCGGCGAGTAGCGCTGCTGCTGAATCGAGGCAGGCACGGCGAAGACCAGCATCGCGACGATCGCCGCGATATAGGCTTCCACCACGGCGAGCGGACTGACGCCGGCGATCCACATCATCGTCGTCGTGGTGTCGCCGACGACGCTGCCGGCACCACCGGCGTTCGAGGCTGCGACGATGGCGGCGAGATAGCCGATGTGAACCTTGCCGCGGAAGACGTGCCGCGCCACGGTGCCGCCGATCAGCGCTGCCGCGATATTGTCGAGGAAGCTCGATAACACGAACACCAGGCAGAGCAGAACGACGCCACCCTTCCAGTCGTCCGGCAACAGCGCTGGCATCTCATCCGGAATCCGGCTTTCCTCGAAATGCCGCGAGAGCAGCGCAAACCCCATCAGGAGCAGGAACAGATTGGCGAGCGTCACCCATTCATGCGCCATATGGTGGCCGAGGCCGGCCACCCCGGTGCCGTGCTTGAAGCCGGTGAAGATCAGTTTGTAGGCGATGATCGCAGCGAGGCCGGTGAGCGCGACCTGAAGCGTCTTGTGATGGAATAAAGCGACCCCGAGCAGCGTCAGGGCAAACAGGATGAAGTCGACGGGGATTCCAAACACAACGATTGGGTCGATCACTACGGCCTCGAACGTGCGCGAAAAGGATGTGAGCGTACTGTAGCGTTATTTCAGCGCCTTCAGCCATGCGGCGATTTCGCTGACGGCGACATTGGCTTGCTGCAGCAGCTTGCCCATGGTGAAGAAGCCGTGGAACTGGCCGGCGAAGTGACGATAGGTCACGGGCACGCCGGCTTCCTTCAGCCGCGCGGCATATTCAGCGCCTTCGTCGCGGAGCGGATCGGCGCCCGCGGTCAGAACATAGGCGGGCGGCAATCCCGCGAACGTTTTGGCGCGTGCGGGTGAGGCCTTCCAGTGATCGATATCGGTCGTGCCGTTGAGATAGTGGTTGCAGAACCATTTGATCACGGAATGCGTCAAGAGGATGCTGGTCTCGGGCTCGCTGTGCGAGGGATGCTTCATCGCAAAATCAGTGGCGGGATAGACCAGCACCTGACCGGCAAGTTTCGGGCCGTCGCCGTCGCGCGCGGCGAGCGCCACGACAGCGGCGAGATTGCCGCCGGCGCTATCGCCGCCGACCAACAGGTGCCCCGCGTCGATGCCGAGCTGATTGGCATTGGCGGCGATCCATCTGGTCGCGGTGATGGCGTCGTCGATGGCGGCGGGGAATTTGTGCTCCGGTGCCAGCCGGTAATCGACGGAGATGACGATCAGGTCGCCCTCATGGGCAAGCTTCTGGCAAACCACCTCATGGGTATCGAGATCGCCGATCACCCAGCCGCCGCCGTGAAAGAAGACGAGGCACGGTGCAAGGCCATTGCTCTTTCGCAGCGTCTTCGGCGTGTAGATGCGCGCCGGTATCGCGCCGTGTGGCGCGGGGATATTGAGCGGCTTGTTCGATTCCAGCGCGGGCGGCTCGGGATTACTGACAACCCGGGCGGCCCGGTAGTATTCACGCGCTTCCGGTGCGGTCAGCGTCTCATAGGCGGGGCGGCCTGCGTCCTGAAAAGCCTTGTAGACGGCGGCGGCATCGGGATCGAGCGTAACGGGCATATCGGTTGATACCTTGGTTTTGAGTTTCGTCATTCCGGGGCGGTCCGAAAAGACCGAACCCGGAATCTCGAGATTCCGGGCTCGCATCTTCGATGCGCCCCGGAATGACGCGGCTAGTCACGCCGCCGTGCGGCCACCATCGACGGTGTAGGCGGAGCCGGAGACGTAGCTTGCTTCGTCTGACGCAAGGAACGCCACGATGGAGGCGACTTCGGAAGCCTGTCCGAGCCGCCGCGCCGGAATTCGATCGACGATCTTCTCGGTCGGCGGCGGCTCGTTGCCGGGATTGCGGCCCTGCAGGATCGTGCTGAGCATCCGGCTGTCGATCAGGCCGGGGCAGACGCAATTGATCCGCACGCCGGTGCCGGTGCATTCCCAGGCGGCGCTCTTGGTCAACCCGATCACGGCATGCTTGCTGGCGCTGTAGACGGCGATCATCGGCGATCCCATCAGGCCGGCGATCGAGGCCGTGTTGATGATGCTGCCCTTGTTCTGTTTCAGCATCACCGGCAGCACGTGCTTCATGCCGAGAAAGACGCCGACGACGTTGACGTCGAGCACGCGACGAAAACTCTCCAGCGAATATTCCGGAATCGGCTTGATGTCGCCCTCGATGCCGGCGTTGTTGTAGAACGCATCGATGGTGCCGAACCGGTCGACGGTGGCGCGGACATACTCGGCGACGTCGCCTTCCTGGGTAACGTCAGCCGTGACCGCGAGCGCTTCGGCGGAGGCGGGCAGGCCGCTGATGGCAGCCTTGAGGTCGTCCTCCCTGCGGTCGACGGCGACGATGCGGGCGCCGCGCTCGGCCAACAGGCGAATGGTTGCGGTTCCGATGACGCCGGCCGCGCCGGTCACGACGGCAACCCGGCCATCGAGGCGAATTCGATCGGGCATAGCTTGGGGTTTCCTCTGCTCGTCCGGTTTTCCCGGATTTTGATGTTTTTCGCGCGGGGCCACGCGAAGGGGCAACTATTTCATCTGAAACGGGGCGTGGCTAGGTCATGGGACGACTGCCTGGAAGGCGGTTTTGCGTCCGTCCAGGCCAGATTCAGTGCGGCGGGAAGGGGGCAAACCGCCCTTTCCCCGCCGTATTCAGCGTGTTAACCGGGAGGGACGCGAGCGGCGGATAAGTCTGTACTATGTCGCGAGCCCGATTCGCCTGTTAAAGCCGCGCGAGATGCTTCGAACCATTGCCTTGACCGGTCTTGCGGCCCTGATCGCCGCCACCACGGCCTCGCTCGCGCCCCCGGCGCAGGCGCAGATCGGCAATATCTTTTCCGATCCGCCGCTGCGGCCGCCGGGCGCCATTCCGCGCGGCAGTCAGCAGCAGCAACAAATCCCTGACGACGACGAGGAAGTGCCGGAACTGCCGCGTGGGCGGTTGTTGCCGACGCCGAACCGGCCGCCGCCGGGGCAGGGCGCACCGCCGCCTGGCAGTTTCCAGTCGCAGCCGCTGGCACCGCCGCCCGGAACCACCGTCGCTCCGCAGGGCACCCAGCCGGGTGTCGCCGTTCAGCCGCCGCAGCCGGGTCAGCCGGGCGTCGCCAATGCGCCGCCGGGACAGCGTCAG
>NZ_LLXZ01000205.1:0-244 GCF_001440395.1 Bradyrhizobium jicamae | reverse complement strand
CGCCAACACCGACGCCTTTGTCGAGGTCGATGAGATCACGCTGCAGGGCGAAGTGAAGCGGATCTTCTCGGGCTGGATGTTCGCCGCCAGCCCCGGCCTGCATGGCGTCGAGCATCCGGTCTACGATATCTGGCTGACGGACTGCAAAGGCCCCGACCAGACCATCGTCAGCGCGCAGCCCGATCCGGCCAAGGCGACCGCACCGCCGCCGGCCGCGCAGAAGCGGCCACCGCAGCCGAAGCAG
>NZ_LLXZ01000204.1:379-13054 GCF_001440395.1 Bradyrhizobium jicamae | reverse complement strand
GGACGCACGCGGCGCCGGCGGCAGCGGCGGCAATTCGGCAAGCGGCGGCGGGCGGTTCGTCGCGCGCGGCACGACGACGTCCATGAGCTTCAGACTCGCGGTAAACGAGACGACGACGACCACAAGCGCGATCGCAATCGTCTTCAGACGCATCGGCAGACGCATCGTCCCCCCGAGCCCTCAATGAATCGCCCCACAACATTTTACAGGGAAGGCGAGAGACGCGCCAGTGCAGCGGGTTCCCATGGCCCTGCCCGTTTGACGGACATTCCCGAGACTTCAATTCGACGCCCCTCCCTTGGCTCGGCGTGCTGGATTGGATCATCTGGCCGAGTTGGCGGTTTCACGCGGCCATTTCCTCCGATCTGTTGACTCCAGATTTTATAGTAACTACTATAAAAAATGTAGTAAGATCGGAGTTGCCGATGTCCGCAGTATCGTATGTTGCCCGCCCGGCCGACGCCCGCAGCTTCTGGCTCGGCTTTGCCGCATACCTTGTTCCGACCTTTCCGATCGCCTTCGTCTGGCATCTCGTGCTGTTCGAGCAGAAGTATCATGCGCTCCAGATCTATCGCGACGAACCAGTGATCGCCTTTGGATTGGGTTCAATGATCATCCAGGGCGCGATCTTCTCGTGGTTGTTCCCGCGCGTATTCACGCGGGGCAGCGGGTCTATTCTGAAGGACGGGCTCTTGTATGGTCTTGGCGCAGGCCTGTTGTCGTGGTCGTTCACCACGCTCGCTGTTGCAGCCAAAAATGTGATGATTTCCGTGCCGGACTTTGTGCTGCTCGAAACCGCGTTCACGATTCTACAGTTCGCCATCGTGGGCCCGCTGATCGCCCTCGCCTACAGAAGATGATGCGGAGGAACTAATCTCGAAGGCATGAGCAATCTTCACTATCCGCAATTCTGCGCGCTTGCCCGCGCGGCGGAAATCATCGGTGAGCGTTGGACTCTCCTGATTATTCGGGAGCTCCTTCTCGGGCCGAAGCGATTTGGCGATCTGCTGGATCATCTTGATGGTATGAGTCCCACCTTGCTGACAGCGCGCCTTGCCACCCTGATCGAATGCAACGTCGTGCGGCGAACTGTTTTGCCGCGGCCGGTCAATGCGCAGGTGTACGAGCTGACGGAGATCGGCCGGGAAATTCAGCCCGCGATCCGGGAGTTGATCCGCTGGGGCGGCCGCTTCCTGTTCCCGCCGGTGCCGGGCGACACGTTCGAGCCGGACTGGGTGATGCTTGGCCTTGATGCCATCGCGAAGCGTTCACCCGTGCCGGAAATCAACGTCGGTCTCATGGTTACCCATGGCAAGAAATCGGCAGGCTTTACCGTCGCAGGCGGCGGCTCAGGCACGTCGATTCAGAGAGGCATCACGGATTGCAAGGGGACATTGGAAGCGCCGTTTGACGCGGTGTTGCAGATTGTTGGAACGAGCGTCTCGCTTCAAGACGCAATCGAAGCGAAGCGCGCCAAAGTCATCGGCTCCATGGCGCTGGTTCGCAAGCTTCCACTGCTGTTCGACCTGGCCGAACGTCGGCGCATCGCGCCCGCTGCGCACTGATAGGAGCAATCGAAAAGCGGAGTTCCAAGGAGAGAGCACTAGCCTCAACTGGTGAACAGGAGTCGAGCATGAAGAAGTTTGTGCTGCTGCACTACGGATTTGAAAAACCCACCCCGGAAATCATGTCCGCCTGGAGCAAATGGTTTGAGGCAACCAAGCCGCATACCGTAGACATGGGCGGTTTCGGGAATGGTCGAGAAATCTCGAAGGGCGGAACGAAGGACCTTCCGCTCGGCCCCGACTCCATTACCGGATTCACGATCGTCAACGCGGCGAATCTCGACGACGCGGAGAAGATGGCGCAAGGCAACCCTTTCATTTCGAGCATTCGAATCTACGAAGTGAGGTCGGGCTAACACGGTGCTGAGGACAAAATCGGCCCCGGCAATGCCGGGGCCGATTTCACCGTGGAAATTATTCGTGCCTAGCGGATGGTGCGGCCGAGATCGGCGCGGCGATCCGTCATCGGCAGCACGATCACCTTGGTTCCGACGCTGACCCGCGAATAGAGGTCTTTGACGTCTTCATTGGTGAGGCGCAGGCAGCCTGAGGAAACGCGGGTACCGATCGTCTCCGGCGCGTTGGTGCCGTGGATGCGATAGATGGTGCCGCCGAGATACATCGCGCGGGCGCCGAGCGGGTTGCCGGGGCCGCCGGCCATGTGGCGCGGCAGATAGGGCTGGCGGGCGATCATTTCCGGGGGCGGGGTCCAGGCCGGCCATTCCGCCTTGCGGGTGATCGTCTGGGTGCCCGACCAGGTGAAGCCGTCACGGCCGATGCCGATGCCGTAGCGCATCGCCTGGCCGTTGCCGAGCACGAGATAGAGATAGGTGTTGGGGGTATCGATGATGATCGTGCCCGGCGCCTCGCGGGTATAGTAGTTCACAACCTGGCGGCGCAGGCGGGCCGGCAGTTCGACCGAACGGTCTTCCTCCTGGGGCGCGACCGCAACCGGCGGCGGGGCGGCTTCGATCTGCGGCAGGAAGAACGGAAACAGCGGCAACGGAGCAGCAGTGGCGGGTGCGGAAAATGCGGTCGCGCCGATCGCCAGCGCGCCCAAGGCGGCGGCAGCAAAGCGGGTGTTCAGCCTGAATGAATTAAACATTGGTCGCCCCTGTTTTAAATGTGCCGCGCCGTTCTCGGCGCGTCGTTGGGGAAACCTGTACCGGTGAACCGTTTCAGGACATTTGCACGAAATCGCCAAAATGGTTTCGTCGCGTTAGGGAATTGTTTCGTTAAGGTTTCGTTGCCGGCGGGCCGTGCCAGGCAGGTGCCTGGCGCGAGCTCAGGGGGTTCAAAAAGAGGCCCAAACAGGAACCCTTGGCATCCGGCGCCGTTGGAGTCGCAGTCCAGAGACAAGCGAGTCCGCCATGACAAGACCAGCGATTTTGTTGGGTGCCGTTGCCTTGCTGCTGCTGTTCGCTCCTGCCAATCCGGCATCGGCGCAGCACGTCATTACCAATCCAGGCAAGTGCGCCCAGTTCTATCCGAATGCAAATTGCCAGAATTATGGGCGAGGCAATCCTTACACGGCCTATGGCTGGCAACGATCGGGAAATCGTCACTACTCGGGCCATCGTTATCACCGCCGCTATTGGCGCTGACGTCAACCTGGGTGGAGGGGCTTTCTCAGGACCGGACATATCCGGCCAGCCCATCCCACAGCAGCTTGGCTGCGGTGACGACCAGAATGGCGTAGCAGGCGCGGTAGAGCGTGCGCTGGTCGAGGCGCTCGTGCAGCCGCCATCCCGCCCAGACGCCGGCAGGCGCCGCCGGCGCACAGAGTGCCATCAGCATCCACAGGCTTTTGGTGGGCGTGGCGAGCGCGAGCCACGGGCCGGCCTTCAGGAGATTGCCGACCGTGAAGAACAGGCTCGTGGTGCCGGCATAGAGCGCCTTCGACATGCCGAGCGGTAGCAGGTACATCGCAAGCGGCGGCCCGCCCGAATGCGCGACCATCGTGGTCACGCCGGAGGAGAAGCCGGCGAGCATGGCCTTCGGCGTCGAACGCGGACGCACCCTGACTTCGCCTCCGCTTAACAGCCAGATCGCGGCGAACACCAGCGTCACCAGGCCCATGACGACCTCGACGGCGTGGCGGTCGAGATCGCGCAGCGCGAAGTAACCGAGCCCGATGCCGACGATGAGCGCAGGCAGCAGCATCGCAAGATCGACGCGAGACCAGGTGTTCGGGCGCCAATAGCGCAGCGCCGTGACATCCATCACCACGAACAGCGGCGCCAGCAGCGCGCCGGCCGCGATCGGGTCCATCGCCAGCGAAAGCAAGGGGATGCCGACGATGGCAAAGCCGCCGCCGAACGCGCCCTTCATGAAGGCGATCAGGAAAACGCCGGAGAGGGCGATCGCGAGCGTGAGAGGCGCGGGCATGTTTGATATCGCTGATACGATCACGGGCGCACCCGCCTAGTCGCGGTCGCTCGCCGCAGGCGCAGTCTCTCACTCTCTCCCGTGAAGCGGAAAGGCATGGGTGGTCCGATGGCAATGTTGTGCGAAGCGTCGTGATCGCGCGCAACATGGCATCGCGCCGGCGCAAGGCGCAACATCAACATTGCTCTCGGTGCATATTGCTCTCGGTGCAATACGCACGAGCGCCGTTCGCGCCTAGCTCGCGCGCATGCGCGGCAAGTCGGCTGCGCGGCATGTCGGCCGAGCCCGCGCTGAGCGGGAAGAGGTTAGAAGTCTTAAGCAGAACAGCAGGCGTGTGCCGCTTGTGAACCTGACGGAGACAAGAACATTGTCAGTGGTACTGCCGCATCGGAAGTGAACTGCAATTCTCGTCAGGCTCGGGGAGGTTTTATGCTACTGCTCTGCCAT
This sequence comes from Bradyrhizobium jicamae, assembly GCF_001440395.1. Classification (GTDB taxonomy): domain Bacteria; phylum Pseudomonadota; class Alphaproteobacteria; order Rhizobiales; family Xanthobacteraceae; genus Bradyrhizobium; species Bradyrhizobium jicamae. The sequence continues at coordinate 8,654 of NZ_LLXZ01000204.1, read as the reverse complement.
CTTGCTCAACCAGAGCGAGGGCGCCTTGCTTCCCGGTCGAAGTGTGTCTTACGAATGAATTTTTTTCACGCGTTTCCATGGGAGTCGAATATGCAAAAGCTATTTCTCACATCCATCATCGCTATGCTGATCAGTTCCGCCCATGCGCAGGGCATCACGCGGGATGAACTTAAGAGAGCAGATTTGACCGGAAAGGACATGGATGTCATCGTCACCATCGTTACTGTCCTGCCCGGGGAAAATCTTCCGAGACATATCCATCCGGGCGAAGAGGTCGTTTACGTGCTCGATGGCGCGATGCTTGAGCTGCCGGACGGAAGCCAGAGGCAATTCCCGACTGGAGCAGCGACGATCAATATTCGTAACGTGCCTCACGCCGAATTCAAGGTTGCAGGCGACAAGGCGTTGAAGATGTTGACCGTCCACATCGTGGATAAAGGAAAGCCCGTTACGGAAGTCGTGAAATGACGAACCAGGAATTTCCCAAAGGAACTCCCGCCGCCGCTTCGCGGCGTCGATTCACGCTCTCCAAGGGAGAGGGGAAGTAAGGAGCCGACGTTGCGCCGGTTTGGGATACACATGCCTGATCGAAGCAACGCCGGCCAGGACTGATCAGACCTACCCGACCCGCATCCGTGGCATGTCGGCCGCGCCCGCGCCGAGCACCACGCGGCGGTCGGTGACGGCGTGATGGAACTGTTCGAGCGCGAGAGCGATCACCGACAGATCGCTTTCCTCGACGGTGCCGTCGTCATAGCAATCCAGCGTCTCGCGCAACATGCTGTCGGCCGCATTTTGCATGTCCGCCAGTTGTTCCGGCGTCTCCGCCTTTCTCACCTTCGCAATCAGCTCCAGCAGATGATCGCGATGGGCGATGTACTGCTCGCGCTCGTCCTTGTTCCAGTAATGCCTGAACCAGGCGCCAACCGATCCCAGGCCCGAGAGGATCAGGACCGCGAACCAGATGTAGTCGGTGTATTTTTCGAGGAATGTTCGCTCGTTGCCGTCGATATAGGCGGCGGCGCCCGCATGGGCCGGCAGCGCGGCGTCCTTGTCGGTATCCGGCTTTTCGATCTGCGAGGCGGCCGGCAGTTCACGCGCGAGCTGCTGCCGGTTGGTGAAGAGCTGGCGGGCGAAGGCGGCAACCGCCGTGTCCGACAGCGACTTCGGCGCGATGATCAGATGGTTGATGGCGACGGTGTCGACCTTGTCTTCCGGCCGCTGCGGCGAAGAGCCGAAGATGCTCGCTGGAATTTCCTCGGATTCGTAGACCGGGTTTTTCTTGGCGATGGCGTCGGAAACGTCGATCGGCAGGAATTTCGGCTCGCCGCGGGCCGCAGCCGTTGCCGCGATCGCGTCGACCGTGATCTTGCTCTTGAGCGGGCCGACGGCCATGAAGGCGTCGACCGACTGATCTTTCGCCATTTCGCTGAGCTGACTGGTGGCGAACTGGCTGATCGTGACCTTGTCCGGATTGATGCCGGACTCTTTCAGGATCACGCGCAACAGCGTGACATTGGCCTGCGTACGTCCGATCACGCCGACGCGGTGACCGGCGAGGTCCTCGAGACTCTTGACCTTCGGTGTCGGCTGCTTCCTGGAGCCCTTGGCGGGCAGGCCGGAAGGCGCCCACAGCACGACGACGTTCTTGCGTAGGATGGCAACCGACTCGGCATTCTCCGGCAGGTTCAGGTCTCCGCGCGCCACCGCGAGGTCGGCCTTGCCGGCGGTGAACGAGGCGATGCTCTCCTGTGTCCCTTCCGTCGTGACCAGCGACAGCCGAACCGAGCTGCCCTCGCGTGCAAAGGTTTGCGCCATGAGCTGGACCAGCTTCTGGTCCTCGCTGCCGGCGGGACCGACCGCGATCCGCAGCGTGGTCGGCCGCAGCACGTAATACAGCGTCCCGGCGGCGACGCCGAACGCAAGCATGCCCGCGGCAAGGATCAGCAGCGCGTAGCTCTTCTGCTTTCGCCGGCGGCGCGATCGTGCGGAATTGTCGTTCGGGTCTGACATCATTCTGTCACGTTACCTGAAATCCGTGGAGATGGGTTTAAAAAACAACCTTACAGAACGATGACGTCATACGCCTGAAATATCCATGTCCCAACGTCGAATTCGAGAATCGTTAATCTCGGATTCGAGCCATGAAGATCTTGATTGCGACGGATGCGTGGCATCCACAGGTGAACGGCGTCGTCCGCACGCTGACGTCGCTGGCGAAGAGCGCCGGAGCGCTCGATGCCGACATCAGCTTCCTCACCCCGGACGGGTTTCCCTCGATGGCGCTGCCGACCTATCCGGGCTTGCGCATCGCGCTGCCGAACCGGCGCGAGATCGCGCGCCGCATCGAGGAGGCGGCGCCGGACGCGATCCATATCGCGACCGAGGGACCGATCGGCTGGATGGTGCGTGCCTACTGCCGCCGCCGCAAGCTTGCGTTTACCACGTCCTACACGACGCGCTTTCCGGAATATATCGCCGTCCGCATCGGGCTCCCGGTCGCCGTCGGATATGCGGTGCTGCAGCGGTTTCATGCTGCGGCCTCGACGACCATGGTCGCAACGGATTCGCTGCGGCAGGAGCTTGCCGCGCGGGGTTTCCGCAAGCTCGGCTTCTGGACCCGCGGCGTCGACACCGAACTGTTCAATCCGCATAGCCCCGCTGTGCTCGACCTGCCGCGGCCGATCTTCATGACCATGGGCCGCGTCGCGGTGGAGAAGAATCTCGAAGCGTTCCTGTCGCTCGATCTGCCGGGATCGAAAGTGGTCGTCGGCGACGGGCCGCAGAAGGCGCAGCTCGCAAGGCAATTCCCCGACGCGATCTTCCTCGGCGAGAAGAAGGGTGCGGACCTGACCGCGCACCTTGCCGCCGCCGACGTCTTCGTGTTTCCGAGCCTCACCGATACGTTCGGCGTCGTGCAGCTCGAAGCCCTGGCGTGCGGAACGCCGGTTGCTGCGTTCCCCGTTACCGGCCCAAAGGATGTCATCGCCGATCATCCGATCGGCGCAATCGACACCGATCTGCGCGCAGCGTGCCTGCGCGCGCTGACAATGTCGCGCGAGGCCTGCCGGAATTTTGCGCTGTCGCGTTCCTGGGAAAACAGCGCGCGGCAGTTTCTCGGCAATCTGACCGCGCTGCAGCCGAGCCGCGCGCTGCGGCCGGTGCGCCGGGCGCCCACGACCAGCGCCGTGCAGGGCTAGCGCTGCGAACGTTCGACCATAAAACCAGTCATACGCGTAAGACGAGAAGGCAGGACAATCATGGCAGACATCATCAAGCTTGACGGCACGAGGCCGCTCGATTTCGATCGCGAAACGGTCGAGCAGGCCTATGACCGCTGGGCGCCGGTTTACGACCTGGTGTTCGGCGGCGTGTTCTCAAAGGGCCGCAAGGCGGCGATTGCGGCGACCAACAAGATCGGCGGCCGCGTGCTCGAGGTCGGCGTCGGCACCGGCATCTCGTTGCCGCAATACGCGCCGCATCTGCGCATCTTCGGCACCGACATTTCCGAGTTGATGCTGGAGAAGGCGAAGAAGCGCGTCGACGAACTCGGCCTGAAGAACATCGAGGGTCTTGCGGTGATGGACGCCGAGAACCTGGAATTCCCCGACGATTCCTTCGACGTGGTGATGGCGCAATATGTCGTCACGGCGGTGCCGAACCCGGAAAAGGCGCTCGACGAATTCGCCCGCGTGCTGCGACCGGGCGGCGAGCTCATCATCCTCACACGCGTCAGTGCGGACGCCGGCATGCGCCGCTTCATCGAGCAGCGCCTGCAGCCGGTGGTGCGCCCGCTCGGCTTCCGCACCGCCGAGTTTGCCTGGTCGCGCTACGCGCAATGGCTGGCGGGTGCGCGCGGCATGGAGCTGGCGGAGCGCCGCCTGGTGCCGCCGCTCGGGCATTTCTCGCTGGTGCGCTTCCGCAAAATCGACGTCGCCGCGGCGGCCTGACGCGGGCGTTGCTGCTTGCGTCATCGCGTCGCTCTGCGCCGTCACATGTCAACTTCATGATGTCACATGCCGGACATCGAATCCCGATAGACGTCACACACGAAAGAATGAGGGGGTAGAGAATGATCAAGAATTTTCTGCAGGAACTGCGAACCCAGCGCTGGGACGACCATCGCTACTATCACCACAGCCGCATCAACCAGTCGCTGCACTTCGTCAGCGCCGCGAGCTTCCTGTTTGCCTATGTAATGCTGTTCTTCGACCCCGTGGTGTCGGCGCTGGTCGGCTGGCTGGTGTCGATGACGACGCGACAGGCCGGTCACTTCTTCTTCGAGCCCAAGGGCTACGACCACGTCAACCAGGCGACACATGAGCACAAGGAAGAGATCAAGGTCGGCTACAACCTGCAGCGCAAGGTCGTGCTGATGTCGATCTGGGCGCTGTCGCCGCTGGTGCTGTATTTCAGCCCGACGCTGTTCGGCCTGGTCGAACCCTGGACCTCGAACGCCGACTTCATGCGGCAGGTGGCCAAGGTGTGGCTGGCGGTCGGCATCGGCGGGCTGCTGTTCCGCACTGTGCATCTGTTCTTCATCCGCGACGTCGAGACGGGCCTGGTCTGGATGACCAAGATCCTCACCGACCCCTTCAGCGATCTCAAGCTCTACTACAAGGCGCCGCTGGCGCTGATGAAGGGCGAGCTGATCGATCCGGGCCTGGAGAAGCACGTCAAGCCCGCGTGAGCTGTGGCTTTGAATGCCTGTAACGAACGTCATGCCCGGGCTTGTCCCGGGCATCTACGTCTTGAGGGTCAGCGATTTGCAATGTCAGCAACAACAAAGATGTGGATGGCCGGGACATCTGGCGCGAAGACGCGCTTCGCGCTTTTGCCCGGCCATGATGAAGGAGATGAAGATCTCTCAGGCCGTCATTGCGAGCAAAGCGAAGCAATCCATCTCTCCGCACGGGGATAGATGGATTGCTTCGTCGCTTTGCTCCCTTGCGCAAACGCTTCGCGTTTGTCGCAGGCAATGACGGATGGGGTTAGTCCGGCCATGACAATCGACAGCAGGCCGCCCTTAGCGCCCCAGTCGCTTCCGCAGCATCTCTTTCAAGATCTGCCGCTTGATATCCTTGTTGGTCAGCGAAGCCTCATGCCACCACCAGCCATCGCGCTTCATCTTGTCGGCCGCCGCGACAAAGCGGTCGGCGACCTCGGTGAAATCCGCATCCGTATAGTTGAGGCTGAAGATCAGCCGACCGGTGCCGACCCAGCTCAAGGCCAGCCCCTCGGCGCGCAGATAGTATTGAAGCATCCAGTTGTAGCGGGACGGCTCGGTGTATTGCACCGTCCAGATCGAGGAGAGATTGCTGACGCGAACGGGCAGGTCGTTCGCGGCGAGCCGCTCGTTCAGTGCGGCGGCGCGGCCGTCCCAGGTTTCGTCGAGTCCCTGATAGACCGCGTTGAAGTTCGGGCTGGCGAGACGGCTCAGGAATTCGTCCATCGCCGTCATCACGTAGGGGTGCGAATTGAAGGTGCCGCGGGCGAAGCAGACGTCGGCCGGGCGGTCGTCCCGGAAGCGGCGCATCAAATCCTTGCGGCCGCAGACCACGCCGACGGGAAGCCCACCTGCAAGGCTCTTGCCGTAGGTCACCATGTCGGCGCGGATGCCGAAATATTCCTGCGCGCCGCCGGCGGCGAGGCGGAAGCCGACGAAGACTTCGTCGAAGATCAAGACGATGCCGCGCTCGGTGCAGATGTCGCGGAGTTTCCTCAGCCATTCCGTGTAGGCCGCGCGATCAAATGCGCCCTTGCGGGAAGAGTCGACCAGCGCGGAATCGCCGGGTGCATTGGCGTTCGGGTGGAGTGCCTGCAGCGGATTGACCAGCACGCAGGCGATGTCGCGGCGGGTGCGCAGCACATGCAGCGTCCGCTCCGACATGTCGGCCAGCGTGTAGGTCTCGTGCGGCGACACCGGATTGCCGACGCCGGGCTGCACGTCGCCCCACCAGCCGTGATAGGCGCCGGCGAAGCGAACCAGATACGAGCGGCGGGTGTGGTAGCGCGCCAGCCGCACCGCCTGCATGACGGCTTCGGTGCCGGACATGTGAAACGAGACTTCGTCGAGGCCGGATATTTCGCAGAGACGGCGGACGTTGTCGGTGATGACGGGATGATAGGGGCCGAGCACGGGGCCGAGCGCGCTGGCGCGCTTTTCGGCTTCCGTGATGCATTCCTTGTAGAAGTCGTTGCCGAAAATATTGACGCCGTAGGAACCGGTGAGGTCGTAGAACACATTGCCGTCGACATCGGTGACGGTGACGCCGGCGGAGGACTGCATGAAGGCGCCGGTGCCGAGATTTTCGCGCACCAGCCGGCTGTACTGGAACGGCACCCGATAGTTTTCCGTGAACTGCAGGTCGGAGATCTGCGTCGCGGCCTCGGCCGTCATTCGCCGGCCCTTGGCGTAGCGCTCCTCGAAGAGGCTGGCGAGGCGGAAGAAGGCGTCCTGGCGCTGCATGGCGACGTCGACGGGCGCGCCGTCGGACGCGAAGAAATCGTCGATGTCGAACTCGTAGTGCGGCACCAGCCGCGCCACCATCTTGGACATTTTGGAATGTCCTGATAGCGAGCGGTGCTTGGCGCGCGAGAGCGCCAGCCGCGCCTTGAATTTGGGGAATACTGCCGCGGCGCTTACGGCCGCAGCGGCGGACAGGGAAAGAATCGGAAGGGATGTGTCCATGCCTGAAGCGCTAGCCAATCCACCTGACAGATTGATGACAATCCGCGGCCTGATCGCCCGCTTCACCCAGCAGGAGGATTTAAACTTTCTCCTGACCAACCGCGTCCCGCGGGCGGCACTGACGCGATTCATGGGCTGGTTCAGCAAGATCGAGAACCCGCTGGTGCGCGATGCCTCGATCGCGTGCTGGCGGCTGTTTTCCGATCTCGATCTGTCGGAAGCCAAGAAGACCGAATTCAAGAGCCTGCACGATTGCTTTACCCGCGAGCTTCGTCCCGGGCTACGGCCGGTCGATCCCGACCCGGCCATCGTGGTCAGTCCTTCCGACGGCATCATCGGCGCGCATGGCCGGATCGCCGATACCGAACTGTTCCAGATCAAGGGCGCGCCTTATTCGCTGCTCGATCTGCTCGGCGATCCCGTGCTGGTCGACCAGCACCGCAACGGCCGCTTCCTCACCCTGCGGCTGACATCCAGCATGTATCACCGCTTTCACGCGCCCTATGACGCCACGATCAAGAGGGTGACGTTCATCCATGGCGATGTCTGGAACGTCAATCCGATTGCGCTGAAGCGGGTGGAGCGTTTGTTCTGCAAGAACGAGCGCGCGGTGCTGCGCACGCGGCTTTCGACCGGCGAGGCGCTGACGCTGGTGCCGGTCGCCGCCATTCTTGTCGCCAGCATCCGCCTGCATTTCCTCGATGTCACGCTCAACGCGCAGAGCAGGGGACCAGTGGATTTCGCCTGCTTTGCGCGGGTCAAGAAAGGCGACGAACTCGGCTGGTTCGAGCACGGCTCGACCATCATCGTGCTGGCGCCGGAGAGTTTCGAATTCGCCGACGGTGTCGTGGAGGGAGCACGCATCCGCGCCGGCGAGCCGCTGTTGCGCAAACCCCAGGTTTAGTCTCGATTCTCCCGGCCTTTGCCTCTATATGCTCGCGTTCGCACTGGATTCGCAGTGACGAAAACGCGGGAACAGAGAGATGGCGCGGACGCCGGTGCTGGCGGCGGGGGGCATTGTGCTGCGGCAGGCAAGGACGCCGCTGGTCGCGGTGGTGCGCCTGCGCAAGCGCAATGAATGGGTCCTGCCCAAAGGCAAGCTCGACGACGGCGAGACGCCGCGCGCCGCCGCTGAACGCGAAGTGATGGAGGAAACCGGTCACGATGTTTCCGTGCATGAGTTTCTGGGAACGCTGGTCTATGAATCCCGCGGTGGCTCCAAGGTCGTGCACTACTGGCGCATGCAGGCGGACGACGCGCCGGCGCATGAGTTGATGCGTGACGTGAAGGCGGTGGATTGGCTGCCGCTTGCGGACGCCGTCGACCGGCTCTCGCGTGGTTATGAACGCGCGTTCCTTGAAAATGTCGGCCCGATCGCACTGGCCGCGGCCGCGCATGCCCGCAAAGCGCGGGCCAAGCAGCCGGCGCCGGAAAAGCGCCGGACGAGGCGGATCGGCGAGACAGCGCCGCCCGCGGTCGCTCCCAGGCCTGCCTTGCCGCTGCCTGAGCAACCCGCGCCGCAGGTTGCTGAGCATGACGACGTGATGGCGGCGATCGATACGAGCGCCGGTGCACCCGTTGATG
>NZ_LLXZ01000204.1:0-227 GCF_001440395.1 Bradyrhizobium jicamae | reverse complement strand
CGCGCAAAACCCTGCTTCAGCGCGTGCGGGACTGGCTGCGGCGCGCGGCCTGATTCAATCTTTCCACTAGCGCAATTCCTTCGGCGGCTTGCCGCGTTGCGGCGCGGGCGCAGGGCGTCGCGGCGCTGCAGGCAATCCCGGTCGTTGCAGGGCGGGCGCACCCTGGACGCCGGGCGGACGCTGCAGTCCCGGAGCGCCGAACCGGTTCGGCAGCGGTCGTCCCTGCG
>NZ_LLXZ01000203.1 GCF_001440395.1 Bradyrhizobium jicamae | reverse complement strand
AGAGGCAACCGGAATGATCAAGCCGTCACCTCATTCCAAATCGCCAGGGAAATCAACGCAGCGAGAGCCGTCGGCCTGCGCAAGCTTGCAGTGAGGCGATCGTGAGCCAGCACGACAATGATCTTCGTGTTCGGCCGGGCCGCATCCGCGACGGCGGACGTAGTCCCTCACGTCCGAAGAGCTTTGTTGGCCAGGTCATGCGAGCGGCCAAGAGGGCCGGGCATATCGGCGACGGTTTCGGGCGCGGTAAGGGCGGCGCCAGCCGGTCTCGCTTCGGACGAGGCCGGCGTGCCGCGCTCTCCTTGTCCCTCCGCTCGACCTCGCGACGCGTGGTGATGAAGGCACGCGTGGTCCGCCACCACGGCAGCCGCTTTCGGTCGGCACCGCTGTCCAAGCACATCACCTATTTGAAGCGAGAGGGCGTGACGCGGGACGGCGCCGACGCGCGGATGTTCGATGCGGCGTCGGATACAGCGGATGCGAGTGCGTTCGCCGAGCGTTGCAAGGATGACCGACATCATTTTCGATTTATCATTTCTCCGGAAGATGCCGCCGAGATCGGCGATCTCCGCGCCTTCACGCGCGAGCTGATAACCGACGTGGCCCGGGATCTTGGAACTAAACTGGACTGGATCGCGGTCGACCATTGGAACACGGACAATCCGCACATCCATGTTCTGATCCGCGGCCGCGCAGAGGACGGCCAGGATCTGGTTATCAGCCGGGATTACATCAGCCGCGGGTTTCGGGATCGGGCCGCCGAGCGCGTCACGCTGGAGCTCGGCCCGCGCAGCGAGCAGGAAATCCGTTCTGCCCTGGAAAGAGAGGTGGAGGCGGAACGTTGGACGAGCCTCGATCGGGCGTTGCGTATTGCGGCCGACGAGGGCGCTGGCGTGGCGGACCTTCGTCCCAGTGCATCAGGCGAAGACGTCGAACTCCGCCGCCTGATGATCAGCCGGGCTACCAAACTGGAGCGCTTCGGTCTTGCCGAGCAGATTGCACCGGGCTGCTGGACCCTCAAACCCGGTATCGAAGACAAGCTGCGTGATCTCTCAGTTCGTGGCGACATCATCAAAACCATGCATCGGGCGATGAGCGGCTACGGCCGCGAGCCGGACGTATCCGGCTTTGCCGTGCACGGCGAAGAGCCGGCAGATAGGGTGCTCGGCCGTCTAATCGAGCGCGGACTGCATGACGAACTGAAGGGCTCGGCTTACGCCGTCGTCGAGGGGATCGATGGACGAACGCATCATCTCAGGTTCACCGATATCGAAATGACCGGCGATGCTGCGCCCGGGGCGATCGTGGAGGCGCGGAGCTACGATGATGCTCAGGGCCGCAAGCGGCTCTCGCTCGCCACGCGGTCCGATCTCAATATCGAAGCCCAGGTAACGGCGCCGGGCGCGACCTGGATTGACCGGCAGTTACTCGCGCGGGATGTGGTCGTCGCGAACGGCGGTTTCGGATCCGAAGTGCGCGAAGCCATGGAGCGTAGGGTTGACTATCTCGCAGGCGAGGGCCTCGCGCGCCGGCAGGGAGCAAGGGCCATCCTTGCCCGCGATCTACTCAATACGCTGCGACGGCGGGAACTCGACGCAGCGGTCGCAAGGCTCTCGGCCGAGACGGGACTAGTCCACGGTCCTGCGTCGGAAGGCGAACGCGTTGTGGGCGTCTATCGTCAGCGCGTAACGCTGGCATCAGGCCGGTTTGCCATGATCGACGATGGACTTGGGTTTCAACTCGTCCCCTGGCGGCCAGCATTGGAGCAGCATCTCGATCGACAGGTATCCGGGGTCGCGGCACGTGGAGGCGGGGTGATCTGGAGTTTTGGAAGGAAAGTTGGCTTGGGAATCTGATTGGTAGGCTGCCCAGCACTTCCGCGCCAGCGGACGAGGCGCTCGGTTGCAATCGCACTTCGCGCTGCCGGTCAGATACCATGCAATCTCGATCGGCTTTTGTACGCCAATCTATCCGAACACACGATGGTTGCGATTGAGCGGTTGCTTAGAGCCGCAAGCAGTCCCTTTGATAGCCAACGTTCAGTGCGTCGGGTGAAGTCGGCCGGCATCATCGCTCTGCTTCAGAGGGCGCACTGCAGGAAAAACGTTCTTCAAAAGGTCCAACGATGAAGCCCAGAATTGGCGTCTACCTCTCCGAGCAGATGGCCGCGCGGCTAGCGGCAGCTGCCAAGCATCCCGGCGCCACCAAATCAGCGCTCGTTGAGGCCGCCCTCGCTCAGTTCCTCGGTTCGGATGATGAAACCGACAACATCCCGGTAGACCGTCGCCTTTCCCTTATGAGCCGCCAACTTGAAGAGCTCGATCGCGGTCTTAGAATCGTTAATGAGACTGTGGCCCTTCAGGCGCGCTTCCATCTCGCCGTAACGCCAGTGCTTCCCGCAGCGGACCAACGTGCTGCCTGCGTACTTGGGTCCGAGCGTTTCGACGAATTTGCCGCGCAGGTCGGGCGACGCGTTCGGTTGGGAACATCGCTCATGCAGGAGACGATGGACCGGCTCAGCACACCGAAACGCGAGGCTCATTCGCGTGGCCCGTGCGAGGGAACGTCGGAAAGGTGCTCCTCAACCCATGAGCCAGATTTCCGCACATCAAACACGGTCGGCATCGAATTAGAGCATTCCACTGCCGTCCGGGAGGGCGGCAGCCTGTTCAACTTTCCAGGAAAGGCAGGACTGCCTCTGCACTAGACCCGTTGCAAGGCAGGCAGTTGCTGACCAAGGATCGGTCGAACAGCAGCTACGGTCGCGACCGTCCAGCCATGCGACTCGACGCCGACTTGCCGGCGGTTTGACAGAAAATTGGCGCCTGGTTCTGCGGGTGTTCCTGCCGTTCGTTGCCGCTTACTATCTCTCATTTCTGTTCCGGACTATCAACGCGACGGTCGCCGGCTCCTTGACTGCGGAATTTGGCCTCGGCGCTGGCGATCTTGGTCTACTGACGTCTGTGTACTACCTGACCTTCGCGGCTGCTCAGATCCCGATCGGCATCCTGTTGGACCGATATGGTCCGGGCTTGATCCAGGGTGCCGTGATGGTTGCCGCGGCTGTGGGTGCAGCGCTATTTGCCGTCTCGGATAATTTTTGGCTGCTCCTCGGCGGCCGGGCACTGATTGGTCTTGGTGTCGCCGCGTCATTAACCGCCGCCCTGAAAGCCCTCGTGCTGTGGTTTCCCAGCGAACGTATCCCACTGCTCAACGGCCTGATGATTATGCTGGGAGCCCTGGGCGCGCTGACGGCAACTTTGCCTGCGGAATTCCTGCTGGTCTCGGTGGGCTGGCGAGCATTGTTTGCGCTGCTCGCGATTGTGTCGGCCGGGTGCGCTCTGATCATCTATCTTGCTGTCCCAGAGATGCCAGCACGTATATCGGTGGCGGGCGGACCAGCCCCTAATAGTCTAAAGACGGTTTATGCCGATCCACGCTTCTGGCGCCTCGCTCCACTTTCAGCTACCTGTATCGGGACAGCATGGGCGTTGCAGGGACTGTGGGCGGCGCCATGGCTCAGCGATGTCGAGCGTGTCGACCGCTCAGTATTACTCTGGCATTTGCTCATCATGGCCATCGCATTGAGTTTGGGCGGGCTTCTGTGGGGCATTGCGGTCGATCGGGCGCGCCGACGTGGGATGGGACCGCGGCCTCTGTTGGGCCTTGTCGCCACGGTGTTCATCGCGGCTCAACTGGCATTGATCTTGCGATTGCCGCTCCCGTCGTATGTCCCGTGGATCGTCGTGGCGGCCGTCGGTGCCGGAACTGTCCTCAGTTATGCGATCCTGGCCGAGTATTTCCCAAAGGAACTGGCTGGCAGGGCCAATGCAGCGCTGAATGTCTTCCACATAGGCGGCGCGTTTGTCGTGCAATATATGACGGGGTTATTGGTTCAACTCTGGGCTCCCACAAATGGACACTATCCTGAGATAGCTTACCAGACTGCGTTTGCTTTCAACGTAGGGCTTCAGATCGTAGCTGGAGTCTGGTTTGTGCTAACTTGGATTCTGACGCGACGAGGCGAGCGGAACGAACTTGATGCATTCTCTCAAGCCGCTGCACGCATATCGAACTTGGGGGTAGGCGGCGTTTTCTGCAGGATCGCGAGAGCACGCGATAAGAAAACAACGGCGCCGAAAGTCTGAGCCGCGTGAGCGTGGCGGTTTGCCTTTGTATGACGTGCCAGGAACGACGGGAATGCTAGGACCGATGCGCTTAAGACATGACGGGTCATCCTGAGCAGGTCCGTTCGGCGCGAAGCAAATGCAGCGACCGACAGATGAAGCTGTCACCGACAGAGAAGGGGAAGCGGCCCCAAGGGCCGCCGCGAAATCCGCAAGTAGAAATTCACGCGCAAGCGTGCCGCCCGAATAGTGTCCTATCGCTGGATGATCACTTTCGCTCTCACTACACAGAGAGTGTGCTCGCCATCAGATACCTCAGTGGCGAGGTAAGTGTCGGTCGTAGAGGAGACAGTTTTCCGGAGAATGGCAGATATACGTTGGACGGCGTAGACGCGCGCATCATCTACACTCGGAAATCGACGCCCTCTCCGGTCCCGTTCCGACCTTCCATTCACATGCTGATGAAAAAAGAATAGCGGCATATGTTTTGGGCCGGGAGTTTGATGTGCCAGCCGAGTTATTGCGCTAGGACCAACGGAGCTAAATCGCGAAAGGTTGCTTTGAAAAATTCTGGAATACTTTGGCAAAACAATGACAACCTTCGCGGGAGCGGATTTCTGTCAGGTAGCCGACATTGTCAGGTAACCTTAATTAGCCCCGAGGTGCTGAAACACCGATACTCTGACTGCTCGTCAGACCTACCCAAAGGCAAGCGCCGCGTAACGTTCGTTCATGACCCCAACGCGGACATCGACGCGACGGGCGCAAGCCCAATCAGTGCGAACCCCTTCGCTGGGTACGCCGGTAGCGTTGCCATCCTGATGACCGCTAGGTCCTCGACTAAACACCCCGTAGTTGCTGGATTTCATGCCATTACCAGTGGTCGCATGCGCCGTGAGGCCCAATTTAAGCAACTCGCGAACAGCGGCGGTTCGGGTTGGCATACGATGCTGGAATCTGAAGTCGTCAATCGCCGATAGTTCTTCCGGCGAAAGCATGATCTGCAATCGCTCAGCGCGGAGACCGTTCATGGCGTCCTCCAAGAAGAGTATTTTCACCAGCTAATGCGAAGTTAGTAAAATACACAATTCACTCACTTACCCAAGGTTCCTTTGAGTACCAAAAAATCCAAAAATTAGCAAAAGATGTAATAATATCAACAATTTACTTATTTACAGCTGGGATTCTGGGGGAGTACGCTAGCGAACATCGTTGCCGAAAATGTCCGGTCCACCTGTGCCATGAATGCCTCAACACCCCCGATCTGCCCGAAATGCCACAAGCCCATGAGGCTCGCGCTCGGAACGGGTATGCGGGGCCGCAATGCATGGATTGTGAAGGCCAGGATCCTTTGCTCGCGCAAGATCAGCAAGTTGCTGGAACACCTGTGCCCCCCCCCCGAACAGCCCGCCAACATGATGCGCTAATGGAAAGACAAGCCCACCGCTCCGGATGTGAGATGAGCCGCTATTTTTTTCATGTCGTGGATGGCGACCGTGAATACCGGGATGACAACGGTCTATGCTTCGACTCGTCGCAAGATGCAGCCGCCCATGGAGCCAAAATCGCTGCTGAACTTGCACAAGATGGAGATCAATACCGGGGTTTCGCCGTCGCCGTCATCGATGAAGATGACCGTGAACTCAAGCGGATTTTCGTCAAACCGACGGATGCTTCTTCCTGAAGACACTGCTAGTTGGCCCGACTTTCGGTACAAAAAATGGGAACGCCAAAACCCGCCGTTTTTGCGCGAGGGCTCGTCATGCACGAACTGCGGCGCGGCGCTACGCCCACGACCTACAAGGCGGTAGCAACAGAAGCCATGCGAGCTTCGGCGCGGCGCACCTCGCGCCGCTTATCTTGCGCTCGCTCGGTCGGGGATCTACGTCCCGCCGGCCCTGATCGCTAAATTGCGATCTGACCAAAAATCAGGCGAACCGCCCGGGCAAGAGTTTGCGTGCAGACACATTGCAGCCGGTACGCCGACTCTTTGTTTGATGAACGTGCGTCATCTGTCGCCGGGTCGACCGATAGTGGGACGGAGGAACTGCAGCCATCGTGCCAATTGCGGATCAGACGTCGGAAGGTGGACGGGTCTCGGTCGGACGCAGGATCTGACCGAGTATATAGGGGTCGACCAAAATTCAATCGCGGACGGCTCTGGCCTGATCGAAGTAGGTATAGCTCGCGCCACCTCGACCGAGGATCTTGGTCTGCAATTCAACCGAATATCTGGTCAGCTTGGGATCGACAGTCAGGCCATCCTGGTCAGTCGGCAGCTTCACGGTCAATCCAGCGCGGATCGAGGACCGGTGCGTCTTATTCACCACGGTGTATTCGGTGATCGGCGGGCCGCCCTGCAACGCTTCATCGAGCACGCGTCCCTGAGCGTCCGGCATGCTGAAATTCAGGATACGCGCGACCGTTGGCGCGATGTCCACGTTCGCCGTCGGCAGTGGATCGTGAAGGCCGGATTTGAAAGCCGGGCCGCTGGCCATCAACGAAATATGCGTGTCAGTGGGCGAGAAGCTGCCGTGATCACCTCTGCGGTTGATCGAACTGGCGTAGCTCACGCCAGACTTGCCCGCCACGGCCACGCTCTCGTCGAAGCTGAAGCTGACGATGATGTCCGGCGCGCGGCCGTTTGCGCTGCTCTCGGTCTTTATGAGGCTCATAGGCAGTGTTCCCGCGATCTCGCCGTACCTGTCGCTCACGAACATCGCGCCGAACTGCATGCGGCTTTGCAGGCTGGTCACCGCGGTCTTAACCGTATCGATGTTGCCGTCCGGCACGAACATATAATCGCTGCCAGCGTTCGCGGCGACCACGATGGCCCCAGCGGGAACGGGCCTCGGCACTAGGTAGCTCGGCGAAGTGTATTTTTGCGCGCGGCCACACACGTTCCCGTGCTGGTCGTCTTTGCCCGGGTAAAGGTGGGTCCCGCCGGCCGTAATGCCGGACAGGATCGGTATGTTGCGACAGCCCGCTCCGTCAAAGGCCTTCAGCCCGTCGCGGGTCAGCAGTTCGGCGGTCCGTACGAAGCCTGATACAGAGTAGCCATGCTGATCGGGCGCCCCGACGCCGCGATCGACGATGGCTCGCAGCGGATAATGCACAAAGTCGCCGGACACGGTGCTGTGATTGTGGTCCTGGGTGATGATGATGTCGGTCGAATCTTCCCAGCCGAGCTGGCGGACCTTTTCGACGATCCGCCCCAAAATCTCGTCATTCATCCGGGTCGCGTCGATCGAGTTGTACGTGCCGGGCCCGTAGGCGTGACTCGTCGCATCCGGTTCTTTCGACCAGAAGATCGTCAGGTCCGGCTTCTTGTTGGGCAGGATGTAATTCACGAAGACGTCGGTCAGGTACGCGAAGCCGCGCCGGGACAGCGCGCCGCTGCGGTCGAGCGGATCGCTGGTTTGTCCATCCTTGAGGCGCGCAATCGGTATGGGCCCGGTTGGATCGCCATTGTCTTTCGCGAGAGTCAAAGCGCCCGCCTCGTAGGCATTGACGCTGTTGCGCGGCAGCGGATAACGGGCCTGCTGCAGTTCCTCTGCGAACGAGAGCGGCATCGCCGCGTCCTCGTCGAGGACGATCCCGCCGCGCTTGTAGTCCTGAATGAAGGCGGCGCCGAACTTGCCAATCGCCGCCGTCGTCATACCTTTGCCCTGCGCGGTCTGCAGCATCGTCGAAACGAGCGTGAGCCTGCCCTGGTAGGCGTCCCGCACGGCTTCGACTACGCCGAAATCCTCGATGAACGCCGGCGCAGAAAAATCAATTTCGACTCCCTTCGCGTTCTTCCCCTTCGCGGACGGCGCATACACCACGTTGCCGTAGAACCCGTGCACGCCCGGATAGGTGCCGGTAGCGATGGAGGCGGAATTCATCATCGTGAAGGTCGGATAGACGGCGTGGTGGTCCGCAAAGACGACACCCGATCGAGCCAGCGCGAGGTAGTTTGGCGTGATTTCTGGAGTAAGGTCGTCGGCGCGAAGCCCGTCCCACACGAAGATGATCACGCGCCGCGCGGCCGCCCCCGTCTCCTGCGGCTGCGCCCGCAGGTCTCCCGTCATCCCGAGCAGCATGAGAGGGAGAGCACTTACATAAATGAGCAGACGTGTTTTCATGGTTCGCCTCCTTCAATTGGAAGCAGTGACGACCGCCCGAACTCCAGGCCCGGATGGACGGTCCGCCGGCTGAATTCGGCTGGAGACCCATCGGTTTCACGCGTATTCCGATAGGCTATGGGCGCGCCTCCCGTGGCGTCCAATACATAATTGAGCTATTCCTTATGCATTTCGGAGATAAGCAGGATGGACCTGAAACGCCTGCGGACGTTCGTCGCGGTTGCCGACCTCGGCACGGTGTCGAAGGCGGGGCTGCGTCTGCGCATAAGCCAGTCTGCCTTGTCGCGGCAGATCAGCGATCTCGAATACGAATGTGGGTTCAAGCTTTTCGACCGTATCGGTCGTCGGCTTTTCCTGACCACCCGAGGCGAGCAACTGCTCGCAGATTGTCGCGGGGTATTAGGTCAAATCGGGTCGCTCAGCGAACGCATCGAGTTGCTCAAGCGGGGAGACTCTGGCGTGCTTAAGCTCGCTGCACCGCCGCAGACGATCGAGAGCGTCCTGTCGCGATTTTTGCCGCGATATGCCAAAAACTTCCCCAACGTCCGCGTGAAATTGACGGAAGCTCTTGGCTTGGATCAGGTGCCGCTGCTGGAACGCGGCGAGGTTCATATCGGCATCAGGCATGATCAGGGCGTGAACCCCTGGTTCGAGAGCCTCGCATTGCCGTCCGATGATGTCTTGGCCGCCTGCTGCCCATCGCTCCAGCTTGGCCGCGACGGCATGGTTGATATCGTTTCGCTTGCAAACCATCCATTGCTGCTGCTGGACTCCGGTTATTCGGTTCGGCGGCTGTTCAACGCGACCTGTCGTGTTGGCGACATCGAGCCCAATATTCTGCTCGAGAGTCGCGCGCCGCACACATTGCTCGCGCTCGCCGAAGCCGGGCAGGGAGTGGCCATCATTCCGTCGGTGCTGCGGACCGATCGCTACCGGCTAAAAATCGTTCGAATCACCCACCGACGTAAACCGCTGCGTGACCGGTACGTCATCCAGTGGGACAAGCGGCGTCCCCTGCCGGGCTATGCTCAGAACTTTTGCGCGGCGCTCGCCGCGTATATGCGCGAGGTCCTGCCGATTACGCGGCCCGTCGTCAAGGTAGCGGCCAAGCACGCTATCTGCTCTGGCACATCACGTCGATCGAGGGATTGAGCGACAGGCCGGTATCGAACTGTGACCGGAACCATCTGGGAAGGCGGCCGCCGATGAGGCTTAGCGCGAGAGCACCATAACCAATGATGATGAAGTAGGCTGAGGCTCCCGAGCGCATTCTGCTATCGAGTGCCAAGGCGCTCGCCGTTCCGAATACGTTATTGCTGTCGAGATGATCGGAATTCCGCATGGACGAGTCTGTTGGTGGCACTTTTGAGACATGCCACCCGACCACGTCCGTTCACAGGATGCCCGAAATAGTGCGCAGACGGCCAACGTGACGCGATTGACCTTGACCGGAGATAGGGCGATCAGTCTTCCCAACACTAAAGTGTTTTGCGGGGACTACGTTGACGTGGCCCTCGCCAGCCCTCAAACTCGGCCACACGCTTGAAGCCTGCCTTTTCATACATTCTTGGGCTTGAAAGTCATAGCTCGCTACCCAAAGCCGGCGAACGCCTTTGACTGCACAACTCCTCGACGAAAGCACTTATTCGAGCGAGTGCGTAACCGCGTCCTCGATATGCCTCATCGATCCACATCTGCTGAAGTTCAGAAAAGCCCGGCCACGTATAGCCAGCGGCGACGCTGACAATCTGTTCCGCATTGTCGCGGATCACAAAGCCCAAGCCCCGACCATCATGGCGTCCGGTTGCACGACTATTGTGGTCGTAGAGGCGATCTTCAATTGCGTCGAGTTCATTCGGAGAGAGGCCGTGCCGCGGTTCTATTTGAAGTGTCATGGCGAGCATCCAAGACGTTAGTATTGCCACCTTGTTGGTGACATCTTGAACTTTCAGACGAGCTGCAATGTCATTCATAACACGAGACGAACAACCCGATGCGGTCGTCACATGTCTGCCGTTGGAAGTGAAGCCGACATCAGCTCTTCGGTTATCGGCGAGCTTTGCTTCAGGCCGCCAGTCTGTTGGAGCCGCCCGATCAATCTGCCGACCGCAAGGAAGCTAAGCGCTGCGTCCCAGGCCACCGGCAGGCGACAGGGGACAACTATCTCGTCCGATGCCAGGGCTAAGTCTGCTTTCACGTCTTTCGCGATACGTGCGGGCTGCGATTTCTACCACGGTCGGCGACTGACGCACCAATCTGCTCGCCTGGATATCCGAAAATACGCGCAACCGGCAGGATGGCTTGTCTGAGGATTACGGACTCATTTGATATTCGATGCCATGTCCGCGACCAGAATACTTTGGGGCCAGATCGCCTGCGTCTTGACCGTCGTGCTCATCACGATGTGGACCGCGACACAATGGACGGCGTGGCGTCTCGGCTATCAGCCACAACTCGGACACCCCTGGTTTGAGCTCGCGCCGGGCGTTCCCATCTATCTTCCCCCGGCATTCTTCTGGTGGTGGTACGCCTATGATGCCTATGCACCTGGAGTGTTCGTCGAAGGGGCATGCGTCGCGGCCTCCGGCGGAATCATGTCGATCGTCGTTGCTTTTGCGATGTCGGTCTGGCGGGCTCGGGAGGCGGAGACGGCGGCCACATACGGCTCTGCGCGTTGGGCGGACCTGACTGACATTCGAGGTGCGGGCCTCGCCGGGGCAGACGGCGTGATCCTCGGGCGTATCGACAGACAATATCTACGACATGATGGACCCGAACATGTGCTGTGCTTCGCGCCGACCAGATCCGGGAAAGGCGTGGGGCTGGTGGTACCGACGCTCCTGACTTGGCCCGAGAGTTGTATTGTCCATGACATCAAGGGCGAAAACTGGACGCTGACGTCAGGCTTTCGTTCCCGTCACGGCCGGGTCCTGTTGTTTGATCCAACCAACTCTGAGAGTGCGGCCTACAATCCGCTCTTGGAAGTAAGGCGAGGGGAATGGGAGGTTCGGGACGTTCAAAACGTCGCCGACGTGCTGGTCGATCCCGAAGGTTCGCTTGAACGGCGCAATCATTGGGAGAAGACCAGCCACGCCTTACTCGTTGGAGCCATCCTTCACGTTCTGTATGCGGAGCAGGACAAGACGCTTGCTGGGGTCGCGAGTTTTCTGTCCGACCCCAAACGTCCGATCGAAACCGCGCTCCGCGCGATGATGACCACGCGGCATCTCGGTGAAGCCGGGACCCATCCAGTGATCGCGTCCGCGGCGAGAGAGCTATTGAACAAGAGCGAGAACGAACGGTCCGGCGTGCTTTCGACCGCGATGTCTTTCCTCGGCCTCTACCGCGACCCTGTTGTTGCCTTTGTGACGCGCCGCTGTGATTGGTGCATCCGCGATCTCGTTGAAGACGATCGGCCGACGACGCTCTATCTCGTTGTACCTCCATCCGACATCAGCCGCACCAAGCCGCTGGTGCGGTTGATCCTCAACCAGATCGGTCGTCGTCTCACCGAGGAACTCCAGGCCAGGGGCCGCCGGCATCGATTGCTGCTCATGCTCGACGAGCTTCCGGCGCTGGGAAGGCTTGATTTCTTTGAGTCGGCGCTCGCCTTCATGGCGGGCTATGGGCTCAAGAGTTTCCTTATTGCGCAGTCGCTCAATCAGATCGAAAGAGCATACGGGCCGAACAACGCGATCCTCGATAATTGTCATGTGCGCGTTTCATTTGCGACCAATGACGAGCGTACCGCCAGGCGGGTTTCGGATGCGCTTGGGACTGCCACGGAATTAAGGGCGATGAAGAACTATGCCGGTCACAGGCTTAGTCCGTGGCTCGGCCATCTCATGGTTTCGCGACAGGAGACCGCGCGGCCATTGCTAACGCCCGGCGAGGTGATGCAGCTTGCGCCCGAGGACGAGCTGGTGCTGGTTTCCGGAGTGGCACCGATCCGCGCCAAGAAGGCGAGGTATTTTGAGGATCCACGTTTGACTGAGCGCGTGCTACCACCGCCAAACTCAAGCTCCCTCGACCGCGACGGTAGGGTAGCGACAGACGATTGGAGCCGGCAGCCAGCTCCGCAGGATTCAAATGTTGCCGAGCCGGTAAGCGTGTCGGGTGCTCGGCAATCTACCGCAAATTCGGGCATTCGCCGCGAGCCGGAGCTTCCCGAGCATGAAAATATCGCGCCGGAGGCCCTAAAGCCTCCACGGGAGTTCGACTTCACGGAAGATGAGGGCGACAGTGACGCCGTACGGGCGCGTGTGCTGCGCATGAACGTTCCCGGTCTGGCGCGTCAGGCCGCGATGGATCCAGGCGACGGCCTCGACCTCTAGGATGAGATAATGCGAACCAAGCACACGTTTCGTTTGCCTCCGGACCTTGCGGGCCAGCTCGCCGATCACGCCAACCGCAAGAGAGTACCTCAGGCGCTCATCGTCGAAACTGCGCTGGCCTCATTCCTGTCGCCGGATAATTCGGAGCGGATGGAGGCGGCGCTCGGCCGTCGCCTTGACCGGCTGACCCGGCACCTCGAGCGGCTGGAGCGTCATATCACGATCTCAAATGAAGCGTTGGCCTTGTTCGTGCGGTTCTGGCTGACGGCAACGCCGCCGCTGCCTGATACGGCGCACTCCGCTGCGCAGGCCAAGGGCCGGGAACGGTACGAGGGGTTTGTCGAAGCCCTTGGGCGCCGGCTGGCCAGGGGCCAGACCCTGGCCCAGGAGATCTCGCTCGACATCGATCCGGCGCAAACGTCGCCAACCGTTCCTCGTAAGTGATCCCGCCATCTTTTCTTTTGCTACGCCACGGCACGCCGCCTGATTTCAGCTTGTTGCACGAGCGCGTAACCTGCCTTTTCTACTGATCCCCACCGCCGAGCTCATATCTCGGCGACCTTGGGGGCAAGCGTGGCAGTCCATTCCTTTCAGTCCGAAGCGGTCTCGCGTGGTGCACGCATGCTGCGCACCGCGCTTGGACCCGCGATAGCGGCCTGGCTCGAAGACGCTGGGATCGTCGAGGTCATGCTCAATCCCGATGGCCGGCTCTGGGTCGATCGGTTGTCGGGAGGCATGACAGATACCGGCGAGCGTCTCGCCGCAGCCGACGGCGAGCGCATCGTGCGGCTCGTTGCCCATCACGTCGGCGCTGAGGTTCATCCGGCAAGTCCCCGCGTCTCGGCCGAGTTGCCCGAGACGGGAGAGCGTTTTGAGGGGTTGCTGCCGCCCGTGGTGACCGCTCCGGCCTTTGCCATTCGCAAGCCGGCGGTGGCTGTCTTCACGCTCGACGACTATGTCGCCGCCGGCATCCTGACAGTTGCTCAGGCTGAAGGGCTGCGGAACGCTGTCCGGGACCGTCAAAACATCCTCGTGGCCGGCGGTACTTCGACCGGCAAGACCACGCTGACCAATGCGCTGCTGGCCGAGATTGCAAAAACTGCAGATCGCGTCGTGCTGATCGAGGATACGCGCGAACTCCAATGCAAGTCGGCTAACCTCGTGGCGCTGCGCACCAAGGATGGTGTCGCCTCGCTGTCCGACCTCGTGCGCTCCTCGCTCCGGCTACGCCCCGACCGAATCCCGATCGGTGAGGTGCGAGGGGCCGAGGCGCTCGACCTTCTCAAGGCCTGGGGCACCGGCCACCCCGGTGGTGTCGGCACCATTCACGCCGGCACGGCGCTTGGCGCCCTTCGCCGCCTCGAACAGCTTATCCAGGAAGCCGTCATCACTGTGCCACGCGCGCTGATCGCGGAGACCATCGATGTGATTGCCGTTCTCTCCGGCCGCGGCGCAGACCGTCGGCTGACAGAACTCGCGCGTGTCGATGGCCTGACGACCGAGGGCGACTACCTCATTTCACCCGCAGGAGACCCATCATGAACGGCGTCACGTTAAGAAGCGGGATGATAGCTGTTGCGGTAGCGCTCAGCTCCGTGGCGATCTCGTCCACTGCAGAGGCCGCAGGCTCTAACATGCCGTGGGAGCAGCCGCTTAACCAGATCCTGCAGTCGGTCGAGGGGCCCGTCGCCAAGATTCTGGCCGTGATCATCATCATCATCACGGGCCTTACGCTCGCCTTCGGCGACACTTCGGGCGGTTTTCGGCGCCTGATCCAGATCGTTTTCGGTCTGTCGATCGCGTTCGCAGCCTCGAGCTTCTTCCTGGCATTCTTCTCATTCGGCGGAGGAGTGCTGATCTGATGGACGGGCCGGTTGAAGGTTTTGCAATTCCGGTGCACCGCGCGCTGACCGAACCGATCCTGCTCGGCGGCGCGCCGCGTGCGATCGCCATCGTCAACGGCACCGTGGCCGCTGCGCTCGGCCTCGGCCTGCGGCTGTGGATCGCGGGCCTCCTGATCTGGGCAATCGGTCATGCCACTGCCGTCTGGGCCACGAAGCGCGATCCGCTCTTTGTCGAGACTGCAAGACGCCATCTGCGCATCCCAACCCATCTGAATGTGTGAGCAACCAATGATGAACCTTGCCGAATACCGCCGCTCCACTACACATCTTGCGGATTTCCTGCCATGGGCCGCACTGGTCGACGAAGGTATCATCCTCAACAAGGATGGATCGTTTCAGAGGACCGCGCGCTTTCGCGGGCCCGATCTTGATTCCTCCGTTCCAGCAGAACTTGTTGCGGTTGCCGGCCGGCTCAATAATGCACTGCGTCGCCTCGGATCTGGCTGGGCGGTGTTCGTTGAGGCGCAGCGATATCCTTCGAACGCCTATCCACCGAGCAGTTGTCCAGATGTGGCATCCGCCCTGGTCGATGCCGAGCGCCGGGCCCAATTCGAGGAAGAGGGGGCTCACTATGAGTCGGCCTATTTCCTCACTTTCCTGTATTTGCCGCCGGCCGAGGACGCGGCGCGCGCCGAGGGTCTCCTTTTTGAGGGGCGGGAGCGCGGTGCGGCTGCTGACGCCCATGAGGTATTGCGCGGCTTTGTCGACCGAACCGACCGCGTGCTGCAGCTGGTCGAAGGGTTCATGCCGGAGTGCCGATGGCTCGATGACGGCGCGACCCTGACCTATTTGCACGCTTGCGTCTCGACCAAGTGCCATCGCGTCCGTGTCCCCGAGATTCCCATGTACCTCGACGCGTTGCTGGCCGATCAGCCGTTGACCGGCGGCCTCGAGCCGATGCTTGGCGTCCAACACCTGCGCGTGCTTACGATTGTCGGATTCCCAAGCGCGACCACGCCGGGGATCCTGGACGACCTCAATCGGTTGGCGTTTCCCTATCGCTGGTCAACCCGGGCGATCATGCTCGACAAGGCTGACGCAACGAAACTTTTGACCAGGATCAGGCGGCAGTGGTTTGCCAAGCGGAAATCCGTTGCCGCAATCCTTAAGGAGGTGATGACCAACGAAGCGTCGTCCCTGATCGACACCGATGCCAGCAACAAGGCCATCGACGCCGATGCCGCGTTGCAGGAACTGGGTTCGGACCTGGTCGGCGAAGCCTTCGTCACCGCAACGATTACAGTCTGGGACGAGAATCCGCGCATCGCGGATGAACGGTTGCGCTTGGTCGAGAAGATCATTCAGGGACGCGACTTCACCTCCATGGCGGAAACGGTCAACGCGGTCGATGCCTGGCTGGGCTCGTTGCCGGGCCACGTCTATGCCAACGTCCGCCAGCCCCCAGTCTCGACTCTGAACATCGCCCATATGATCCCGTTGTCCGCGGTTTGGGCCGGGCCGGCGAGGGACGTCCATCTCGGTGCGCCGCCACTATTCTTTGCGCGGACGGAAGGATCAACGCCGTTCCGGTTCTCTCTCCACGTCGGGGACGTCGGACATACGCTGGTGGTCGGTCCGACCGGTGCGGGCAAATCCGTGCTGCTCGCGCTGATGGCGCTGCAGTTCCGGCGGTATGCCGGCTCCCAGGTTTTTGCTTTCGATTTCGGCGGCTCGATCCGGGCCGCGGCGCTTGCGATGAAGGGAGATTGGCACGATCTCGGCGGTGCGCTGTCCGACAGCGCCTCCGAACCGGTCGCGTTGCAGCCGCTTGCCGTGATCGACGATGCGGCCGAGCGCGGCTGGGCGGCGGAATGGATCGCAGCCATTCTCGCCCGCGAAAAGATCGACATGACGCCAGAAGCCAAGAACCATCTTTGGTCGGCGCTGTCTTCGCTGGCTTCGGCACCCGGGGGCGAACGTACGCTGACCGGTTTGTCCGTGCTGCTGCAGTCCCAGGGCCTGAAAAGGGCTCTTCAACCCTACTGCCTCGGTGGCCCCTTTGGGCGGCTGCTCGATGCCGAAGCGGAGCAACTCGGTTCGGCTTCGGTCCAGGTGTTCGAGACCGAAGGCCTGATCGGCACCGGAGCCGCACCGGCGGTGCTCGCCTATCTCTTCCATCGAATCGAAGGCCAGCTCGACGGAAGGCCGACGCTGCTCATCATCGATGAAGGTTGGCTTGCGCTCGATGACGCAGGGTTTGCGGGGCAGATCCGCGAATGGCTGAAGACATTGCGGAAGAAGAACGCTTCCGTCATCTTTGCCACCCAGTCGCTCTCGGATATCAACGGGTCCGCGATTGCGCCTGCGATTATCGAGAGCTGCCCGACGCGGCTGTTCCTGCCGAACGAGCGCGCGATCGAGCCGCAGATCTCGGCGATCTATCAGCGCTTCGGTCTCAACGACCGCCAGATCGAGATCCTCGCACGCGCCACGCCCAAGCGCGACTACTACTGCCAGTCACGGCGCGGCAATCGGCTGTTCGAGCTGGGTCTAGAAGAATTCGCGCTCGCCTTCACCGCGGCTTCGTCAAAGTCCGATCAGGCAATGATCGGGCGCGTGCTAGCCGAGCATGGCCGTGATGATTTTGTCACCGGTTGGCTCTCCGCGCGCGGGTTAGGTTGGGCCGCCGATCTCATTCCTGGTCTCATCAAGCAGGAAGGCTTGTCATGAAGCGCCTCCCGTACCTCGCCGCCGCGAGCGCCATTACCATTGCCGTCGCATGCGCAGTTTCGCCCGCGTCGGCCCAACTGATCGTGTTCGATCCCAACAATTACGCACAAAACGTGCTCACGGCCGCGCGCGAGCTGCAGCAGATCAACAACCAGATCACCTCGCTGCACAACCAAGCGCAGATGCTGATCAACCAGGCCAAAAATCTCGCCACCCTACCATATTCCTCGTTGCAGCAGCTCGAGCGGTCGATTCAGAGAACCCAACAGCTGCTCGCCCAGGCCCAGCGTATTGCCTACGATGTCAAGCAGGTCGATCAAGCGTTCTCGACGACCTATGCGCCGGTCTCGACGAAGGAGTCAGATCAAGCGCTGATCGCGAATGCGCAAGCACGCTGGCAGAATTCTGTAGCGGGCTTGCAAGACGCTTTACGCGTTCAAGCGACCGTGGTCGGCAATCTCGACACCCACCGAAAGGAGATGTCGGCCCTCGTTAGCTCAAGCCAGGGCGCGACCGGCGCGCTGCAGGCCAGTCAGGCTGGCAATCAGCTCCTTGGTCTGCAGGCGCAGCAGCTCGCCGACCTTACGGCAGCAGTTGCCGCGCAGGGACGGGCACAAAATCTCGAAACGGCCCAGCGTACCGCCGCCCAGGACCAGGGCAGGGAGCAGCTTCGTCGCTTTCTTGCACCCGGTGGAGGCTACCAGCCTTCGACAGTTCGGATGTTTCATCAATGAGCTGGCGAGGTGGATTCAGGCGTGGAATGTTTGTGACCGCGGCGGCTGTCGTCTTCGTCTTCTTAATTGCAGCTTGCACAATCGAGCTCCGCGGCACCAATGACGATCCGCCAACTGGATCGTCGGCATCTCGCGCAACCAATCCGCTTGGCGCCGAGCTCGAACGCTGCCGGAAGGTCACCTCCGAGCAGGTTGCAGAACTCCAGGAGTGTCGTCTAATTTGGGCGGAGAACCGCCGTCGCTTCCTTGGATCAAAGAAAACACCGGGCGTTACTTCCGCCGATGCTCAACCAGGCAGCCCGACACCGTCGTTGGCGCAGCCCAAGCATCCCGATCGTCTCCCCCAGGGCTGGCCGCCCGTTGCAGCACCCGGACGCGAGTGATTCCATGGGTGGCACCGGCGTCATCGACCGATTCCTGGAAACGTTTACCCGCTATATCGACTCTGGCTTTGGGTTGCTTGGCAACGAAGTCGCCTTCCTCGCAACCACACTTGCCGCGATCGATGTCACGCTGGCTGCTCTGTTCTGGGCCTGGGGTACCGACGAGGACATCATCGCTCGCCTCGTGAGGAAGACGCTCTTTGTCGGCGTGTTCGCTTACCTGATCGGCAACTGGAACAACCTCGCCCGCATCGTTTTCGAGAGCTTTGCCGGTCTCGGTTTGAGAGCCTCAGGAAATGGTTTGTCCTCGGCGGATTTTCTGCGCCCCGGGCGGATAGCGCAGGTCGGCATCGATGCGGGGAGGCCGATCCTGGACTCAATCTCGGGCTTGATGGGCTATGTCAGCTTCTTCGAGAATTTCATCCAGATCGTGGTTCTGCTGTTCGCCTGGGTGATCGTGCTGCTCGCCTTCTTCATCTTGGCAATCCAGCTTTTTGTCACCCTGGTTGAATTCAAGCTGACGACCCTCGCGGGCTTCATCCTGATTCCGTTTGGGCTGTTCGGCAAGACGGCCTTCGCCGCCGAACGCGTGCTCGGCAACGTCATCTCGTCAGGCGTCAAAGTCATGGTGCTCGCCGTGATCGTCGGCATCGGCTCGTCGTTGTTCTCACAGTTTACCGTTAGCTCGGCCGGCGCACAGGTCGGCATTGAAGATGCCATGGCCCTGGTGCTCGCCGCGTTAGCGCTGCTGGGCCTGGGAATCTTTGGGCCCGGCATCGCCAATGGCATCGTGTCCGGCGGTCCGCAACTTGGCGCCGGAGCCGCCGCGGGCACGGGGTTAGCTGCCGGCGGGGTCGTGGTGGCCGGAGCGGGTCTCGCTGCCGGAAGCGTCGGTGCACTCGCCGGCGCGTCGCGCGGGACTGCGGCGCTAGCGGGTAGCGCGAGCGGGGCGTTCAGGGCTGGTGGTTTGCCCGGCGTCGCGGATGTCGCCGCGTCCGCGATGACGAGCCCGCTTCGTCGCGCCGCGGCTGCAAGCGGCTCGGCTTCAACCGGCGGCACTGCAGTAGGTGAAGCCGGCGCAGCCCAGCCATCGGCAAGTTCCTCACGTCCGGACGGTCAGTCCAGCTCGGCCAGACGCATGAAGCGCATGCAGACCATGAGCCAGGGGGTGTCGACCGCCACCAACGTCGTTCGCACTGCCGACCATGGTGGAGGAGGCGCCTCCGTTGATCTCTCCGAAGGAGGGAAGTGATGTTCAAACGACCATCCGTTCACTATGGCCGCACGCCCGCGCCCGTAACGCCCTATCAGAAAGCGGCGCAAGTGTGGGACGAGCGCATCGGCTCGGCGCGGGTGCAGGCCAAAAACTGGCGACTTATAGCCTTTGGTTCTCTGATCTTGTCGGCAGGACTTGCATCAGGTCTCGTCTGGCAATCCACACAGGGAAGCGTTACGCCCTGGGTCATTGAGGTCGATCGTCTCGGCCGGGCAGAGGCGGTCAGCCCAGCCAATCCCTTCTATCAGCCGACCGATCCGCAGATTGCCTTTCATTTGGCGCGCTTCATCGAGAATGTGCGCGGGCTGTCGGCTGATGCCATCGTGTTGCGTCAGGACTGGCTGCGTGCCTACGACTTTACGACCGATCGTGGCGCCGCCGCTCTCAATGACCACGCCCGCGTCAACGATCCCTTTGCCAAACTCGGCAAGCTGCAGATCGCAGTGGAAATATCCAGCGTCATCCGTGCTTCGCCGGAGAGCTTTCGCGTCGCCTGGTCCGAGCGCCGCTACGACAATGGGCAGCTTACCGCTACCGAGCGCTGGACCGCCATCCTCACCATCGTGATCGAAACTCCGCGCGATGCCGATCGTCTGCGCAAAAATCCTCTCGGGGTCTATGTCAACGCCATCAACTGGTCGAAGGAGCTTGGGCAGTGAATGTGAAGAGTCCTGGAGTCGCTCGCCCGAGTGTGCGCAAGGTCATGCGCCCGCTTCTGTTTGCTTGCATGTTTGCGCTCAGCGGCTGTGCCACCTCCAAACCGCCGCAGATCAGCTACGACGACGATATCCCGCCACTTCCCAGTCCGCCGTCGCTGGCGGAGGATCGTCCGCGATCCCTTCACGTTCCGCCGTCCTGGACGCCGGCGAAGGGAGGCAAGAAGGGAAACGTGGAGGCAAAGGAGCCCATTGCGCGGATCGAGACCGCCAATGACGCTGCGCGCGTCGAGCCGCGTAGCGCCGGCTACTTCAATGCTGTGCAGGTCTTCCCTTTTAGTCCCGGCGCCCTCTATCAGATCTACGCGAGCCCCGGACAGATCACCGATATCGCGCTGGAGCCCGGGGAGCAGCTTACCGGTTCGGGGCCGGTATCGGCTGGCGACACCGTGCGCTGGGTCGTTGGCGACACCGAAAGCGGAAGCGGCGA
This sequence comes from Bradyrhizobium jicamae, assembly GCF_001440395.1. Classification (GTDB taxonomy): domain Bacteria; phylum Pseudomonadota; class Alphaproteobacteria; order Rhizobiales; family Xanthobacteraceae; genus Bradyrhizobium; species Bradyrhizobium jicamae. The sequence goes on along the minus strand of NZ_LLXZ01000203.1, from coordinate 1,866 downwards.
TACCAGACGTGTCCACATCATGGTCAAGCCGACGCGGCCTTCGATTGAGACCAACCTCGTGGTCAACACCGACCGGCGCACCTATCTCATCGAGCTGCGCTCGCGTGAGAAACCTTACATGCCATCAGTAGCCTGGTTCTACCCCGAGGACATGCCCGGCCGTGCCCGAGCTGTTTCCCCGACGCCAGTTCTCCCCGAGCCTTCTCAGCAGCGCTATCGCTACACCCTCGAGGGCGACAATCCGCCTTGGCGGCCGGTCGGCGTCTATGACGATGGCCGCAAGGTCTATATCGAGTTCTCACCCGGCATCGTTCAGGGAGAAATGCCGCCCCTTTTTGTCATCGGTCCGGACGGCAATTCCGAGATCGTCAACTACCGAACCTATCGTAACGTGCTGATCGTCGATCGGCTGTTTGCCGCGGCCGAGCTGCGGCTGGGTGGCGACTCTCAGCAAAAGGTCCGAATCATCAGAAGCGACGGGAGGCCGTCGTGACTGATAACCAAACGACTGGCGCCGGTGGTCCTGGTTCTACCTCGCCGAAGAGTGCTGCGGAGATAGCCAGCTCACTGCGCCTGCGTCCAGAACGTCCGCCCGTGACTCGTCTGTCGCGTAAGGTATTGGCTGGAGGCACGGCACTCGCGCTCGTTCTTGTTTCCGGCGCCGTGCTGTGGGCCCTGCAGCAGAATCGCACGCGTGGTCCAGCTTCCGAAGAGCTGTACAGCACCGATCACCACAATGTGGCCGACGGCCTTGCCGGGCTGCCGCGCGACTATACCGGTATTCCGCGCGACGTGCCTCGCCTCGGATCGCCATTGCCCGGCGATCTCGGCCGTCCCATTGTTGCAGCCCAGTCCCAATCCGGCTCGCTTGCCGTCGATCCCGAGCAACAGCGGATGAGCCAGGAAAGCGAGGCCGCGCGCACCAGCAAAGTATTTGCGTCAACGAATGTTCGGCCACCGGCTGCAGCGACACCTGCCGAGACGACCTCAAATGCCGCATCAACGTCCGATGAGGCGTTTGCCCAGAATGGACAGGACCGCAAGCTCGCTTTTGTTAGCGCTGCCGTTGATCGGCGGACCACGAGCCCTGACCGTGTGGCGAAGCCAGCCTCCCGTTATGTCGTCCAGGCAGGGTCTGTGATTTCGGCGGCACTTATTACGGGCATCAGATCCGATCTGCCCGGACAGATCATGGCGCATGTGACCGAACAGCTATTTGATACGCTGTCCGGCCAAACTTTGTTGGTGCCCCAGGGTGCGCGGCTGATAGGAATCTACGATAGCCACGTTACACATGGACAGTCACGCGTGCTCATGGTCTGGACCCGCCTGATCATGCCGAACGGCCGATCAATCGTCCTCGAGCGTAAGCCGGGAGCCGATACCGCAGGCTATGCTGGGCTTCACGACGAGGTCGATCTTCACTGGGGCGAGCTGTTCAAGGCAGCGTTGCTGTCGACTTTGCTTGGTGTCGGAGCCGAACTTGGGTCCGGCTCGGATGCTGGCAACGGAAACAGCGCTATTCTGCAGGCCCTTCGCCGTGGGGCAGGGGATTCCCTGAACCAGACTGGTCAGCAGATCGTTCGGCGCAACCTCAACATCCAGCCGACCCTGACAATCCGGCCGGGTTTTCCGGTGCGGGTAATCGTCAATCGCGACCTCGTGCTCGAACCATACAAAGGCTGAAAAGATGGCAAAGCTGAAGCTCGGCGCCATCCCCGATGACAAGCCGGTAAAGCTCACCGTGGAACTGCCGGCCGATGTCCATCGCGACCTCGCGGCCTACACCGACATGCTTGCCCGCGAAACCGGGCAGTCGATCTCGGATCCGGCAAAGCTGGTCGCACCAATGCTGGCGCGATTCAT
>NZ_LLXZ01000202.1:39308-70106 GCF_001440395.1 Bradyrhizobium jicamae | reverse complement strand
CTGGCGGCGCGCGGCGCGGCTCGCCTGATGGGGGCCGACAACGGCCCGCGGATCGGCGCGCTCGCCTTCGACGGCTGGGACACCCATGCCAATGAAGGCGGCCCGGTCGGGCGGCTGGCGCAACTGCTCGGCGGCCTCGATGGCGCATTGGCGGAGTTCGAAACCGGGATGGGACCGCGCTGGCGCGACACGGTTATCGTGGTCGCCACCGAATTCGGCCGCACCGCGCGCATCAACGGCACGCAGGGCACGGATCACGGCACCGGCACGATCGCGCTGCTCGCCGGCGGCGCGGTGAAGGGCGGCCGTGTGATCGCGGACTGGGCGGGCCTGAAGCCGGCGAGCCTCTATCAGGGACGCGATCTCGCGCCGACCACAGATCTCCGCGCGGTGATGAAGGGGGTGCTGAAGGATCAGTTCGGACTGGCGGAGAAGGTGCTGGCGGAGTCGGTGTTTCCGGATAGTGCGGCGGTGAAGCCGATGCAGGGATTGGTGGGGTGAGGGGCTCGTCCCACCCACGGTGTCGCTATCGGTTACCCGCGCGCCGTCTTCAGGGTCGCCGAGGGACGCTCGCCGAAAGCAGCATGATAATACTTTGCAAAGTGTCCCAGATTGCTAAATCCACAAGCGTAGGCGACCGATGTAACTGTCGTTTCGGGCGTCGCGCGCGTGAGCATTTCCTTTGCATGTCGCAGCCGAACTTGCCTCACGAAGGCCATCGGTGACACTCCGCGGCTCTTCCTGAATGTAAAGAACAGGCTCCGGATACCTGAGTTTGCAACATGGGCCAATGCTTCAACTGTTACAGGCTGATCCCAGTTCTGCTCAATATATTCCTCTGCAAGACGCACCTGCCAAGGTGCGACTGAGCGAACCGAATCTTCCTGCAGCAAGTGACTGTAATTGTGCAGATTGCAATTAAGGTAGGAGACGACAAGGGTCTGTTCGAGCTCGGCCAATACAAGACCGGGAAGCGGAGCATCGACACGATTCAATTCGCGCACCACAAACTCGAGCAGACGACGTTGAGCTATCGCCATTGCCGGAGCGGGTCTGACGCTGGTCGCAATGCGCGGGGCGTCGACCGGTCGACCGATAAGTCCGCTCAGCGTCTTGACCAACTTCTGCCGTTTGATCCTGAGGACCAGGTGCTCAAAATCGGATGAGTATTTGACCTGCATGTCTGCGTTTGGTCCGCAAGCGATGCCATTGCTACGCGATATCTCCCCCTCGGTCCCGTCATTAACAACGGAGCCGTGACCGCGAACGGGAAAGCCCTGGAGGTAGGTATCGCCGTGCGAAAGACAAACCGCCAACGGGGAGCCATAGCGGGCGTAGGTCACGCCGACATCTTCCATTTGCCGATGGTTGAGGCATCCCTCGAACGTCCGTTGGCCGCCGCGTCCCAGGTCCATCGACCAGACAGAAAAGAGGCCGGCAAGGCGTTGGCGGAGCTCGTCAACGTCGTGGGTGCGAAGGGCCGGAAATCGGCTTAACGGTTCGGTCCGCACGGTTTTCACCCCTGCGTCTCGCAAACTGAAAGGTTCGGCACAATTGTGCCGAACGTTGCAGTAACAGAGTAGCGCAAGCCGGCCATCGGGTGAACTCTTGGCCGGCCATTCAACGTAACAAAATGTCGCGGTCCGCCGCGGACCAATTTCAATGATCGAGGTCGATGCCGATCTGGAGGAAGGTATTGTCACAGCCCGTTTTCGCGGAGCAGTGACAAACCGCGAATTCATCGACCTGGCGACAACGATCGCCAATTTCGGATCGGTGGACCGGGTTCTGGTGTACCTCGACTGGGTTGGGATCGACCGCTGGGCGTTCTCAGTCCCGACCGCGGGCGGCGTAAACGAGTGGCGCAGGGCTCGCAAGATGATCGCGCGCGCCGCTCTCGTTCATCAACCTCGCCTGAACCGCCAAGCGGCCTGGCTGGCTGCGTTCTTGCGCAAGGAAGGCGTCAAGGTCCGCTCCTGGCGGCCACAGAATGCAGACGCGGCAGCGACGTGGTTGCGCATCGTCTAACGCTGCGACCTCCAGGACGTGAGTGGACCGATCCATCTTGAGGAAAATGCGCCGGCTCTTGCAGTTTTAGGCTGACCAATGCATTCGCTGAGTAGCGCTCTCCGCTAAATCGTCTGCAAGCTCTCGCGCATTGAACTCGGCGTGACCGACTGATCTGACCGGACTCTCGATCCGTCACCAGTGTCGTTGTAGCAGCGAGGCATTCATCATGAAGCTCACCAAGGCTCTGTTCTTGCTTACGACCATATCCGTTGCAGCCATGACCTCCGCACCGGTGGTCGCACAACAGCAGCAAAGACCCAACATCGTTGTCATCTGGGGCGATGACATCGGGCAATCGAACGTGAGTGCCTATTCACGGGGAATGATGGGCTACCAGACCCCCAACATCGACCGCCTCGCAAACGAGGGCGTGATGTTCACGGACTATTATGCGGAACAGAGTTGTACCGCTGGGCGCGCCTCGTTCCTCACGGGCCAATCCGGTTTGCGGACCGGAATGACCAAGGTCGGGCTGCCTGGCGCCACGCTCGGGTTGCAGAAGGAGGATCCCACCGTTGCCGAGCTGCTCAAGCCGCTCGGCTATGCCACAGGCCAATTCGGCAAGAACCATCTGGGCGACCGTAACGAATTCCTGCCGACGGTGCATGGCTTCGACGAATTCTACGGCAATCTCTACCACTTGAATGCGGAAGAAGAGCCGGAAAATCCGGACTATCCAAAGGACCCCGCCTTCAAGGCAAAGTACGGCCCGCGAGGTGTCTTGGACTGCAAAGCCTCCGACAAGGATGATCCCACGATTGATCCGCGCTTCGGCAAGATCGGTAAGCAAGTCTGCAAAGACACCGGCCCGTTGACCAAGAAGCGGATGGAAACCGTCGATGATGACGTCGCGGACCGAGCCGCTGATTTCATCAAGCGGCAGAAGAATGCGAACAAGCCATTCTTCATCTGGGTGAACTTCACCCACATGCACGCGCGTACGCACACGAAGCCGGAAAGCCTCGGCCAGGCCGGCCGCTGGCAGAGTTCTTACCACGACGCGATGATGGATCACGACAAGAACGTGGGGACGGTGCTCAAGGCGCTGGACGACCTTGGCATCGCCCAGGACACCTTCGTCATGTATTCGACCGACAACGGGCCGCACATGAACACCTGGCCCGATGCTGGGATGACACCCTTCCGCAGTGAGAAGAACACGAACTGGGAAGGGGCTTACCGGGTGCCGGCGATTCTTCGCTGGCCGGGCAAGATCAAGGCAGGGCAGGTATCGAACGAAATTACCGCTCACCACGACATGCTGCCGACCATTCTGGGTGTTGCCGGCGAACCGCAGGTGTCTGAAAAGCTGCGCACCGGACACAAAATTGGTGACATGACCTACAAGGTTCACCTCGATGGATACAATCTCGTCCCGTACCTGACCGGGCAGAACGCAAAAAGCCCGCGAGACTCATTCCTCTATGTCAACGACGATCAGGAACTGGTCGGATTGCGATACGACAACTGGAAAATTGTATTCATGGAGCAGCGCGCCAACGGGCAGTTTCTGCTTTGGGCCAATCCCTTTACCCCCCTGCGCGTTCCAAAACTCTTCAATCTCCGAACCGATCCCTATGAGCGGGCGGACGTTACCTCGAACACGTACTACGACTGGTTATTCGATCGCGTGTACCTGCTCGTGCCTGCACAGGATTACGTGGGCAAGTTCCTGACATCATTCCGTGACTACCCGCAACGGCAGAAGGCAGCCAGCTTCAATCTGGACGAGGTCATGGAGAAACTGAAAGAGCCGAAGTGACTCGTCGCCCTGGCTCCCGCGGTCCGACGATTGGCGCGTCATCGTCGTACCGCGGGGAAACGTTTCTCCGACAAGCAGAGATGTCGGAGTCGGCAGAAAGCGCTTCGTTCGTTGTTGAGTCCACAGAACGCCAAAAGGGAGGAATGACGATGAAAACGAAACTTGCAACGGCTCTTGCGGCATTCGTCCTGGTTTCAGGATTTGTGGCCGCTAGCACCAGGGAAGCCGGTGCTGTCGTGTACTGCCAGTACATCAGCTATCCCGCCGGCTGCATTGTCAGGCCCGGCGTCGTCCTTCGGCCAAGGCCGGTTGCACGGGCCGCCGCCCGCGAGGCGGTGCGCCCTGGAACACCCATGAATCGGGGTGGGCCAGTCAATCGCGTCGGCAGATACTGACGTTTCAATGGCGTGACCGCAGCGCTAGGAGACGGTGTCGAGTAGCAGTCGGCTCGATTCATGGGTGCGCGGCGTAGCGCAAACATTGGTGGTTATGGGTCCCTGCTCCCGTGCGCATTTGTGCACCGGGCAGGGACACACCGAACAATTGCTCACTTCGTAATCTCATCCACCTGCGCCATCTCCTCCGCGCTCAGCGTCCAGCCGATCGCTTTCACGTTCTGCTCGACCTGTTCGACGCGGGTGGCACCGGCGATCACGCTTGAGACTTGCGGGCGCTGGGCGAGCCAGGAGAAGGCGAGTTCGAGCATGGTGTGGCCGCGCGCTTGCGCGAAGGCCTGCAGCTTTTCGACGATGTCCTCGTTGCGCGCGGTGACGTAGCGGTCCTTCAGCGCCGGCGCCTTGGCGAAGCGGGTGTCGGCGGGGGCGGCTGCGCCGCGCTTGTATTTGCCGGTCAGAAGCCCGCTTGCCAGCGGAAAGAACGGCAGCAGGCCGAGCTTGTATTCCTCAGCTGCCGGCAGCAGATCCTTTTCGATGCCGCGCACCACGAGGCTGTATTCGTCCTGGCAGGAGACGAAGCGGCTGACGTTCATCTGCCGCGCCAGCATTTCGGCTTCCGCGATCCGCCACGCCGGAAAGTTCGAATTGCCGATGTAGCGGACCTTGCCCTGGCGGACGAGATCGTCGAGCGCGCGCAGCGTCTCCTCCATCGGTGTCAGCGGATCGTAGTCGTGCTGCTGGTAGAGATCGATGTAGTCGGTCTTCAGCCGTGTCAGGCTGGCCTCGACTGCGGACATGATGTAGCGGCGCGAGGCGCCCTGCCTGGTGCCGTCGGTCGCCATCGGCTTGGCGTACTTCGTCGCCAGCACGATGTCCTTGCGGCGATCACCCAGCACGGTGCCGAGCACAGTCTCGGAGCCGCCCATGCCGGCATAGATGTCGGCGGTGTCGAACAGGGTGATGCCGAGGTCGATCGCCTTGTGGATCACCTTGCGCGAGGTCTCGAGATCGGTGCGCTGGCCGAAATTGTTGCAGCCGAGGCCGACGGCGGAAACGCGCAGGCCGGAGCCGCCGAGATTGCGAATTTGCATGGAGCGATCCTGTGGGAGGGCGGAGAGGGCGCATTGTGGCCCGCACGGCCTCGACCCGCAAGCAGCGGTGCCACTGGCGTCGTGCTTGGCAGCCATGCAGCACAAAAAGAGGCGGCCCCGGTCAGACGCGGCGACTGACGGGGACCGCTGGGGCGCGTGATCTGAGACGGGGGGCCTGATCAGACGCAGGCGCAACCTATCCGTGCTTTGTTACGCGCGCGTGACATCCAAACTTATCCACAGGCGAGCCGAAAGCCGTGCCTCACAGCATCTTGCGATACACCACGAAGCCGGAGCGTTCCGCGACCTTGTCGTAGAGCTGCATCGCGGTGTGGTTGGTCTCGTGCGTCTGCCAATAGACGCGCGATCCGCCGGCGAGCTTGGCCTGTTCGTAGACGCCATTGATAAGCGCGCGGCCGACGCCCTTGACGCGCGATTCCGGATTGGTGAACAGGTCCTGCAGATAGCAGTTCGGCTCGATCATGGTCGTGGAGCGGTGAAACAGGTAGTGCGTCAGCCCGAGCAGCTTGCCGCCGCTCTCGGCGACCAGCGCGTGCACGGGCTCATAGGCATCGAAGAAGCGCGCCCACGTCATCGCGGTGATCTCGGGAGCCAATGCGGTCGGGCCGGAGCGGCCGTAGAAGGCGTTGTAGCCGTCCCACAGCGGCAGCCATTGCGCGTAGTCCTGACGGGTGACGAAGCGGATAATGAGGTCGCCGGACATTGAGCGATTCCGTTCTTGTTGGGAGGTGACGCGCTGGAGGAATGTCTGTCATTACTACAGACACGAGAGCCGGCGATCAATGTCGCGAGGGAAATGCGATGCCGCTGCTATTCCGCGGCGCCGAGATGCCGGGCGAGGCTGCGATGGCCGCCGCGTAACGTGCGATAGTACTCCGCGCTGCCGGGATCGTCGGTGTGGCGGACGAGGTCGGTGATCGGCGTGTAGCTCAGCATGCGTCCGCCGTCGGGCAGCGCGGTGCAGGTGAAGCGCAGCACCTCGCCGTCCACGAGTTCGATGTTGATCGGCGTGGAATCGCCGGTGCGGATCATCTCGGTGCGCTTGGCGATGAAGGCGCTCAGTTCATCCTCGGGCAGTTGCCAGGCGCCGGTGTCGCGGCCGTGATACATCAGCGCGATGAAGGGCGGCTTGCTGTCGGCCTGCGCGTCGGACAGCTTGAAGTAATCGCGGAAGGCGCGGTTGATGAATTCGGCGCGGGTGTCGGAATCGAGCAGGACGATGCCGATATCGACCTGGTCGAGCGCGGCCGACAGGCGGTCCGCGGTGGCATGATGCTTCTTCTCCCACGCGAAGGCATCGACCCATTTCTGCCTGAGGAGCCCGGTGATCAGCGCGGTGCCGCCGGCGGTCGCCGCGAGCAGCAGCATGCGCGACAGGTCCGACATGTCGTAGCCGGGGGTGGCGCGGTGGTTGAGGAAGAACAGCGCGGAAGACGCTACCGCGATGACGGCGCTGGCCATGCCGGAGGCAATGCCGCTGATGGAAGCGGAGAAGGCGACGATGCAGACGAACAGCGGCGCGGGATTGGGGACCGAAACGAAGTGCCGGTCGACGAGGAAGGCGATCAACGCCGTCGCCGTTGTCAGAGCCGGACCGGAGATTGCGCGCCAGTTGAACTGCATGCCGTTCTCGTCACTTGCCGAGAATAAGACGCAAGCATGCCTGATTGTTTCGATTGTGCACGCCTTTCTGCCGCCAATCCTAAGAGAGCGTTGCGCGGACCGATCAGACTTTCGTATTTTTGAAATCAAATGATATCGAGTTATGGAACGGGGTGCCGTACCCCACGATTAGCGCACGACATTTTTCAAGAGGGAAATCGATGCCGACTGTTTCGCCGACGCTGCTGCCGATCCTGATGCTGTTTGCTTCCAACGTCTTCATGACTTTCGCCTGGTACGGCCATCTGAAATTCAAGGAAAGTGCGCTGCCGACGGTGGTGCTGGTGAGCTGGGGGATCGCCTTCGTCGAATATTGGCTGGCGGTGCCGGCCAATCGCTGGGGCAGTGCGGTGTATTCGGCAGCTCAGCTCAAGACCATCCAGGAGGTGATCACGCTGGTGGTGTTCGCCGCCTTCTCGGTGCTCTATTTGAAAGAGCCGCTGGGGTGGAATCACGCGCTCGGCTTTCTCTTCATCGCCATCGGTGCGTTTCTGATCTTTCACAAATGGGCGTGAGCGCTCTTGTATGGAGTATACGGAACAAGGCTGTTGAACAGGGGTTGTAGCCTGCCCGGCACGATGCTTCAGTGCTGAATTATCAACTTCCCTCTTCCAACCTCGGACCGCCGCGCCATGCCCCGACCGCACGCTGCCTTGTCCTTTGTTCGTCCGTTGATCGCATCGCTCGCGCTGGCATTTGCTGCCGTGGCGCACGCCGCGCCGGTGGCCGATGTCCATGCGCTGGCGCAGAAGGAGCAGCAGCCGCTGCTCGATACGCTGCGTGATCTCGTGCAGATCGAATCCGGCAGCGGCGACATCGAAGGACTGAACCGGCTCGCCGAGCGCATTGCCGGCCAGCTCAAGCAACTCGGCGGAACCGTGGAAGTCCTGCAGCCCAGCGACATCTACCGCCTCGACGATACGCCCGAGAAAGTGGGCCCGGCCGTGCACGCCGTGTTCAAGGGCACGGGAGCTAAGAAGCTCATGCTGATCGCGCACATGGATACGGTATACCTCAAGGGGATGCTGAAGGATCAGCCGTTCCGCATCGATGGCGACAAGGCCTATGGCCTCGGCATTGCCGACGACAAGCAGGGCATCGCCCTCATCATCCACGCCGTGGCCATGCTGCAGAAGCTGAACTTCAAGGAGTATGGCGAGCTCACGGTGCTGATCAATGGCGACGAAGAGATCTCTTCGCCCGGGTGGCGTAGCACCATCACCCGCCTTGCGGCCGAGCAGGATGCCGTGTTCTCGTTCGAGGGTGGGGGCACCGACGGCGCGCTGCGGCTTGCCACCAGCGGCATCGGCTCGGCCTATCTCACGGTGCATGGCAAGGCCTCGCATGCGGGCGCCCGGCCCGAAGGCGGCGTCAATGCGCTGTACGAGCTGTCGCATCAGCTCTTGCAGATGAAGGATTTGTCCAGGCCGGAACAGGGCCTGAAGCTGAACTGGACGGTTGCCAAGGCCGGCACCAACCGCAACGTGATCCCCGCCGAAGCCACGGCGCAGGCCGATGCGCGCGCGCTCAAGGTGGCGGATTTCGACGGGCTCGAGAAGGCGCTGCGGGACAAGATCAAGACGAAGCTGCTGCCCGATTCCAGGGTGGAGCTGAAATTCGAGGTGCGCCGGCCGCCGCTCGAAGCCAGCGACGTCTCGCGTCGCGTGGCTGACTACGGCAAGACGATCTATCGGGAGCTCGGCATGTCGCTCAACGTGGCCGAGCAAGCCACCGGCGGCGGCACCGACGCGGCGTTCGCCGGCCTCAAGGCCAAGGGGGCGGTACTGGAAGGCATGGGCCTGTCGAGCTTCGGCGCGCACTCCAACGACGCCGAGTATGTGAAGGTCGACACCATCGTGCCGCGCCTCTATCTCGCCACGCGAATGATCATGGATCTGTCGAGCGGCAAGCTGAAGTAAGCTGGATCGTGCGCCGGGACATTTTATCGCCGTCATTGCGAGCGAAGCGAAGCAATCCATCTATCCCCGTGCTGAGACGTGGATTGCTTCGCTGCGCTCGCAATGACGTGGAGAGAGCAAAATCACTTCGCGGCCGGCGCGACCCGCAATACCCGTCCGTTCGAACTGTCTGTGAGCAGCCACAGCGCGTCGTCCGGCCCTTGGCGGACGTCGCGGATGCGCTCGTGCAGATTTTGCAAAAGGCGCTCTTCCGACGTCACCGTGTTGCCGTTCAGCGTCAGCCGCACCAGCATCGCGCCGCGCAGCGCGCCCAGGAACAGGCTGCCGTTCCATTTCGGAAACAGTTTTCCGGTGTAGAAGGCCATGCCTGACGGCGCGATCGACGGCACCCAGTATTTCAGCGGTTGCTCCATGCCGTCCTTGGCTGTCGCGTCGTGAATCTTCGCGCCGGAATAATCGATGCCGTAGCCGATCACCGGCCAGCCGTAGTTCTTGCCCTTGCCGGCGACATTGACCTCGTCGCCGCCGCGCGGGCCGTGCTCGATTTCCCAGGGCTCGCCGGTGGCCGGATTGATCGCAAGCGCCTGCACGTTGCGGTGCCCGTAACTCCAGATTTCCGGTTTGGCGCCGGCGCGGCCGGCAAACGGATTGCCCGCCGGCACCGAACCATCCGACGCGATCCGGACGATCTTGCCGAGGTGATTGCCGAGGTTTTGCGCCTGGTCGCGGTAGGTGAAGTGATCGCCAAGCGCCACGAACAGATTGCCGTCATCGGCCTGCGCGATGCGGCAACCATAGTGATTGCCTGACGACAGCGGCCCCTGCTGGCGGAAGATGATCTTGACCTCGTCGAGGCGGCCGTTGTCGTCGTTCAGTTTCGCGCGGGCGGCCGTGGTGCGTCCGCCGCCCTCGGTCCGTTCGGCGTAACAGAAATAGATGGTCTTGTTCTGCGCAAAGGATTTGTCGGTGACGACATCGAGCAGGCCGCCCTGGCCGGAGGCCCACGCCTCGGGCACGCCCTTGAGCGGCGGCGAGATTTGCCCTTCGGCGGTGACGAGGCGCATGCGGCCGGGCCGCTCGGTAACCAGCATCTTTCCATCCGGCAGGAACGCCAGCGCCCAAGGATTCACGAGGCCCCGTGCGACGGTCCGCACCTCGAGCTCACCGGCCGAGGAACCGAAAGCCTGCTCCTGGCCGCGCGTGCCGGTGGCGATCAAAAACGAGACCGCCAGCAGGATCGCTACCGCCAGCGCGACGGTGACAAGGCCGACAGGTGTCTTCATGCGAGTCCAATCGCGATGCCGATCATCGCGCGTTCGCCAATGTCATCGCGCGTTCGCTAATGATGCAAACAAAAAACCGCAAACCATTAAGGAAAGGGCATCGCGATGGTGGCCTTGATCGACAGCACCGTCAGCGTGACCATGAGGCAAAGCGATAGCGTACCGATCGCGAGCGAGGTGGCGATCGCTCCAAGCAATCGGGAAGAAGCAACGGGCGCACGGCGGCTTTCGAAGCCGACCGTGCCAGGCGACCGAACCATGGTCCAAATCCTCGCAGTGCGGGGCGAATCACCCCGCGATGTCAGGAAAACCTTGCAACGATCACCGGCAACAATGCGGCGGATCCGCCGCTGAAAATGGCATAATAGCGGCAAAGGTTAATCTTATACCCGCTATTGTTAACTTTTGGCGGCCTGCTCGCGCGAAAGTGAGGGGGCTTGGCGGGTAAGAAGGCTTGGCGGTCAGGCGCCGGCGACGATGCCGGCCTGGTCGTCGACCACGGTCAGCGGCCGCCAGTCCATGGTAACGAAGCCTGGGGTCTGTTCGACCCGCCGCAGCCAGGCGCGGATGGCGGGGAAGGTGGCGAGGTCGTAGTCGCAACGGTCAGCGACATGGGTGTAGCCGTACAGCGCGATGTCGGCGACCGTGAGCTGCCCCGCGGCGAAATAGGCGCGGGTCTTGAGGTGGTTTTCCATCACCTGCAGCGCGGCATAGCCGCGCTCCATCCAGTCCTCCAGCGCATGCGTCTGCAGGTCGCGGCCGCCCTTGACCAGCGACAGCCAGAAATAGGCGGCGCCGATATTGGGCTCCAGCGCGTGCTGCTCGAAGAACATCCATTGCAGCGCTTCGGCGCGCTCGACCCGCGACTCCGGCGCCAGCGAGGTGCCGCCGCAGACATACCAGAGGATGGCGTTGGACTCGGCGAGATAGCGGCCGTCGGCGACTTCCAGCAGCGGCACCTGCCCGCTCGGGTTCTTCTCCAGAAAATCCGGCGTGCGGCTTTCGCCGCGGAGAATGTCGACTTCGATGGCTTCGTACGGTGCGTTGAGCAGCGCCAGCGCAAGGCGGACCTTGTAGCTGTTGCCGGAGCGCTGCATCGAATAGAGCTTGTACATCGTCCTGGTTTTCACCCCTGACCGAGAAAGCACGCACGCAACAGTTGCGTCCGCATCATCAGCGGTTCGCACCGCAACGCGGCCAAACAATGATGCCGATATCATTGTGTCGCAAGTCCCGGGGAATGGAAAAAGTCGAAAACCTCTACTGCACTGCACGCGCGCAGCATGTTTTCATCAACACGGCGGAACAACAAAGATCACGCTTGCGCGACGCGGGGCGCGCCAAGCGCATGGCTGGCGCGATCGAGGACCGCGCGCCGCAATACAAGCGCAAGGAAGGCCAGTTCCGCGAACAGTCCCAGGGGTATGTAGCTGACGCCGGCGATGCTGCGCGACAGCAGCGGTGCGATCCAGACAAACGCGAGCAGGCTGATCTCAAAGTCGCCGAAGCGCGTAGCCGGTCTCGCCGCGACGAAGAATGCGAGCGCCGGCGCAAGCAGCATCAGGTCGTAGTCGAGGACGTGCGGGGAGGCGAGCGCAGTGGCGGCGATCAGAAGCGCCGCCTTGATGGCGTGATCGCGGCCTGCATGCCAGACCCACGCGGTGGCGGCGACCGTAAGCACGGACACCGCTGTTTGCGCCATGTAGGCTGACGTCACGCCGCCGCCCCACATCCTGATCGCGGCAAACGTGCTCTGCAGTTTCTCGAAGCCGACATTGCCTTCTTCCAGCAGCATCTTGCGCGAGACCTCGGTGGAAGCGAGGAACGCGGTCCAGGCATCGATCCCGAACAAGGCTGCGGATGCGCCGGCGAGAACGATCACGCTCAGCCCTGCGGAAAAAAACGCACGCCATTGTCTGCCGGCCAGCAGCGCCAGGGGAATGACGAGCGCGAACTGCGGCTTGTAGGACAGAAGGCCAAACAGGACGCCTGCGACAAGCGGTAGTCGCGGTAGCGCGACCAGCGCTGCACCCAGCAAGGCGGCGCTTAGAAAGCCGTTCTGCCCGTGGCCGAGATTGATGAAGACGGCGGGGAAGGCTATGGCCACCAGCAGCCACAGTCGGCCGATCGCGCCGTGCTGCTGCCGAGCCGGCCGCAGGATCGTGCCGATCACCACGAGATAGAACGCGAACGTAAGACCCTGCCATGCGGCGAGCGCCAGCGCGTAGGGCAACAGCGCCAGCGGCGCGGCCACGAGGAAAAAGCTTGGCGGGTAGAGCCAGCCGTAGAACGGCGTATCGGGCCCGAACAATTGGCGCTCGCGGGCGTGATGCAGGGCCATGTTGTAGACGTCCGCCGCTCGCCCCTCCAGCGCCAGCGCGCCGGCCGTGTAGAAGCTGGAGAAGTCGGTGCCGATCGGCTTGCCGTTACGGTCGACCAGGTCCTGCGACAGCGCGATCCAGCCGACGATGGCCAGGCCGGCGAGGGCGAGCAGGATCAGGCAATAGGCGCGGACGCGCGAAGCCGTGAGCCATTCGCCGGACCGCAGCGCTTGCCAGATATGAGCCATTTTACCGCGGAACTTTACGAATATTGCGCCGTATTGCTCCGACCGTACCGAGCTCGCTTTAACGTTCCCTAAAGTTTGGCCGTTTCTGGCCAAGCTTCTTGCGATGCAGCGCCGAGCGCCGTAGGGTGCGCCGTTCCCATCAAAAAGAGTCGTGAATTACAGAGCTCACGACGTTTGCCAGGAGATCATGATGCCCTTCCTGTCCGCCTCGCTCGCCCGTGTGAAGCCGTCCGCGACGATCGCGGTCACGGACAAAGCGCGCGCGCTGAAAGCGGCGGGCCGCAACGTCATCGGCCTTGGCGCCGGCGAGCCGGATTTCGACACGCCCGCCAACATCAAGCTGGCGGCGATCCACGCCATCGAGGCTGGCAAGACCAAGTATACCGACGTCGGCGGCATTCCCGAACTGAAGGAAGCCATCATCGCCAAGTTCCAGCGCGAGAATGGCCTGAGCTACAAGCCGAACCAGATCATCGTCGGAACCGGCGGCAAGCAGGTGCTCTACAACGCGCTGATGGCTACCCTCAATCCCGGCGACGAGGTCATCATTCCTGCGCCGTATTGGGTCAGCTATCCCGAGATGGTGGCGTTGGCTGGCGGCGAGTCGGTGCCGGTGGTGTGCCCGGCCTCCAGCGGCTTCAAGCTGCGGCCGGACGATCTCGAAAAGGCGATCACGCCGAAGACCAAATGGATCATTCTCTGTTCTCCGTCGAACCCGACCGGCGCCGCCTATACGCGCACCGAGTTGAAGGCGATCACCGACGTGCTGGTGAAGCATCCGCATGTCTGGGTAATGACCGACGACATGTACGAGCACCTGGTCTATGACGACTTCCAGTTCGCTACGCCCGCGCAGGTCGAGCCGAAACTGTATGAGCGCACGCTGACGGTGAACGGCGTGTCGAAGGCCTATTGCATGACCGGCTGGCGCATCGGCTATGCCGGAGGACCCGCCGATCTGATCAAGGCGATGGCGACGATCCAGTCGCAGTCGACCTCGAACCCGTCGTCGATCGCACAATGGGCGTCGGTGGAGGCCCTCAACGGTCCGCAGGACTTCATCCCCGTGCACAACAAGGTGTTCAAGGAGCGCCGCGATCTCGTGGTATCGATGCTCAACCAGGCCAAGGGCATCGAATGCCCGCGACCGGAAGGCGCGTTCTACGTCTATCCTTCCTGCGCCGGCACCATCGGCAAGACCTCGCCGTCCGGCAAGGTGATCGCCAATGACGAGGACTTCGTCACGGAGTTGTTGGAGAGCGAAGGCGTCGCCGTCGTGCAGGGGTCCGCGTTCGGCCTCGGCCCGGCGTTCCGCATCTCCTACGCGACCAAAACCTCCGACCTCGAAGACGCCTGCAAGCGCATCCAGCGCTTCTGCGGCAATTTGCGGTAACAAGCGATTTTGCAACCCAAGCCGTCCCGCACTCAATGCGGGACGGCTTTTTTGTTTCGCGTGAAGAAAACGCATCAAAGAAACGCGTCAGATCACATCGCGCATGAACCTCGCGCTGTTTTGATCGCTTCTTGTCAAAGCGTCATGTTTTTCGAGGAAGCGCCATGTTTTCGACACGGCGCTTCCATCCTGTCCGCTCCGCTAAATTTGCTTATCAACATGCGGAGACTGGGACACATGCGACTGCTGACACTAACCATCGCCACGCTGGGATTGCTCGCGCCGATCGCAAGCGCCAACGCGGCGCCGCCGGTTCGCGCCGGTATCCTGCAATGCCAGGGTGGCCAGAATGTCGGCTTCGTCGTCGGCTCGGTGACCAGCCTCGAATGCGTGTTCCGCAGCGAAGGCCGCCGGCCTGAACCCTATATCGCCAAGGTGCAGCGCATTGGTCTCGATCTCGGCGTCACCGCGCAGACGCAGTTGCAGTGGGCCGTCTCTGCGCCCAACAGCCGGCTCGGCCGCGGCGAACTCGCCGGCTCTTACGGCGGCGTCGGCGCCAATGCATCGATCGGCATCGGCGGTGGCGGCAACTTCCTGGTGGGCGGTCCCGCCAACGCCTACGCGCTGCAGCCGATCAGCCTGCAGGGACAGACCGGCCTCAATGTCACCGCCGGGATCGCCGGCCTCGAACTGCAGCCGTTCTACGGCAACGGCCCACGTCGGCACGCCCGCCGGCATCACCGCCGCGGCTGAGGATACGCGCTTAAGGAAAAGGCCCGCGCAAGCGGGCCTTTTTTGTTGGATTGATTGAATTGTGGAATAGAACAGTAAGCGCCGCGGGCACGGCCGTGTTCTTGATTCTCTGCTCAGATCACAGTTTTCAGCCGGAGATTACTTCATGCGTCGTACCCTCATCCTTGCCGCGGTCACGCTTGCCACGCTGGCATCCTCGATCGGCGGTGCGGCTGCGCAGCAGGTGCAGCGCGTGCAGGTCGGCGTGCTGGAGTGCCGCGGCGGCGCCAGCGTCGGGTTCATCGTCGGCTCCGTCACCAATCTCGGCTGCGTGCTGCGGGCCGAAGGGATGCCGGAGGACCGCTACATCGCCACCATCCGTAAAGTCGGGCTCGATCTCGGCATCACCCAGGAATCGGCGCTGGCGTGGGGCGTGTTCGCGCCCGTAGCGCAACTCGGCCCCGGCGGCCTGTCCGGCGATTATGTCGGCGCGCAGGGCAGCGCCACGCTCGGCGTCGGCGTCGGTGGCAACGTGCTGGTCGGCGGCTCCGCCAATTCGATCGCGCTGCAACCGCTGAGCGTGCAGGGCCAGGTCGGCGTCAGCATTGCTGCCGGACTGGAAAGCCTGGAATTGCGGCCGGGACGCTGAACTAACCGCACTTCATTTTCGCTACGGGCATCTTGACCTGCGATGCTGATTGGCCTTAAAAAGAATAATCGTTCTTTTTAAGAGGTCGCGAAATGCTGCAGCATCAGCCGAGCCGGACCGCCGAATACATGGCCATGTTCCGGGCATCAGAACATGCGAAGGGTGCCGGACGACGCGTGTTTAACGATCCGCTGGCCGTCGCATTGCTGCCGGGAAGCTTGCGGCTGCCGGCCAAACTGCTCGCGGTCCGTCCGGTCGGCGAAATGCTGACGCGCTACATCGACAGGCAGTGGCCGGGCGCGCGAACCTCCGGCATCGCCCGCACGCGGTTGATCGACGACTGGATTGAGCAATCGATCGGACAGGCCGAGCAGGTCGTATTGCTCGGTGCCGGCTTCGACACGCGGGCCTGGCGGCTTGCCGCGCTGGACACCGTGAAGGTTTTTGAAGTGGATCACCCCGCAACCGCAAAGGTGAAACGGGAGCGATTGCAGGTTGCCGGCGCCGATCTCAACCGGGTGACTTTCGTCGCCGTCGATTTCGAGATCGATGATTTCGAACAGCGCCTGCGCGATGCCGGCTTCGATCCGGCCAGGCGCACGATCGTCGTGTGGGAAGGTGTCAGCCAGTATCTGACCGGCGAGGCGGTCTGCGGCGTAATGCGCTGGGCGGGCCGGCTTACGCCAGGCAGCCGGTTCATCTTCACCTATGTGCATGAGGGGGCGATCGACGGCAGCGTTGCGTTCGACGGCGCAGACAAGGTCATCGCCAAGGTCGACGTATCAGGCGAACCGTGGCGGTTCGGCTTGCTGCCCGGCGAATTGCCGGAGTTCCTGCGCGAGCGCGGGCTGAGACTGGTGAGCGATCTCGGCGCCGATCAATACCGGGAGCGGGTGATGGGCGAGGCCAGCCGCCACATGCGCGGCTACGGCTTCTATCACACGGTGCTCGCGGAAGTCGGCGATGCCTAGGATATCGGCGGCTCGCGCCAACGAGCAGCGCGGACGCATCCTCGATGCCGCGCTGACGTGCTTTGCGCGCGAAGGCTTTCATGCCGCGACCGTGCAGGACATCGTTGAGGAGTCTGGCTTAAGTCCCGGCGCGATCTATGGATACTTCAAAGGCAAGACTGAGATTGCGATGGCGATCGCTTCCGAACGCCACGCCATGGAACGCCGGCGCATGGAATCCGCGCTGGCCGCGCCTGACATCGACACCAGCCTGCGGCGGCTTGTCGAAGGCTTCGTGCTCGAATTGCGCAACCCAAAGGAAAGGCGATGGCGCCATCTGGCCGTGCAGCTTTGGGCGGAGAGCCTTTCCAATCCACGATTGAAGCGCGAGGCGCTTGCGGGGGTTTCACAGGCCGTGGACGTCCTGTCGCCGATGGTCGCGCAGGCGCAACGACAGGGGCGCTGGCCAAAACATCTCGATCCGGCGTCGGCCGCCCGCGTCATGGTCGCGACCCTGCAGGGCATTTCGCTGCAGCTTGCCTGGGACGAGCGCGTCGATATCGAGCGCTTCGCCGTCGCGCTACGGATCATGCTCGATCCCAGCGCGGACGGATCGGGCGCTAAGATCGGCTGAGCGTGAATAGTCCTTTTCCGCGCAGGTGGCTGCACTCACGCGGGCTGCTTGCTGGCGGTCTCTGCCAGCACCGGCTAGCATGAATCATGAACTCGAATCTTCAGATTGCATCCGGCCGGGCCCGGCTGGCTGCAACCGTCGTCGGTCACGGCGATCCGGTTGTCTTTCTGCACGCTGCGATCTGCGACAGTCGCATGTGGCGTGCGCAACTGGATGCAGTCGGCACAACCCATAAGGCGATCGCGTACGATCGGCGGGGCTTTGGCGAGACCCGCGCGGAAAAGGAAGACTTTTCTGCCGTGGCGGATCTGTTGGCGGTGATTGACGCCGCAGCGAACGGCACACCGGCGATCCTTGTTGGATGTTCGCAAGGCGGACGGGTCGCGCTCGACGCCGCTATTCTGCATCCATCCCATGTCCGCGCCCTCGTTCTCATTGCGCCCGGCGTGAGTGGCGCGCCGGAGCCGATCCATCCGCCCGGCATCGAGCGGCTGATGGCCAAGCTCAGGGACGCGCAGGAAGCCGGCGATCTGGATCAAGTGAACGCAATCAAGGCTCATCATTGGCTGGACGGTCCTCTGCAGCCCGAGGGCCGTGTTACGGGCGAGGCGCGCCGGCTGTTCCTCGACATGAACGCCATTGCGCTCCGGTCGCCGCCAACGGGGACGAACATCGATGTCATGCCCACCTTCCATCGTCTGGGCGAGATATCGGCACCATCGCTCGTGATCTGGGGAGACTTTGATTTTCCGCATATTCAGGAACGAAGCCGCCACATCGCAACGACGATGTCGAACGCGTCGGGCCACGTCTTGACCGGTACCGCCCATCTGCCGAGCCTGGAACGGCCAACCGAGGTCGCGGACCTGCTGACGGAGTTCATCGATCGTTGCTCCGGCGTCGCGCATAAGCAAGTGTAGGTCGGATAAGCGAAACTTACTGGAACTGGGCCGGGAACGTGGCCCACGTCTGTCACCACCCATTCTTTCCCCGGATAGGAAGATGGATTGCTTCCGCCTTCGCCAGGGCTACGGCGGAAAGGTCGCGCGCCAAACTTGCAATGACGGCCAGTGGCCGTCTGTCCCTTCACATCGCACCGCAGCGAATTTTTCCCGCTTGCCAAATCGTCGCGACAGGCGGAGCATTGGAGGTCGCCGACCCAATCACGGGCCGAGCTCCAAAATGAGGAGGCGGCAATGGGACAAGACGTCAGAAGTCCCCGAGGTCCACGGTGCATTGCGCTGGTGGGCCCTTTCCAGAGCGGTAAAACCACACTTCTTGAAGCGATACTGGCGCGAACGGGCGCCATTAAAAGTGCCGGCAGCGTCGATGCCGGAACTTCCGTCGGCGATGCCAGCCCGGAGGCGCGCCATCACAAGATGGGCGTGGGCCTCTCCGCCGCCACCACCACCTTCATGGGCGACAGTTACACCTTTATCGATTGTCCCGGCTCGATCGAGTTCGCGCAAGACATGCGCGCCGCGTTGCCCGCGGTCGATGCCGCGGTCGTGGTCTGCGAGGCGGACGAAAAGAAGCTGCCGCAGCTGCAGATCATCCTGCGCGAGCTGGAAGATCTTGGCATTCCGCGTTTTCTGTTTTTGAACAAGATCGATCGTGCCAACAAGCGCATCCGCGAAACGCTGGCGACGTTGCAGCCGGCCTCGCGCGTGCCGCTGGTGCTGCGGCAGATTCCGATCTGGAGGGGTGAACTGATCGAAGGGTTCGTCGATCTCGCGCTGGAGCGCGCCTTCGTCTATCGTGAGCACAAGCCCTCCGAAGTCATTGCGCTGGAAGGCGGCGATCTCGACCGCGAGAAGGAAGCGCGCTTCTCGATGCTGGAGAAGCTGGCCGACCATGACGACGCGCTGATGGAGCAGTTGCTGGAGGACATCCAGCCGCCGCGCGACGCCGTGTTCGACGATCTCGCCCGCGAATTGCGCGAAGGCCTGATCTGCCCGGTGCTGCTCGGCGCCGCCGCGCGCGAAAACGGCGTGCTGCGGCTGATGAAAGCGCTGCGTCATGAATCGCCCGGCGTCGCCGAGACGGCGAAACGCCTCGGTGCCTCCTCGCCAAAGGAGGCGCTGGGCTACGTGTTCAAGACGGTGCATCTGCAGCACGGCGGCAAGCTGTCGTTGACGCGGCTGCTTGCCGGCCGCCTCGAGGATGGCGCGACGCTGCAATCCTCCGCCGGCGAAGCCGGGCGGGTTTCCGGCATCCTCGCCGTCAACGGCGCGCACGACACCAAGCGCCCCGCGGCGGAAGCCGGAGAGACGGTTGCGCTCGGCAAGCTCGACGCGGTCAAGACCGGCGACACGCTGTCCGGCGGCAAGACCGCGCCGACCGCGCTGGTGCAGATCGCGCCGACGCCGGCGGTGCTGGCGATGTCGCTGGCGGCGACCGACCGCAAGGACGACGTCAAGCTCGGGCAGGCGCTGCTGCGGCTGAACGAGGAAGATCAGTCGCTGACGATGATCCAGAATCCGCGCACCCATGACATCGTGCTGTGGGGGCAGGGCGAGATGCATCTGCGCGTCGCGCTCGAGCGGCTCAAGGACCGCTTCGGCGTCAACGTCAAATCGCAGGCACCCGCGATCGGCTATCAGGAGACCATCCGCAAATCGATCACCCAGCGCGGCCGCCACAAGAAGCAGTCCGGCGGCCACGGCCAGTTCGGCGACGTGGTGCTGGAAATCAAGCCGATGCCGCGCGGCACCGGCTTCGAGTTCCACGAAAAGGTCGTCGGCGGCGCGGTGCCCCGCAACTATATCGGCGCGGTGGAGGAGGGCGTGGTCGACAGCCTGGCCAAGGGTCCGCTCGGCTTCCCCGTCATCGACGTCGATGTGACGCTGACCGACGGTTCCTACCATAGTGTCGACTCCTCCGACCTCGCCTTCCGCACGGCGGCGCGGATCGGCATGAGCGAGGCGCTGCCGCAGTGCCAGCCGGTGCTGCTGGAGCCGATCCACATGGTGGAGATCGTCTGCCCGACGGAGGCGACGGCGAAGATCAACGCCATCCTGTCGGCGCGGCGCGGCCAGATTCTCGGTTTCGACACCCGCGAGGGCTGGTCGGGCTGGGATTGCGTCCGCGCCACCATGCCGGAGGCGGAGATCGGCGACCTGATCGTGGAGCTGCGGTCGGCCACCGCCGGCGCCGGCGGCTTCACCCGCCAGTTCGACCGCATGGCCGAGGTCACCGGCCGCGCCGCCGACCAGATCATCGCCGCGCATCGCGTCGCGGCGTGAGATGTGCCAATAGGGATCATGCCTCTCGAATTGGGGGCATGATCCCGAGCGGTCTATGAACACCATCGAACTGTCCCTGAAAATGAAACGGCTGGCGCAATGGCTGGACAGCCAGCGCCCGCCTGACCGCTTCATTCGAAAACGCTTCGACGGTCCTCCGTTCGGAAGCTGCTACGTCACCATCGATCCCGACCGGCAGGCACGGTTCGCATCGGGCAACATGAATCGTGTTTACTTGTGCGGGGCCGAGCCCGGCATGGATTCGAACAGCATCCGCCATATCATCGATCTCTTTGCCGCCGAGGGGACCGAACGCTTTTTCGTCTGGCTCAGTCCCGGCCCCGGGATGGAGGCTGTGCGCGGCTGGCTCGGGGGAAACGGACTTACGCGCGTGCAATGGACCGGTTATCCGACGCTGTGTCGCAGTGTCCGTTCGCCCGTTCCGTTCAGCACCGACCTCGAGATCCGCGAAGTCGGCGCGGACGAGATCGCCGCGATGCACGAGCCTCCGGATCAGACCATCTGGCCGGACTATGTGCGGACGGCCGGTGGCGAAGGCTTCTTCCACTACATGGCGTTCGACGGGAAGCGCCCGGTGGCGGTTGCAACGCTGTGCATGTTCGAAGACATTGGATATCTGACGGCGGCGGCAACTGCCGAGAGCCATCGCAGGCGCGGGGCGCAGCAGGCGTTGATCGCGAAGCGCATCGAACGCGCCGAAGCGCTCGGCTGCGCGATCGAAGTCTCCGAGACCCTGTACATGCTCGAACACTCCTGGCGGAATCTGCAGCGCGCCGGCTTTCAGGAGGTGTACGAGAAGGAGGTCTATGAGTGGAGCGCCGTCTGACGGTGCGGCGTGGCGGCAACCGGCGCGTTACAGCATTGACTCCGGGCCCGGCTTGCCCGATTTGACTGCCATGACAAATGGAAACCAGCCCCCCGCCGCCTGCCTGATCGGATGGCCGGCCGCGCATTCGCGCTCGCCCTTGATCCATCATTACTGGCTGCGCACGCTCGGCATTGCGGGCGGCTATGTCATCGAGGCGGTGCCGCCCGACGAGTTCAAGGATTTCATCTTCCGCCTGTCGCTGCGCGGCTTCGTCGGCGCCAACGTCACCCTTCCGCACAAGGAGCAGGCGCTGGCGCTCTCGAAACCCGATGCGCGCGCCCGCGCGGTCGGCGCGGCCAACACGCTGTGGTTTGCCGACGGCGAATTGTGCTCGACCAATACCGACGTCGAAGGTTTCATCAACAATCTCGACGCCAGCACGCCCGGCTGGGACATAGCTGAGGATGCGCTGGTGCTCGGTGCCGGCGGCGCGTCGCGCGCGGTGGTGTTCGGCTTGCGCGAACGCGGCATCAAGCGCATTCATCTCGCCAACCGCACCCTGGCGCGCGCGGGCGCGCTGGCGGACCAGTTCGGCGCCAGCGTCGTGCCGGTGGCGTGGGATGCGCTCGGCGATATCCTGCCGCGTGCCAGCCTTATGGTGAATACGACCTCGCTCGGCATGAAGGGCCTGCCACCGCTCGACATCGATGTCGGGCGGTTGCCGCCGCATGCCGTTGTCGCCGATCTCGTCTATGTTCCGCTCGACACGCCATTGCTGGCGGCCGCCCGCGCGCGCGGGCTGAAGACCGCCGATGGGCTCGGCATGCTGCTGCACCAGGCGGTGCGCGGCTTCGAATTGTGGTTCGGACAACGGCCCGAGGTGACGGCGGAGCTGCGGGCGCTGGTCGAAGCCGACCTCACGAATACATGATCGGCTGATCGCGAACTATTGAGCCGGAATTTTTTTGAAGTGCCGGGGTCAATGGCTACGTCAGTGCCGCCACCGGAGACTCCAGCATGCCCACCCGTCGCTTTAAATTCGTTCGCCCGCTCGTCGCTGTCGCAATGGTGGCGGGCTCCACGCTTTACGCGATCGCCCAGCAGCCGCCGACGCCGACGCGGGTTCGCGGCACCATCGAGGCCGTCGATGGTGACGTGCTGGCGGTCAAGTCGCGCGGCGGCGAGGATGTCAGGCTGAACATGACCCGCGACCTCAACGTCGTCGGGATCAGCAAGATCGCGCTGTCCGACATCAAGGTCGGCTCCTTCATCGGCACCACCACGGTGCCGGGGCCCGACGGCAGCCAGAACGCGGTCGAGGTGCATGTGTTTCCGGAAAACATGCGCGGCACCGGCGAGGGCTCGCGGCCCTATGACCTGCGCCCCAACTCCACCATGACCAACGCCACGGTGGCGGATTCGGTGGTCGGCAATGACGGTCACACCCTGACGATCAAGTACCGGGGCGGCGAGAAGAAAGTCGTGGTGTCGCCGGAGACGCCTGTCGTGACCTATGTTCCTGCCGACAAGTCCGACCTCAAGCCGGGCGCCAAGGTGATCGCCTTCATGAAGAAGCTGCCCGACGGCTCGCTCGAGACCAGCCGCGTCAGCGTCGGCCGCGACGGGCTCACGCCGCCGATGTGATTTTCTTCCCTCTCCCCTTGTGGGAGAGGGTGGATCGAATGAGCGGAGCTCATTCGAGACGGGTGAGGGGTTCTTTCCGCGGGTGACCCCTCGCATTGGTATTCGCGGATAGTACCCCTCATCCGTCGCGGACTTCGTCCGCGCCACCTTCTCCCACAAGGGGAGAAGGGAAGTGAAGCGTCGGTGCTCTGGAATAGCTGCTCTCGGGCGGGGTTTGCGTTCAGTTGGGCGCCGAATACATCTCGGGAGGAAATACCATGCTGAAATCTTCTTCATGGCCGCGCCTGCTCGCGGCATCGCTGACCTTTTTTACCCTGCTCGGATCGGCGGCGTGGACGCAACAGCCGCCGACGGTGCGCATTCGCGGTACCATCGAAGCGGTCGACGGAGCGATGCTGTCGATCAAGTCGCGCGACGGCACCGACATGAAGGTGCGTGTCACCGACAATGTCGCCGTGTTCGGCGTCGCCAAGACCGAACTGTCCGAGATCAAGGAAGGCTCCTATATCGGCGTCACCGGCATGCCGGAGCCGGACGGCACCCAGAAGGCGGTCGCGGTGCATATCTTCCCCGAAAATCAGCGCGGCGCCGCCGAAGGCTTCCGGCCCTGGGACGCGCGGCCGAATTCAACGATGACCAACGCCACCGTCGCCCAGACCGTGAAGGGCACCGACGGCCAGAACATCCTGGTCAAATACAAGGACGGCGAAAAGAAAGTCGTGGTGCCGCCGGATACGCCTGTTGTCACCTTCGTTGCCGGCGACAAGTCCGAACTGAAGCCGGGCGCGAAGATAATCATCTTCGGTGCGGTGAAGAAGGACGACGGCACGCTGGAAGCCGCGCGCGTCAATGTCGGCCGCGACGGGATCACGCCGCCGATGTGAGGCCATGCCCTTCCCATTCTTCCTTCTCCCCAAGCGGAGAAGGAAGAATGGAAGCTTGGCCGGGATAACGCGCCTCAGTTCGGCAACGTGCGAATGATATGAGGCTTTAGTGTCAGCAGATCGGTGAAGACATCGGCTTGCCGCCGCAGATCGTCGGCTATCATCGACGGCCGGCTCGATATCGTCGAGACGACTGTCACCCGAACACCGCGGCGCTGGATCGCTTTAATCAGGCTCCGATAATCGCCGTCGCCGGAGAATAGCACCATCTCGTCGATCTGCTCCGCCATTTCCATGGCGTCGACGGTCAGTTCAATTTCCATCTTGCCTTTGGTGTGGCGACGGCCATTGCCATCGAAGAACTCCTTCGTTGTCTTGGTGACGACGGTGTATCCGTTGTAATCCAGCCAATCGATCAACGGCTTGACGACATAGTTCGTCTGGCCCTCAATGAGGTAAGTGTAATAAAACGCGCGCAGAAGCTCGCCGCGGCCTTCGAACTCATACCGCAAGCGCCGATAGTCGATATCAAAACCGAGCGTCCTTGCGGTCGCGTGCAGATTCGGGCCGTCGATGAAGAGCGCTATTTTGTTGGGGCGAGAAGGCATCCGAAAAAGCCGCTTTGATTCAAATCAACTGGAACTTGTCGCGAACCGCAGCTAGGCTAAGGACGTCGTTGACGCGAGCATCAGGTTATATTGAACGCCGAACAGCAGGTCTTGTGATTGCTGGCCAACGATTTGGCTGTTGAGGCCAACTTT
This sequence comes from Bradyrhizobium jicamae, assembly GCF_001440395.1. GTDB lineage: Bacteria > Pseudomonadota > Alphaproteobacteria > Rhizobiales > Xanthobacteraceae > Bradyrhizobium > Bradyrhizobium jicamae. The sequence continues at coordinate 45,613 of NZ_LLXZ01000202.1, read as the reverse complement.
CGTCGTTATCGCAACGAGCGTTCTACACACGCCGAGGGCCGATGAGTCCTGCTGAGCGAAATCGCCTTGCTTCGATACCGAGCGCAACTGGCGGTATCGCGCGGCTGGCATGTACGGTCCTGTCCAAGGCGGAAAAGCCCTTGGTTCCACTGCTGGCGGCCGCGGGGCTTACGACCGCCGACATAGATGATGCGGGCCGACGGCTGGAGGTGAAGGCTCAGATCAAGGTGCTTGAGCTGGCGGCGGAGGCGATCGGTGACGATCTTCTTGGATTTCATCTGGCGCGCGACTTTGAGCTGGGTGAGATCGGCTTGCCCTACTATGTGATGTCATCATCGGAATCTCTCGCGGAGGCTCTTCGCAACGCCGAGCGTTACAGCGCAGTTGCCAATGAAGGCGTTCGCCTGAAAGTTCGACAGGATCGCGACGCGATTATCGAAATTGAGTACGCCAATGTTGATCGGAGTTCCGATCGGCATCAGATCGAATTCTGGATGGTGGCGCTGGTCCGGATTTGCCGGAGAATAACCGATTGTCGGTTGGCGCCGCTTCGCGTCACTCTCAGGCATTCGCGGAAAAGTGCGCCGCCGGAATTCAACGCGTTCCTCGGAGGTGAAGTCAATTTCGGGGGCAATGCCGATGAAATCGTTCTTTCGAGGGCTGTTTTTTCTCTGCCTGTCGTCGGCGGCGATCCCCATCTGCACAACCTTCTCGTTGGTTATGCGAACGAAGTGCTTGCGCGCCGGTCGGCGCCAAGTGCCGTCGGAACTCGATCAAAGGTGGAGGACGTGCTGATCAAGTTGTTGCCCCATGGGCGCGCCAACGCCCTCGAAGTCGCGCGGCAGCTTGGAATGAGTCGTCGAACGCTGACGCGTGCGCTTTCGGGCGAGGGGACTTCATTCTCGGAGGTGCTGGAGCAGCTGCGGGAAATTCTTGCCAAACGCTACCTGCAGGAAAGGGAACTGCCGATTTCCCAAATAGCGTGGCTCCTCGGCTATCGGGAAATAAGCTCGTTCACCCATGCCTGCAAGCGATGGACCGGAATGACGCCGAGACGGTTGCGTCTGGCTGATCTTCCGTCTGCAAACTAGCTGCAGATCAAATGTCGGCCGCGACGGGATCACGCCGCCGATGTGATGGCTGCCGGTGGCTCAAGGCTATTAGCGAACTCTCTCAGCGGGTCGTCCCCGCGAAGGCGGGGACCCATAATCACGAATATTCATTGTGGATGGAAAGCGTCTACCCACAGCGTCTAACCGAAGGGCCGCGGCGTATCGGTCCCGGCGTTCGCCGGGACGACGATAGAGTTTGATCCGTCGCTACACCGCGAGCAAATTGTCGTCGATCTCGGCAACCGTGTTGACGCCGCACAATCCCATCGTCGTCAGCATTTCCTTGGCCAGGATGTCGAGCGCCTTGGCGACGCCGGCTTCGCCGCCGGCCCCCAGGCCATAGGCATAGGCGCGGCCGATCATGCAGGATTTGGCGCCGAATGCGAGCGCGCGCACCACGTCCATGCCGGTGCGGATGCCGCCGTCGAACATGATCTCCATCTGCGAGCCGACGGTGTCGACGATCTCCGGCAACACCTCGATCGAGGACGGCGCGCCGTCGAGTTGCCGGCCGCCATGGTTGGAGACGACGATCGCCTGCGCGCCGGTTTTCGCCGCGAGTTCGGCGTCCTCGACGTCGAGGATGCCCTTGAGGATCAGCTTGCCCGGCCAGATCGAGCGGATCCAGTCGAGGTCCTTCCAGTTCAGCGAGGTATCGAACTGCGACGCGGTCCACTCCGCCAGTTTGGTGAGATCCTCGGTGCCTTTGACGTGACCGACAATGTTGCCGAAGCTGCGGCGCTTGCCGCGCAGGACGCCGGCGACCCATGAAGGCTTGCTTGCAAAGTCGATCAGCTTCGCCAGTGACCATTCCGGCGGCACCGTCATGCCGTTCTTGATGTCCTGGTGGCGCTGGCCGATCACCTGCAGATCGACGGTCAATACCAGCGCCGAGCATTTCGCCGCAATGGCGCGCTCGATCAGCGACTTGATGAAGCCGCGGTCCTTCATCACGTAGAGCTGGAACCAGAACGGCTTGTCGACGCTAGCTGCGATATCCTCGATCGAGCAGATCGACATCGTGCTTTGGGTGAAGGGAATGCCGGCGGCCTGCGCTGCGCGGCAGGCGTGAATTTCGCCGTCGCCATGCTGCATGCCGAGCAGGCCGACCGGCGCAAGGATCAACGGCATCGCGGCCGGCTCGCCGAGGATCGTGGTGGAGAGATCGCGCCTGGAAACGTCGACCAGGATGCGCTGGCGGAATTTGATCTGCTGCAGATCCTCGGAATTGGCGCGCAGCGTGTTCTCGGTGTAGGAGCCGCGGTCGGCATAGTCGAAAAACGCCTTGGGAACCCGGCGCTTGTGCAACTGGCGCAGATCCTCAATGCAGGTGATGTGCTTCATGGGTGTCCCGGCCCTTCTTGAAGTTCTTAAGTCGTGTCGTCATCTAGCATGGTTGGATGGCGAGCCAAATCGCATCTCGCGCCCGCCACTTCGCAAACGGGAGGACATCCCATGACCGGACCGCGCGTCACTACCCCGCCCGAGACCGGCCCGGCGAATCGCGACGAAAAGCGCTGGCTCGATGCTGCCTCGAAAGCTGCCTTGGACGCTGCCCTGGAGGAGGGGCTGCAGGAGACCTTTCCGGCCTCAGACCCCGTCAATGTCACCCAGCCGCCGCCTTCGAAGGGCGATCGCCACATCAAACGGCGCCGGTAGCGGCTCTCCGGCTGGCGCCGCCGGATTGCAAAAAACATAGTAATGTCAATGCCATGCGCATGAAATCCGCCGCTTCCGGTGGTAATGATTCATCATATTTTTTGAAGCCATTTTAGCGGCTGAGGGATTATAACTCGAACACGCTTCGATCGAGAGCGTTCGGGGATTCGCAGGCCTTAACGGTCCAGGTCCCGAAATGGCCGGGGGTTATATGAGCCGCAAATATTTCGGTACCGACGGAATTCGGGGCCGCGCCAATGGTCTGATTACGCCGGAGCTCGCGCTCAAGGTGGGGCAGGCGGCCGGCCTGGTGTTTCAGCGCGGCGAGCATCGCCACCGCGTCGTCATCGGCAAGGACACGCGGCTCTCCGGCTACATGATCGAATACGCCATGGTGGCCGGCTTCACCTCGGTCGGCATGGATGTGCTGCTGCTCGGCCCGATGCCGACGCCGGCGGTCGCGATGCTGACCAAGTCGATGCGCGCCGATCTCGGCGTCATGATCTCGGCTTCGCACAATCTGTTCGAGGACAACGGCATCAAGCTGTTCGGCCCGCAGGGCTTCAAACTCTCCGACGATGTCGAGAAGCAGATCGAGCAGCTGCTCGACGAGCCGATCGACCGCCGCCTGGCGCAGAGCGCCAGCCTCGGGCGCGCCCGCCGCATCGACGGCGTGCATGACCGCTACATCGAATTCGCCAAGCGCACGCTGCCGCGCGAGCTTTCGCTCGATGGCCTGCGTGTGGTGATCGATTGCGCACACGGCGCCGCCTACAAGGTGGTGCCGGAAGCGCTGTGGGAATTGGGCGCAGACGTGATTGCGATCGGCGTCGAGCCCGACGGCTTCAACATCAACAAGGAATGCGGCTCGACCTCGCCGGAGACGCTGGCCAAGAAGGTGCGCGAGATGCGTGCCGACATCGGCATTGCGCTCGATGGCGACGCCGATCGCGTCATTCTGGTCGACGAGCGCGGCCATGTCGTCGACGGCGACCAGTTGCTCGCGGTGATCGCGCAAAGCTGGAAGGAAGACGGGCGTCTCGCCAAGCCCGGCATCGTCGCCACCGTGATGTCCAATCTCGGGCTCGAGCGTTTCCTCGAAGGGCAGGGCCTCGGCATGATACGCACGCCGGTCGGCGACCGCTACGTGCTCGAGCAGATGCTGAGCCAGGGCTACAATCTCGGCGGTGAGCCGTCGGGCCACATCATCCTCTCCGACTATGCCACCACCGGTGACGGCTTCGTCGCCGCGCTGCAGGTGCTGGCCGTGGTGCAAAAGCTGCGCCGCCCTGTGTCGGAGGTCTGCCACCGCTTCGATCCGCTGCCGCAGATCTTGAAGAACGTGCGCTATCGCTCCGGCAAGCCGCTCGATAATGCCGAGGTGAAATCGGCGATCACCGACGGCGAGAACCGTCTCAACGGCCACGGCCGGCTCCTGGTCCGCTCGTCCGGCACCGAGCCCGTGATCCGCGTGATGGGCGAGGGTGACGACCGCGATCTGGTCGAGGACGTCGTCGATCAGATCGTCAACGCGCTCGGCCACGCCGCAGCGGCATAAGCGCGTTTTATCCGGCGTATACGTGAAGCGTGATCGGCGGTGCGCAGCAGCGCATCGCAGCCATCGGCTATTGTTGCTGGTCCCGAGGGCATTCCGGCCGTAGAAGAACAAGCATTGCCGTCCCGCGAATCCTTCCTCGGAATGCGCCGTTGAACAAGCCCGTCATCGTCACAGAGGAAACCGCGACCGCGCCGGTCGTCGTGGCGGATGCGGCACCTGGCTTAGCTGCGAAGGCGGCCGCGGCGGGGCCTGCCTATATCGTGCTCGCCGGCATCAGCTTCTCGCATTTCCTCAACGACACCATGCAGTCGTTGATTGCTTCGGTTTACCCGATCCTGAAGGACGCCTACGCGCTCGACTATTCGCAGATAGGCATGATCACGCTGGCGTTCCAGTTCACCGCGTCGCTGCTGCAGCCATTGGTGGGGCATTTCACCGACAAGAAGGCGCAGCCGTTCTCGCTTGCGATCGGCATGGGCTTTACCTTCTTCGGACTGCTGCTGCTCAGCGTCGCGCATCTCTATCCGATTATCCTGATCGCGGCCGCGCTGGTCGGGCTTGGATCTGCGGTGTTTCATCCGGAGTCGTCGCGGATCGCGCGGCTTGCTTCTGGAGGGCGGTACGGATTTGCGCAATCGGTGTTCCAGCTCGGTGGCAGTTTCGGCACCTCGATGGGGCCGGTGCTGGCGGCGCTGATCGTGGTGCCGTTCGGCCAGCCCTCGATCGCCTGGTTCTCGTCGATCGCGTTTCTGGCGATCGTGATCCTGTGGCGGATCGGCGCCTGGTACAAGCCGCAGATCGCGACGAAGAAATCGGCCGCGGTGGAACGTCATCCGGACCATCCGGATTCCCGGCGCGTCAGAATCGCGCTCGCAGTGCTGGTCGCGCTGCTGTTCTCGAAGCAGCTCTACGTGTCGAGCCTGTCGAGCTATTACATCTTCTATCTGATCGACAAATTCGGTGTGTCGACGCAGGCAGCGCAGCTCTATCTCTTCCTGTTTCTTGCTGCCAACGCGGCGGGCGCGTTCTTCGGCGGACCGCTCGGCGATCGCTTCGGGCGCAAATACGTCATCTGGTTCTCGATCCTTGGCGCGCTGCCGTTCACGCTGGCGCTGCCCTATGCCGGGCTTTATGCGAGCGGCGTGCTCACCATCTTCATCGGACTGATCCTCTCCTCAGCGACGGCGTCGATCATCGTGTTCGCGCAGGAACTGATGCCGCACCGCTTCGGCATGATCTCCGGCGTGTTCTTCGGCGTCGCCTTCGGTATCGGCGGACTAGGCGCGGCGGCGCTCGGCAAGCTTGCCGATCACACCGGCATCGCCTTCGTCTATCACCTCTGCGCCTTCCTGCCGGCGCTGGGACTGCTCGCGGTGTTCCTGCCGAAGATGCCCAAGCACATGCATTGAGCGGATCCGCTGAATGCGGGTGCTGAGCGCGAATGCCAAACGCGCTCGCGGGCGTATCGCGCAGGCGAGGGCGCTACCGCCCGCGTCAACAAAAGCTTAACGCCGCGACCGCGCGCGGATTTCCGTCAACACATTGTTAGGGTGTTGGGCAACTCCGCCATTTTTCCCCCGTTGCAAATGCATCAAGACTCGCGTCGCAAATCGCGCTGCGAAAAATGGTGAGAGATTGTCAACCTTAAAAATTAGGGTTAAGCGCCGCTTAAGCATTTAATGCCATCGTCCGTCCGTGAGTTTTTGAAGTGGGGCCTTTTGCAGTCAGCCTCACCGGACAAAGGACGAAGCCCATGCGTAGCGTTAAGTCTTTCATTGCCGCCGGTGCGGCCAGTTTATTGTCGCAGGCCGCGTTTGCTGCCGACATGGCCATCGCGCCTCCTCCATACGCACCTCCGGTGGTCGAGGATTTCGGCGGCTGGTATCTGCGCGGCGACATCGGCTTCTCTAACCAGCGCGTCGATCGTCTCAACAACGCGCTCGATGCCACCGTTACTACGTCGAGGCAGACGAACA
>NZ_LLXZ01000202.1:27141-39298 GCF_001440395.1 Bradyrhizobium jicamae | reverse complement strand
TCGATCGTCTCAACAACGCGCTCGATGCCACCGTTACTACGTCGAGGCAGACGAACCCCTTCGGCACCGCCGGCATCTTTGGCCTCGGCGTCGGTTACAAGGTCAACAACTGGTTCCGCGCTGACGTGCCCGGTGAGTATCGCGGCAATTCGCAATTCCACGGCAAGGACGTCATCACCTTCCCGGGCGGCTTCGGTACCGATACCTATCACGCCACCAAGTCGGAATGGGTCGTCCTCGCCAACGCCTATGTTGATCTCGGCACCTGGTGGTGCGTCACCCCGTTCATCGGCGCCGGTGTCGGCGGCGCGCGGGTTTCGATTGCGAACTTCACCGACCAGGGCATCACCAATATTGGCGGCGTCACATCGCCGGGTCTTGCCTTCGGCGACAACGTCGCGAAGTGGAATTTCGCCTGGGCCGTGCATGCCGGTCTCGCCTACAAGGTCACGCCGAACTTCACCGTCGAACTTGCCTATCGCTATCTCGACATGGGCGATGGCCTGACCGGCGATCTGCGTACCTTCGACGGCACCAACGCCATCTACAACCCGACCACCTTCAAGAACATCACCTCGCACGACCTGAAACTCGGCGTGCGCTGGGATCTGACCAGCCCGGCTGTCTACGCACCGCCGCCGCTGATCCGCAAAGGTTAATCGCGATCCTCATTCGTTAATGGTTTCGGACGGCGCGGGGCATCTCCCGCGCCGTTTTCTTTTGGCGCATGACGAAGCGCCGCGTGAAAAATCTTCGACTGCTTTCCGGCAAGAATGCGCCAATCGCACGGCGTAACAACGATTGGTTAAGGTTAACAGGCGATGATCAGCGCCAAGTTCAGAGTTTCGGAATGGAGCGTTGCGATGCGTCGATTGTTGCTGGTGGCTGTGATGTGTGGAGCGGTGAGCGGCGCGCAGGCGGCCGACATGCCGGACCTTCCGTTTCTTCGCGGCAGCTTCACCGAGGGGCTGAGCAGGAGCAGCGTCAACTGGAGCGGCGGCTATGTCGGTGCACACGCTTCTCACGGCGCGGCGGACATGGACTTCACCAATTCCGGCCAGGACCTGCTCGCCAAGCTCATGAACAATCTCGATATCGAATCGGAGTTCGATATCTCGAAGTGGCCATTGCTCGGCAAGGCCCATATGCAGAACAGCGGCTATGGCGGGTTCATCGGCTATAACTGGCAGTGGACCGAAGCCGTCGTCGCCATCGAGCTTAACTATACCCATGGCAATTTCTTTGGGTCCAACATGGGCTCGCAAGGCCGCTCGTTTCAGTTTCCGACCGATTACGTGACCACCGCTACCGTCGCCTCGGCCGCAACGATGAGGGTCACCGATTACGGCTCGCTGCGGGTGCGCGGCGGATACGCGATCGACAACTTCCTGCCCTATGGATTTGCCGGCATTGCAATGGGGCGGGCGAATATCAACCGCTGGGCCTCTTATTCCGCTTACTATCGGTATGTCGGCGCGGGCGGACTTCCCGACCTCTCGGGAGGTGGTAGCCTGACAGATAACGCCAACGCTCACTTCGTCACCGGCTTCGCCGGCGGTGTCGGCGTTGACGTGATGCTGTATGCGGGTCTCTTCCTTCGCGCCGAGTGGGAATATCTCCGGTTCACCTCGACCGTCGATACCACCATCAACACGGTCCGCGCCGGCCTCGGCTACAAGTTCTGATTGCGTCACGGCGCCGCCGCTCCGGCGCCGTTGACAGAACTGCCGCCGCCTGTTGCACTGCCGTTCCAACCAGGGGCGGCGCATGAAGGTCTACGGCGACACCAATTCCGGAAACTGCCTGAAGGTGCAGTGGGTGTGCGATCATCTCGCGCTACCCTACACCTGGGTCGCGGTCGATACGCTCAAGGGCGAGACGCGGACCGCGGAGTTTCTCAAGCTCAACGGCGCCGGGCAGGTGCCTGCGGTCGAACTTGACGGCGGCCGCACGCTGGCTCAATCCAACGCCATCATCCGTTACCTCGCTCGAACCTCCAGCCTGATCCCCTCGGACGCCTTCGCGCAAGGGAAGATGGACGAATGGCTGTTCTGGGAACAGTACAGCCACGAGCCCTATATCGCGGTATGCCGCTTCCAGATGTTCTATCTGAAGAAGCCGGCCTCCGATCTCGATCCCGAAAAGGTCAAGCGCGGCTATGCGGCGCTGGCGCGGATGGAGCATCAGCTCGCCATCACGCCGTTTCTGGTCGGCGACGCCGTCACGCTCGCCGACATATCACTGCTGGCCTATACACGCGTGGCGCATGAGGGCGGCTTTCATCTCGACGGCTACGCCGCGGTGCGCCGCTGGATCGGCGAGACCGAAGAATTCCTCAAGCTGCCGTCGGCGCGCTGACTTCACTGGAAATTGCCATGTCTGCCATCTCGGAGATCACCATCCGCCCCGCGCGCCGCGAGGACGTCGGCGTCATTGTCGGCATGCTGGCGGATGATCCGCTCGGCGGGCCGCGCGAGCGGATCGAAAACCCGCTGCCGCAATCCTATTTCAGGGCATTCGAAAAGCTGCAGCGCGACCCGAACATCCTCCTCGTCGTCGCCGTGGATGGCGCGAGCGCCGTGGTCGGTTGCCTGCAGTTATGCATTCTGCCGGGGTTGAGCTCGCAGGGCGCCTCGCGCGGCCTGATCGAGGACGTCCGCGTCGCCAGCCACTGCCGCAGCCGCGGCATCGGCGAGCAGATGCTGCAATGGGCGGTGGTGGAAGCACGCGCGAGGGAATGCAAGCTGGTCGAACTATTGACGCATCACACCCGCGTCGATGCGCAGCGGTTTTACGAGCGGTTGGGCTTCGCGCGCAGCCATGTCGGCATGACCCTGCGATTCTGATTGCCATGGCGTTTCGAGCGAGGCGGAATCCGGTTCGTCCAAAGAAGACGCGTCAACAAAGGTCAGGCAACTCTGCAGTTGAAGTGCATTCACGACGAATGCCTGAGGTAGTCCTCGCTCTGCGATCCAGTTAACAACCGATAAACTACGCGTGCGTCCGTGATTTTACGGATTGGAACGTCTCCGCTATGCCGACGTCTCCCATGGGGCTTTGGGCAGCTTTGGGGATTTCCGATGAAAAAATATTCGATTGTCCGGACTGGAAGCGAGTACATCGTGCAGGCCGGAGAGACCAGTATTTTGAAGGTTTCGAGCAGGCGGGAGGCCGCCAAACTGGTCACTGATGCCGCTGAACTTTTGCAGCATGCGCCGGCTCCCGGCACGGATGGGCGCACATCAATCGCGCGTGAAGACCCCGAAGTTCCTTGACCATCGGGCCCGATTCCCCTAATCACCGCGGCGGGACACCTCCCCCCAACGGGAGGCTTACTATCTGGAAGGATAGATCATGACCGTAGCGAAGCCCGCTTCGCGGCCGAACGTGCCGCATTTTTCCTCCGGCCCCTGTGCCAAGCGCCCCGGCTGGAACCCCCAAAATCTCAAGGACGCAGCGCTCGGCCGCTCGCATCGTGCGAAGATCGGCAAGAACAAGCTCAAGCTCGCGATCGAACTGACGCGCGAAGTGCTTGAAGTGCCGGCCGATTACAAGATCGGCATCGTGCCGGCGTCCGATACCGGCGCGGTCGAAATGGCGCTGTGGTCGCTGCTCGGCGCCCGCCCGGTCACCACCATCGCCTGGGAATCTTTCGGTGAGGGTTGGGTCAGCGACATCGTCAAGGAATTGAAGCTGAAGGACGTCACCAAGCTGCATGCCGGCTATGGCGATCTTCCCGACTTGAGCAAGGTCGATCAGGCTTCCGACGTCGTCTTCACCTGGAACGGCACGACGTCAGGCGTGCGTGTGCCGAACGCGGACTGGATCAGCGCTGATCGCGAAGGCCTCACGATCTGCGACGCGACGTCGGCCGCTTTCGCGCAGCCGCTCGATTTTGCGAAACTCGATGTGGTGACGTTCTCCTGGCAGAAGGCGCTGGGCGGCGAGGCCGCGCACGGCATGCTGATCCTGAGCCCACGCGCGGTGGAGCGGCTCGAGACCTACAAGCCGGCCTGGCCGCTGCCGAAGATTTTCCGTCTCACCAAGGGCGGCAGGCTCAACCAGGGCATCTTCGAGGGCGAAACCATCAACACGCCGTCGATGCTGTGCGTCGAGGATTATCTCGATGCGCTGAACTGGGCGAAATCGCTCGGCGGCCTCAAGGCCCTTATCGCGCGCGCCGACGCCAACACAAAGGTGCTGTCGGACTGGAAGGCGAAGACGCCGTGGATCGATTTCCTGGCGCAGGATCCCGCGATTCGCTCCAACACCTCGGTCTGCCTGAAGTTCACAGATCCTGCGATCACCTCGCTCAATGCGGACGCGCAGGCGGAGTTTTCGAAGAAGCTCGTCGCGCTGGTGGAAAAGGAAGCCGCCGGTTACGACTTCGCCTACTACCGCGATGCGCCGGCGGGCCTGCGGATCTGGTGCGGCGCTACCGTGGAAGCCTCCGACGTCGCTTTGCTGACGCAGTGGATCGACTGGGCTTTCGCCGAGACCAAGGCCGCGCTGCCCAAGGCAGCTTGACGTCAGGGCAACGTGTAGTTCGGCCGTGCGGATTTCTCCGCACGGCAACATCTCCACAGGCCACTTCATGTTCGAACCCGAGAACGATATCGAGCGTTTGCTGATGCGTGCATCGGCCGAGCCGGCCGAGCGGCCCGGCTTTGCGCGCGCGTTGATGGATGCACAGATTTTCGTCGTGCTGGTGCCCGACCGCCCGGTCGTTCCGGGGCCAGACGGCCAGATCACGATCCCGCAGGGCGCCAAACTGGCGCTGCCGAACGCCATGCGCGGCGAGGAAAGACTGATCCCGTTCTTCACTTCGCCGTCGCGGGCGCGCATCTGGTTCAGCGGCGATCATATCGTCGCGCCGGACCGGACGCGCGATCTGTTTGAACGCTATCCGGATGCGCCGTTCCTGCTCAATCCGGGCTCGGACTACGGCAAGGAATTCACGCCCGCCGAAGTGAAGCGATTGCTGGCCGGCGAGTTCGACGCCGGCCCGCGCATCGTCGTCACGGAGAAATCCGAGCAGGTGCTGCTGGGTCATCCCAGGGAGATCCCCATCGACCTGATTGCCGCGCTGGCCCGCGAACTCGGCGTCCTAAAGACGGTGCGAGGCGCCTGGCTGATGCTGGCGATGCTGCCGGGCAACGCCGAACAAAGCTGGATGCTCGGCATCGATCACACGGGTGCGTGGCAGGACGTTCAGGATGCGATCGGCCGCGCGCTCACAGGCGACATTCTCGAAGGGAAAATACTCGACGCCGTGCCGCTCGAGGGTAGTTCGCTCGCTTCCACCCTGCGTACCGGAATTCCCGTCACCGCCGCCTAAGCGCGGCTTCTCCAGGACACTTCAGGCAGAAACCAGATGGCCAAACCCAAAGTTCTCATTTCCGACGCGCTCTCTCCCGCCGCCGTTCAGATCTTCAAAGACCGCGGCGTCGAGGTCGACTTCCAGCCCAATCTCGGCAAGGACAAGGACAAGCTCGCCGAGATCATCGGCAATTACGACGGCCTTGCGATCCGCTCGGCGACGAAGGCGACCGCGAAGATCATCGACAAGGCGACCAGGCTGAAGGTGATCGGCCGCGCCGGCATCGGCGTCGATAATGTCGAGATACCTGCGGCCACCGCCAAGGGCATCATCGTGATGAACACGCCGTTCGGCAATTCGATCACGACCGCCGAGCATGCGATCACGCTGATGCTGGCGCTGGCGCGCGAAATTCCGCAGGCCGACGCCTCGACCCAGGCGGGCAAGTGGGAGAAGAACCGCTTCATGGGCGTCGAGATCACCGGCAAGACGCTGGGCGTGATCGGCTGCGGCAATATCGGCACGATCGCCGCCGACCGCGCGCTCGGCCTGCGCATGAAGGTGGTCGCGTTCGATCCGTTCCTGTCGCCGGAGCGCGCCAAGGATATCGGCGTCGAGAAGGTCGAGCTCGACGAACTGCTCAAGCGCGCCGACTTCATCACGTTGCACACGCCGTTGACCGAGAAGACCCGGAACATCATCGACGCGGCGGCGATTGCGAAAATGAAGAAGGGCGTGCGCATCATCAACTGCGCCCGTGGCGGCCTGGTCGACGAGCAGGCGCTGCTCGACGCGCTGAATTCCAAGCATGTCGCGGGCGCGGCCTTCGACGTGTTCGTCGAGGAGCCCGCCACCAAGAACGTGCTGTTCGGCCATCCCAACGTGATCTGCACGCCGCATCTCGGCGCCTCCACCACGGAAGCGCAGGAGAACGTCGCGCTGCAGGTCGCCGAGCAGATGTCGGATTATCTCCTGACCGGCGCGATCTCGAATGCGGTGAACTTCCCCTCGATCACGGCGGAGGAAGCGCCGAAGCTGAAGCCGTTCATCGAGCTCGCCGAGAAGCTCGGCTCGTTCGCGGGCCAGCTTACCGAGAGCGGCATCCTGAAGACCGAGATTACCTATGAGGGTCACGTTGCCGAGATGAAGATCAAGGCGATCACCTCGGCGGTGCTGTCGGGTCTGCTGCGGCCGATGCTGGGCGAGGTCAATGTGGTCTCCGCGCCCGTCGTCGCGAAGGAGCGCGGCATGGTGGTCGACGAGATCGTGCGCGCGGCGCAGAGCGACTATGAAAGCCTGATCACGGTGACCGTCACCACCGAACGGCAGGAACGCTCGGTGTCCGGCACAGTCTATCACGACGGCAAGCCGCGGCTGGTCGACATCAAGGGCATCCGCGTCGACGCCGAGTTCGGCAAATCGATGATCTACGTCACCAACGAGGACAAGCCCGGCTTCATCGGCAGCTTCGCCAGCCTGCTCGGCGACGCCAAGATCAACATCGCCACCTTCCATCTCGGTCGCGTCAAGCAGGGCGGCGACGCCATTGCGCTGGTCGAGATCGACGGGCCGGTGCCCGCCGACGTGCTTGCCAAGGTGCAGAAGCTGCCGCAGGTGAAGCAGGCCAAGGCGCTGGTGTTTTAGGACGCGTCAGTTTTCTCTCCTCTAAGGGTGCTTCTGCTTCGCCGCGGTCCTGCCGCGGCGAAGCCACATCGAAGCCTCAAATCTCAATCGAACCGGTTTCCCGCTCCCTGCGTCTCATGACCGGGGGTGATGGGCATGTGTTTGCGCGTCGCCATCGGGCGAACGGTTCAGGAGAGAATCCATGAGATTGAAAGCCAACGGTTTTTTGACGGCGAGCGTCGCCGTGCTGGCGGCGTTTGCCGCCGGCGAGGCCCATGCGGCTGACGTGGCCGCCAGTTCGGTGGTCGACGCGGTGACCGTCTATCCCGACGGCGCCAGTGTGACGCGCCTGGTTACGGTCGACCTGCCGGCTGGCGAGAATTCCGCCGTGCTGAAGGATTTCCCGCTGACGCTGGATCCGTCCTCGCTACGGGTGGAGGGTGAGGCCGGCGCAAAACTGACGATCGGTGCGATCGACGCCAAACCGCCGCGGGCGGCGCTGCCGGTGAATCTGCCCGAACTCGACAGGCGCATCGAGGCGCTGAAGGACGAGCGCGGAAATCTGCAAGGCTCGATCGATGCGGCGACCGCTCGGCGCAAATTCGCCGAGCGCTTTGCGGATGTGTCGCCTGCCGGCCTCGGCGAGAAGGGCGAGGCGCGGCCGATTTCGGAATGGCGTACGGCCTTTGCCGCGGTCGGCGACGAAATCGCCAGCGCCGACGCCGCGATTCGCGACGCCCAGCGCAAGCAGCGCGAACTCGACCGCGAAATCGCGCGGCTCGAACAGGACAAGGCGCAGAAGCCGCCGAACAAGCTGGAGGTGCGGATCGAACTCGCCGCCGCCACCGCCACCAAGGCGACGCTGCGAGTGACCTATGCGGTGCGCAATGCGCGCTGGACGCCGCTCTATGATGCCCGGCTCGATACCGGCGCCAGGGATCGCAAGCCCGCGCTCGAACTGGTGCGTCGTGCCGAAATCACGCAATCGACCGGCGAGGATTGGTCGAATGTCGCGCTCGCCGTTTCCACCGTGCGCACCGCCCGCGGCGGCAGCGCGCCCGACCTGAAGTCGCTGGTCGTGCAATACCCGCAAGTACCGCGTCCGATGGCGGCAGCGTCCGCGTCGGATTCTGCGGCGCCACTGGCCATGGACAGGATGAGGCAGTTCCGCGCTGGTGGGGCGAGGAACGAGGAACCCGTGATGGAGAGGGCGGCCGAGCAACAGGCTGTGGCTGATGTCAGCGGCTTCCAGGTGGTGTTCAAGATTCCGGGGCGCGTCAGCCTCGGCGCCAGCGAAGGCGCAAAAAGCCTGCGCGTCTCCAGCGCGACCATCGCGCCCGATCTGGCGGTGCGCGCGGCGCCGGTGCTGGACCCGACCGCGTTCCTCGAAGCGAGCTTCAAGCAGGCCGAGGACGCGCCATTGCTGCCAGGCCGGGTCTCGATCTACCGCGACGGCATCTTCGTCGGCCGCGGCCAGATGGCCGCTGCGGCCAAGGACGAGACCGTGCGGCTCGGCTTCGGCGCCGATGAGAAGATCAAGATCGAGCGCAATGTGCTCAAGCGCAACGAGGGTTCGGCCGGCCTGATCATGACGACCTCGAAGACCGACGAGCGCGCGTTCAAGACCACGGTGCGCAACGGCCATGATTTCCCGATCCGGATCGCGATCGAGGACCAGTTGCCGGTCAGCGAGAACGAGGAGATCCAGGTCGAGATGCTGTCCTCCACGACGCCGCCATCCGCGACCAATGCGCGCGACCGGCGCGGCGTGCTGGAATGGGCCTTTGAGGCCAAGGCAGGCGAGGTGAAGGACATCAACTTCGCCTGGCGGATCCGCTGGCCCAAGGACAAGGGCGTCGTGATGGTGCCGGCGGGGTAGGGCGGCGGCGTCTCTCCCTCTCCCCTGGAGTGTTCAGACCGGGGAGAGGGAGAGGAAGCGCCCGCGTTCACTTGCTCCTGGTCCCCTTCAACTCCGCTTCCCATCCGAACACCGAGCGGCCGTCGAGTTGCGGCGAAGCGGCGCGTTCGCCCGCAAAGAACGCGTCGAGCGACGGCCCCTGCGCTGAACGTTCGAGCCGGCGTGACTGGTCGTCGAGCCGCTTCAAGGCCTGCATCTCTTCGTCACGGCCGAGTTTGGCATTCTGCACCGCCGACTTCAGCACGCGGATGGTTTCGTCATAGACCTTGATCGGGACGGGATAGGGATGGCGGTCTTTGCCGCCATGCGCCAGCGAGAAACGCGCCGGATCGCTGAAGCGGTAGGGCGCGCCATGGACGACTTCGGCGACCATGGCCAGTGAACGCACGGTGCGCAGACCGACGCCCGGCGTCAGCAGCAATTCCGGAAAATCGACCGGCCCACGCTCGGCGGCCGCGGCAAGCGTGCCGTGCAGGCGGCGGCTGAAGACGTCGCTCGGCCTGACATCATGATGCGCGGGCATGACGAGATGCGGCAGCAGGGCCTGCGCCGGCTCGTTGCGCTCGATCGCGGCGAGTTCATGGACGATGCGGTCCGGGCCCATCTCGTCCAGCAATTCAAGCTGCGCCGCGCGCGAGCGCGCCGCACGATGGTCGGTGAGGTTGACGATCTCGCCCTGCGCCGGGCCGTCGATCGCGCTGTGTGGCTCGTCGACAAAACTTTCGAGTTGTTCGGAGTGCCAGTGATAGCGCCGGGCCTGACGCTTGTCGCCGTTCATGCCCTGTTGCACCACGGTCCATTTGCCGTCGTCGGTAACGAAGAAGCCATGAAGATAGAGATCGAAACCGTCCTGCACGGCAGCGCTGTCGACCTTGGCCACAAGACGGCTGGTCCTGACCAATGGGGGCGCGTCGAAGCCAAAGCGTTCGCCGAGCAAGCGAAGCTCGTCGGGCGTCTTGCGCGAATGTTGTCCGCGGCCGCCGCAGACGTGGATGCCAAGCTCGCGTTCCAGCGGCTTCAGCCCGCGCTTCAGGGCGCCGATCACGCTGGTGGTGATGCCGGACGAATGCCAGTCCATTCCCATGACGGCGCCGAACGACTGAAACCAGAACGGATGCGACAGCCGCCGCAGGAATTCATCGCGTCCGTAATGATGAACGATGCCTTGCGTGATGATGGCGCCGAGCGAGGACATGCGCATTCCGAGCCAGGCGGGAACGCGTCCGCCATGCAGGGGTAGGTCGGCGCTGCCGGTACGTCTTGCCATCGGCTCCTGCCAGATCTGAATCGGCGACAGTTTATCAGGCCGGGGACGTCAGGTCTTTCGATCGGCCATCGTCCGGAACGTGATCGAATAGCGCTTCGCCTCGACGGCCGGAATGCTGTGTTCCCATACGCGTCGGGACTCGCCGGCCATCATGTAGAGTGAGCGCGGCGCTGCCTCGAGCGTGTAGCGCTGCCATTTTTCCCCAGCCGGCCGGCGGAAACGGAACTTGCACGAGGCGCCCAGCGACAGGCCGAAGATGCGGTCGAAATGCGGCTTGTCCCGGTGCCAGCCGATCCCCACGCCGACGTCATATTCGGTGCAGAGAACCTGGCCGATGCGGGTCGACCGTCCGCCATGCGTCTCGACCTTTTCGACTAGGGGCGTAAGCCAGCCTGGGATCGGCTCGGCCGGCTGCAGCCGCTGCAGCGCATAATCGTAGCGGAATCCGAACGACGCCACTCGCCGCTTGCCCTCGAAGGCGCCAAACTGAAACGGCTGCAGCGGCAAGGCCGAGACGCGGCCAATGAGCTCGCGCTCAAGCTCCGGCGCGATGAAGTCGGTGATGTATTGCAGGCCTGCCGGCGAGCTCTGCTCTTCGGCAAAGAGGGCGAGTTGCCCTGTCATGCCGGTGTCCTCGGAAATGTTCGCATGGACCAGATATGGGGATTGAGCGACCCCATAAAAGAACGGAGCCCATGGTCGTGAGCCGCGATCTCACGTGGTGGATTGCTGCTTTTTCCCGGCAGCGTGAGGAACTTTGCCAATCCCGGCAGATTGTCGATTGAGAAATGGAGGCGGGGCATACGGAGGAAACCATGCACGGTCTTATCTATCTCGTCGGCCTCATTGTTGTGATCCTGGCGATTCTGTCGTTCTTCGGCCTTCGCTAGCGCAGTGGAGATGTCGATGGAAAACGTTGCTCCTGGGATGCGCAGCGATATCGCGCCGCGTTTCCTGCAGTGGTCGCCAATTGTGCTGGGGGCGTTCGCCGCAACGGCGCTGTCGTCGGTGCTGCTGACATTCGGGGCCACCATCGGCCTCGGCGTCACGTCGACCGCCCCAACATGGCGCGATGCGTCCGCAGCACTGGCGATCCTGTCGGGCCTCTATCTGATCATACAGGCCGTGCTCAGCTTTGGCCTTGGCGGCTACATCGCCGGGCATAGCCGTCAGCCGGCCGTCGCCGCCACGGTGGAGGAGACAGAGCATGTCGACGGCGCGCATGGCCTCGGCGCCTGGGCGCTTGCCGTGGTCATGGGGGCGATTCTCGCCACCCTGATCGGCGCAGCCACGATCAGCCGGACGCGCTCTGCGCAGGCGAGCGCGGCTGAACCGCTGTTGAGCTATGAACTGGATCGACTGTTCCGCGCCAGCCGTCGCGCACCCAATGCCGATCTCAGCGCCGAGCGCTCCGAAGCCGGCCGCATCCTGCTGACCACCTCCAGCCATAGCGGCCTGAGCACGGACGACCGCACCTATCTCATTCAGCAGGTCGGCGCACTGACGGGACTTTCCGCACCGGATGCGGAGCGGCGCGTCGATAGCGTGATCGTCAGCGCAAAAACCGCCATCGCGAGGTCGCGGCGCAGCACCATCATCCTCGCCTTCTCGGTCGCGACCGCGATATTGCTAGGCGCGGTCGCGGCCTGGGCGGCCGCCTGCGCCGGCGGGCGGCACCGGGATGGTGCGACGCTGCCGGAGTGGATGGTGCGATCGAATGCGCTCGACCGGCGGCGCGAGACGGTGTTGCCGTAGCACGCGACAGTGCAGCGTTCTTTCTCCCTCTCCCCACTCTTTGCGGGGAGAGGGAGTGACGGCGTCACTTCGCCTTCAAGAACTCCGCTACTTCCAGCAGCACGAACTCGTTGTCGTCGGCCTTGTTGGGATCGCGGCTCGAGGAGAACGGCAGATTGTTGTCGTTGCCGACGATGATATGCGTCTCGTCGACGCGATCGACGTTCTCGATGGTGAAGAACGGGAAGGTCAGCACGCCGTCGTTGAGCGGCTTGCGCGCCTTCTTGTCGGGATC
>NZ_LLXZ01000202.1:0-27071 GCF_001440395.1 Bradyrhizobium jicamae | reverse complement strand
CAGGTCGATATAGGCGATCTTGCGCACCGGCTTGCCGACATTGGCGTCTGACAGTTCGACCTTGTAGACGCGCTTGAACTTGGCGAGGTCCGAAAAGCAGTTCTCGCCGCGCTGGCCGGCCGGGCAGGCCTTGTCGGCGGTGCCTTCGCCATTGTCGCGCTCGATGATCAGGCCGGTCGACGCGTCGATCATGTTGAAATCGCCGATGGCGTTGCCATTCTGCTCGAACACGTAAGTCCAGTAGCGGCCGGTGAATTTTTCGGCGGCGATGTCGAATTCGAGAATCCGCGACGCTTCCTTGCCGTCGACCTTTTCAACGTCCTTTTTCTCGGCGTCCCAGAGCGGGCCTTCGAGCAGGCCGTAGAGGAGTTTTCCGTCCTTCGAGGCGGCAAAGCCTTCATAGCCCTTGGAACGGCGCAGGTTGACGGTGGTGTAGCTCGCGCCCGGCGTCGCCGGCGACTGCACCGACCAGTGATCCGGCGAGCGCACCGGCTTGCCGTCGGCGGTGGTCTCGAACACGGCCAGGATCTTGCCGGTCTTGTCGGCCTTCAGCACATAGGGGCCGAACTCGTCGCCGATCCAGAAGGTGTCGCCGACGATCTGAAAACCTTCGGTGTCGAAATCGGCGCCGGTGAGGTAACGCTTGGTGGTGTCCTCATGCACGATGCGGAACGGCACCTTCTTGTCGGGATCGTGCAGGAAGATGGTTTCCTGCCGCTCGATCTTGCCGCTGGCCCAGTCGATCTTGTGGCGGTTGAGATACAGCATCGAGTCGGCCGAGTTGTAGCGCGAGCCCATGCCGTTGTCGGTGAGCACCCAGAACGAGCCGTCCGGCATCACCTTGATGCCGGAATGGCCCTGCAGCGGCTGCCCCTTGAACGGCAGCGAGACGCCGGTCGGCCGTTCATAGGACTTGCCCATCACGGTGCCGACGGCATCGGTGCGCTTGCCGGTGGTGTATTTGCCTGCGGTCTTGAGATCGTCGGGCGCGTCAGCAGGCGCGTCGATGAAGCTCTGCGCCGGCAATACGGCGTGCCCCTTCAGCGTGGCAGGAAACTCCCCTTCGCCCTGCGCGAATGCGGCACTGGCCAAAAAGACTGACGCGACGGAGCAGAGCAATGACACGCGCATGGCGGATCTCCTTGTGATGACGATGCGCTGTGTCTTGCGGAGCAGCTGTTACAGCCGGCTGACAGTTTCATGAACGGCGTGTGACGCCGTTGGATAAAGCTGCGGCGTTATGCCCTTACGGCGATGCCGCCGGCCGCATGGTTTGCGGCAACAGGAACGGCACACCCTGGTCGGTGTAGTCGATCGTCACGTCCACTTCGAAAATCCGGCGGATGGTTTCCGCCGTGATCGCTTCATTGCGGCCGCCGTCGACGGCGAGCCGGCCCCGATGCAGCAGCACGATGCGGTCGGCGAAGCGCATGGCGAGATTGAGGTCGTGCAGTACCGCGATCACGGCCGTGCCGTTCAGCGCGCGCCGCTTTGCCGTTTCCACAAGGTCGATCTGGTGGCGCATGTCGAGGCTGGAGGTCGGCTCATCCAGCAGAAGAAGGCCGGGGCCATGCTGCGCCTCGCCGCAGGCGAGCTGCACCAGTACGCGGGCGAAATGCGCGCGCTGCTGTTCGCCGCCGGAAAGCGTCGGCAATTGCCGCTGGCTGAAATGTGCGAGGCCGACCTCGCCGAGTGCCGCCTCGACCAGCGGCTGTGCGGTGGCGCGGCCGGCATCGCCCGCGCCCATATGGACGATTTCCTCGACCGTGAACGGGAAGGTGACGTTGACGTGCTGCGACAGCATCGCGCGGTGAAACGCGAGCTGTCGCGGCGGATAGAGGCGGATGTCGCGCTGCTTCAGCCTGACCTCTCCCCGTGTCGGGCGAAGATCGCCGGACAGCATCCGCAGCAGCGTCGATTTGCCGGCGCCGTTGGGGCCAACGATGGCGACCATCTCACCCGCCCTGATCTGCAGATCGATGCTGTCGACCAGCGTGGCGCCGCCGACCACCATCGAGACCGACTGTGCTTCGAGAAGGGCGGTCACAGCGAAACCAGCCCACGCTGGCGCAGCAGCATGCCCAGGAAAAACGGCGCGCCGATCGCGGCGGTGAGAATGCCGATCGGCATTTCCGCGGGCGCCACGATGGTACGGGCCAGCGTATCCGCGCCCGTCATCAGCACGGCGCCAAACAGCATCGAGGCCGGCAGCAGCAGGCGGTGCGCCGGTCCGATCACCAGCCGCAGCAGATGCGGCACCACGATGCCGACGAAGCCGACGACGCCGCAGACGGAGACCGCAACGCCGGTCATCGCCGATACCAGCACGATCGAAATCCGCTTCAGGCGTTCGACGTCGACGCCGCTGTGAAACGCCTCGGCCTCGCCCAGCACGAGCACGTCGAGGCCGCGCCCGATCCAGACGCAGGCGATGGCCGCGCACCCGAGCACCGGCGCCAACGTGGCCGCCTTGGGCCAGGTCGCCCCGCTCAGCGAGCCCAGCATCCAGAAGGTGATGTCGCGCAACTGACGATCGTCGGCGATGAATACGAGAAGCCCGATGCCGGCATTGGCGATGGCCGCGATCGCAATGCCGGCCAGCAGGAAGATCGCGATCGACGTCCGCCCCGAGCGGCTCGCGATCGAATAGAGGATGATCGTCGTTGCCAGCGAGCCTGCGAATGCCGCGATCGGCAGCAACTGATGCTGCATAAAGCGCAGGCTCTGCCCCATCTGGCTGTCGGTGAAGACGATCGCCGCCGCTGCCGCCAGCGCGCCGCCGGAGGAAACGCCGACCAGCGCGGGATCGGCGAGGGGGTTTCGAAACAGCCCCTGCATGATCGCACCGGATGCCGCGAGCAGCGCGCCGATCATCGCCGCCGCCGCGATCCGCGGAATCCGGATCGACCACACGACGAGCTGATCGCGCGCCAGCGTCGGCGACGGCGCGGCGTCCGGCCACAGGCCGAGGGCGGCCGGCAGCCGCGCCAGCGGAATTCCGGCAGCGCCCACGGTGAGGGCGATCAGCGCTGTGCCGGCAAGTGCTGCGAGCAGACAGACGATAGCCAGGGAAGCGGACGGGCGGAACGCATATCCGGCGCGACGCCTCGTGCCGGCTCCGGTCAACGCTGTCATGACCGGCAGTTGGCCGTCAGCGCCGCCGGCGCAAACTTCTCCGCCTGCGGCGCCAGCGCCGGATAGAGCTTGACCGAGAGATCGCGGGCGGCTGCCGCCGTGCGCGGCCCGAAGCCAAGCAGATAGAGGCCTTCCATCGAGATGAAGGCCTTGTTGGCCGCAGCCGGCGTCAGCGCGAAGGCGGGATGGACGTATACGGCTTCGGCATCCAGCGAGTCCTTGCCGCGCTGGATCGAGAGAACGACGTCGGGCTTGGCCGCGACGATCGCCTCGTCGTTGATGGGCTTGTAGCCCTCATAGCCGTCGATGGCGTTGACGCCGCCGGCGAGCGCGATGATCTCGTTCGCCGCGGTATTCTTTCCGGCGGCCATGGCGCGACCGTTCAATAGCGACATCACGAACATCACGCGGACAGGCTTGGTTACCTTGGCGCGCAGCTCGCGCAATTGCGCGAGGTCGCCGGAGACGGCCGCGGTCAGACATGCGGCACGGCTGTCCGCGCCCATGGCGTGGCCAACCAGCTTGATCTTCTCGATCAGGCCCTGTTCGGAGAAGGTCTCGGGCACCAGCACCAGCGGCACCTTGGCCGCGTCCAGCACATCCATGGTTTCCTTCGGCCCCGACCCCTGTGCGGCGAGCACCAGCGACGGATTGAGCCCGAGCACGCCCTCGGCGGAAAGCTGGCGCATGTAGCCGACATTCGGCTTGTCGCGCAGCGCCGCGGCCGGATAGAGGCTGGTCGAATCGACGCCGGCGAGACGGTCCTCGAAACCGAGCGCATAGAGAATCTCGGTGATCGCACCGCCGATCGAGACGATCCGCCCAACGTCGCCGATCGTGACGTCGCGGTCGCGGGCATCGTGCACCGTGATGCCGGCAGCGAGCGCGACGCTGCCGAGCAGGAAACAGCCCGCAGCGGCCGTCAACGCGAGCGTGCGACAAATTGTCATTGCCGGTTCACCTTCGCGGTCACTTGGTCAGGATCAGCTTGTTCTGCGACGTCAGCCGCAGGCGATAGCTCTCCTCGCCATGCGCGATGATGATCTCGCGCTCGTTGGCGAACAGCTCGCGACTGTCGATCCGGTTGCCGTTTACAACGAGAGATCTCGTCGCGGCAGCGGAATTTGCCGATTGTGTTCGGGCCTCTCCGAGCTTGCTTCCCCCTGCTGTAGACATTTCGCGTCTTGGTGCCCCGAAAAATTCAATCGATCTGAGCTTGTACCGTTGGGCGGGGCTGCAATCCAACCACTGCACTTTACAATCGATATAAAGTGCCCGGTGGCATTATTGACCGTTCCCGCAACGCGGCGTAACGAGGGTGAATGCGACACGTGCGGGGGTGCCCGGTCGCGACAATTGGTAGCCAGCAAGCAGCCGTTCATCACCACGGCGCCCGCCAGCCAGACCCAAGAGATCAGATAACAGGTTGGGGCAGTATGGCTTTCGGGGCTAGGTATTCGCGCGCCTTGGTTTTGGGCGCGTCCGCATTTTCGTTTGCAGTGATGTCGTCAAGCGCAGCGTTCACGCAGGCGCTCGAGGCGGAGGCCGTCACGCGGTCTGCCGAGCAGAAGAAGCAGAAACAGGCCAAGCGCCAGCAAGCCAAGCCGCAGCAGGATACTCAGACGACGGCGCCAGTGATGAACGCGCGGGCGCAGATCGGCGCCGTGCCGGTGCAGTCGCTCGATGCGATCACGGTGGCGGCCTCAAAGACCGAGGAGCGCGCGATCGACGCGCTGGCGCCGGTCAGCGTGGTGACGCTGGAGCAGATCCAGGGCCTGCAGCCGAACCGGCTGTCCGACGTCCTCTACCGCATACCTGGCGTGTCGGTCCAGGAGCGCGGCGACGATCCCGCGACCGTCATCAACATTCGCGGTCTGCAGGATTTCGGTCGCGTCGCTGTTGTGGTCGACGGAGCGCGGCAGAACTACCAGCGTACCGGGCACAACGCCAACGGCTCGTTCTTCCTCGATCCCGAATTGGTCGGCAGCGTCGATGTGGTGCGCGGTCCGACCGCGAACATCTACGGCTCCGGCGCCATCGGCGGCGTGGTTTCGTTCCGCACCAAGGATATCAACGACGTCGTGCGTCCGGGTGAGCGCTGGGGCGTCGATATGACCGGCGCCGGCGGTACCAACAACGCTCGCGGCCTCGGCTCGATCTTCGGCGGCGTGCGCGCCGATCCCAATGTCGATGTATTCGGCGGCGCGGTCTACCGCACGCAGGGAAATTACAAGGACGGCAACGGCACTGAGATCGGCAATACCGGCAACGAGATCGCAGCCGGCCTGATGAAGGTCACGGTGCGGCCGGCTGATGGTCACGAGATCAAGCTCGGCGGCATTTTCCAGGACTACCAGTACAGCATCGGCCAGTTCAATCGCGGGCCGGTTCTGACCGCTGCGCAGCGCGCGCTGTTTCAGGGGTCGTCGGTCTATGCGTCCAACGCCAAGAACTACACCGGCACGCTCACATGGAAGTACAGCAAGCCGGACGACAACCTGTGGGACTGGAACATGTCGCTGTACGGCAACCGTACCGACAACGACCAGCTCAAGACCTATCATAACAGCGCCACCGCCGCCGGCGCGGCCTTTTGCGGCAACGGCAGCTTCGGCAACAACATCTCGGGCTGCGTCGGCGACAGGCGCGGCTATGTGCTCGATACGCTCGGGATCGACGTCTACAATACGACGAGGTTCAACGTCGGCGATTGGCGCAATGCTGTGACGCTTGGCCTCGATGCGTTCCAGGATGACGTGAAAACCTTCGACAGCCGCGGCAATTCCAACATCACCACGCCCAGCGGCCTGCGCACCGTTTCCGGCGGGTTCGCGCAGTTGAAGCAGAACTACTCGACCTGGTTCGAGGCCATCAGTGCGATCCGCTACGACCGTTACGATCTTCATTCGCCGTTTGTTGCGACCGGCGGTGGTGGCGACCGGTTCTCGCCAAAGTTCACAGTCGGCGTGACGCCGGTGCCCGGCTTTACGCCCTATGCCAGCTATGCCGAAGGCTACCGTGCGCCCGCGATTACCGAGACGTTGATCGCCGGCGCGCACGCCACCGGCGGTGGCCCCGCGCTCTTCCCGTGCCCGGGCGGTACTGCCGGCCTGTTCTGCTTCCTGCCCAATCCGGGCCTGCAGCCCGAGGTCGGCAAGAACAAGGAAATTGGCATCAACCTCAAGTACAACGACGTGTTCGCGGCTGGCGACAGCTTCCGCGGCAAGTTCAACGTGTTCCGTAACGACATCGATGACTATATCGACCTGGTTGCCTCGACCCCGAGGTCAGCCATCCTGGTCCCGGTCCCCGGACTGTTCAGCCAGTTCTATCAGTACCAGAACATCGCGCATGCTCAGATTGAAGGATTCGAGTGGGAAACGGTGTACGACACGGGCCTGTGGTATGTCGGCCTCTCAGGCAATCTCATGCGTGGCAAGAATGTCGCGACCAATGTCGGGCTGGCGACCATCACGCCGCGCAAGGTCGTCACGACCGGCGGCGTGCGCTTGCTTGATCGCAGGCTGGTGCTGGCGGCGCAATGGTCCTCTTTCGGCGCCAACAACGACGTGCCCGCCGGCTATCTGCCCGCCACCGGGTATGAGCTGGTCAATCTTTACCTGACCTGGAATGCGACCAAGGACATTGTTTTCTCGGCATCGATCGACAATCTGTTGAACCAGTACTACCGGCCTTACGCCGTTCCCGGCAGTTCGACCGATGGCACCAACCAGAACGACGTGTTGTGGTCGAGCCCCGGACCGGGCAGGGTCTACAAGGCCGGATTGAAGATTCACTTTGGCGGAGTGTAGTTCGACGAGCTGACAAGCCAACAAAGCCGCACCGGGCCGCGCTGATGCTCCAGCGCGGCTTCGGTGCATGCGTGTTTCCAACCAACTCAACGGTACGCCAGGCGCACCTCAGCAACCCAGCAAGGAGATTTTAGATGTTTATCGCAATGAACAGGTTCCAGGTGAAGATCGGCTCTGAAGCCGCCTTCGAGACCGTGTGGCGCACGCGCGAGTCCTATCTCAGCAGCATGGCCGGCTTCGTCGAGTTTCATCTGCTCAAGGGTCCCGTCGCCGAGGATCACACGCTGTACTCGTCGCATACCGTCTGGGTCGACAAGGCCGCCTTCGAAGCCTGGACCAAATCGGAAGAGTTCCGCCGGGCGCACGCCCGCGCCGACAACAAGACCGGCGAAAGCCTCTATCTCGGCCATCCCAAGTTCGAAGGTTTCGAGGTGATCCTGAGCGAGCGCAAGTCCAGCGCCGCCGCGTAAGAGGAGGGTGCGATGTTGAGCACGGAGCTTGCCGACCTCAAGGCGTATATGGCGGAGAATCCGGGCGCGGTCATCGAGGATGTGGCGCGGGAACGGAAAGTCACTCCGCGCGCTGTCCTGGAAGCGATGCCGGAAACGATGGTGCGTATCGGCGGCGGCAGTGAGTTTGGCGCTGCGATGAACGATGTCGCGCAATGGGGCGAGGTGACGTTGATCGTCCACACCGACGACGCGATCTTCGAGTTCACCGGCGCGATTCCGGCGGGAGAGGTCGGTCGCGGGTACTTCAACCTGATGCAGCCCAAGGGATTGCACGGGCACCTGCGGCACGAGCGTTGCGCGGCTATCGCCTTTGTCGAGCGGCCCTTCATGGGCAAGTCGTCGGCGTTCATCGCCTTCATCAATGTGGACGGCGGCATCATGTTCAAGGTGTTCGTCGGCCGCGACGAGACGCGGGCGCTGCGCAGCGATCAGTTGCAGCGCTTTCATGCGCTTGGCGAAAAGATCGCGTCCGCCCGCGCGGTGTAACCGATCCGGAACTGTCAGCCCGGGAGACGATCATGCAGCGAACGATGCTGGAAATTATGATCCGTTGGTGTGGCGCGGCCGGAGTGACGGCTTTGCCGGGAGCGGCGTTCGCCGCGACTGACGTTGCGCTGCTGCCGCGCAATTTGTCGCCCTGGAACATGTTCGTGAATGCGGACCTGGTGGTGCAGGCGGTCATGGTGGGCCTGGCCTTCGCCTCGCTGGTGACGTGGACGGTCTGGCTGGCGAAAACCATCGAGATCCGCCGCAAGACCGCGACCGCCAGGCGCCGCCTCAGCATGCTGGAAAGCGATACCATGCTCGCCAAGGCCGAGCAGGAAAGCCGCGGCGGCAATGATGCCGTGGCGCAGATCATCCAGTCTGCCGCGCGCGAGGCCAGCCTCTCCGGCGGTCATTTCGATGATGGCCTCACGGAACGGGTGGCGCTGCGACTGGAGCGGGTCGAGGCGGCGATGTCCAGGCAGATCGCGCGCGGCACCGGCGTGCTCGCCACCATCGGCGCCACCGCGCCGTTCGTCGGCCTGTTCGGCACGGTCTGGGGCATCATGAATTCGTTCATCGGCATTTCCGAAGCCAAGACCACCAATCTTGCCGTGGTCGCGCCCGGCATCGCGGAAGCGTTGCTTGCGACCGCGCTCGGCCTTGTCGCGGCGATACCGGCGGTGGTGATCTACAACCATCTCACCCGCACCATCGCAGCCCATCGTGCGCTACTCGGCGACGCCTCGGCGGTGGTGCTACTCCTGATCAGCCGCGAGGGCGACCGCGACTCGTTTCGTCTCGCGCGCGCCGCCGAGTGAGGGAGTGTGAGCGATGGGCGCCAAACTCGGTAGCGTAGTCGGCGGCCGGGCGCGCGGCGGTGGCGGTGACGACCTCGTCGAGACCCACGAGATCAACGTCACGCCGTTCATCGATGTGATGCTGGTGCTCCTGATCATTTTTATGGTCGCGGCCCCGCTCGCAACCGTCGATCTGGGCGTCAATCTTCCCGCCAGCGCCGTCGAGCCGTCGCCACGGCCCGACAAGCCTGTATTCGTCACCGTGAAGCCGGACCTGTCGGTAGCGGTGGGCGAGGACGTGATCGCACGCGATACGCTGACCGCCACTCTCGACGCCGCGACCAAGGGCGACAAGAACGAGCGAATTTTTTTGCGCGCCGACAAGGTCGTCAGCTATGGCGATTTGATGGAGGTGATGAACCTCCTGCGCAACGCCGGCTATCTCAAGATCGCGCTGGTCGGCCTCGACGGAAGAAGCTAGTGCCGTGAACGCCTTTGCGCTTCATGATGTTTCCGACCAAGCCGTATTGCGCCGCTGGGGCGCATCGGCCGTGGCGATCCTTGCCATCCATGCCGCCTTGATCGCGATCGGCATGAACTGGATGCGGCCACAGCCGGAGCCGGGAGTCACCCTGCCAGCGATCATGGTGGACATGGCGCCGATATCAGCGGCGCCGCAATCGACGCCGCTGGAGCGCGCCCCGGATCAGTTGATGGATCAGGCCGACGCCTCGCCGCCCGAGCCGGTCAAGCAGCAGGAGGTGGTCGAAGAGCAGATCGCGCCCACCCCGCCGCAGGAGAACCCGGAGGTGGTGGCGCCGCCCGAGCAGAAGGTGGAATTGAAGCCGGCGACCGAGCCCGCCAAGCCTGTCCCCGACGCCAAGCCGACGCCGGTCAAACCGAAAGTGGTTCGTCCCGACGCGAAGAAGCCGAATGACGCACCGCCCCAGCCACGCACCGCGGCGCCGCCGCGCGTTGAACGTCAGGCACCAGCCGCCTCCGCGGCCAGCGCAGGCGCAACCGCCTTGGCGGTCGCGACCTATAATCAGCGCGTCCGTGCGCATCTGATGCGCTTCCACCAGTACCCGTCGGGAGCCAACCGCCAGCCCGGCGTAGCGAGATTGTCTTTCACACTCAGCCGCAGCGGGCAGGTAGCCGGAGGCCGGCTTGCCGGATCATCTGGTGTCGCCGCGCTCGACGCTCAGGCCATGTCAATGCTTCGCCAAGCCTCGCCGTTTCCGCCGTTTCCGCCGGAAATTACGCAAGGCTCGATAGGCTTCAACATTCCAGTAATTTTTACCGTCCCCAGATAGCAGGAATCGCCTACTCCTTCACTGCGCCCGTCAGCGACGACACGTAGTAATCCACGAACAGCGAATAGAACAGCGCGACCGGCAGCGAGCCGAGCAGCGAGCCTGCCATCAGCGCACCCCACTGATAGACGTCGCCGGTGACGAGCTCGGTCAGGATCGCGACCGGGACCGTCTTGTTGGCGCCGCTCTGGATGAAGGCAAGCGCATAGATGAACTCGTTCCAGGACAGCGTAAAGGAGAAGATGCCGGCCGAAATCAGGCCGGGCACCGCGAGCGGCAGCGTGATCCGGCGCAGGATCTGCAGGCGCGTGGCGCCGTCGACCAGCGCGCATTCCTCCAGCTCATAGGGGATCGACTTGAAATAGCCGATCAGGAGCCAGGTGCAGAACGGCACCAGGAATGTCGGGTACACCAGGATCAGCGCCATCGGGCTGTCGAACAGGCCGAACTGCACGATCACGGTCGCGAGCGGAATGAACAGGATCGAGGGCGGTACCAGATAGGCGAGGTAGATGCCGAGCCCCACGTAGGGACTGCCGCGGAAGCGCAGGCGCTCGATCGCGTAAGCCGCGAGCGTCGAGGCGAACAGCGACAGGAAGGTTGAGCCGATCGCCACGAACATCGTGGTCTTCAGCCAGGTCGGATACGCCGTGTTGAACAGCAAATGCTTGATATGCGCCAGTGTCGGCGAGGAGATCCAGAACGGATTGTGCTCCTTGTAGTTCAGAAGCTCCGCGTTCGGTTTGAACGAGGTGATCGCCATCCAGTAGAACGGGAACAGCAGGATCAGCACGAAGCAGGCCAGCGGCAGATAGATCATCATCACCCGCCGCGCGCGGGAATCCCACGCCATGGTGTCAGGCGTGGCGCTGGCGACATTGGTGTTGCCGGGTGAGGCGGCTACGTCAGTCATTGGCTTCTCCCTGCTGCCATTTGCGGCGCGCGAGGCCGAAGTAGCTGAACAATGTCGCGAACACGAGGAATGGGATCATCGACACGGCGATCGCCGCACCCTCGCCGAGCTCGCCGCCGGCGATGCCGCGCTGGAACGCGAGCGTCGCCAGGAGATGCGTGGAATTGACCGGCCCGCCGCGGGTGATGGCGTAGACGAGCTGGAAGTCTGTGAAGGTGAAGATGATCGAGAACGTCATCACGATCGCCAGAATCGGCATCATCATCGGGAAGGTGATGTAGCGGAAGCGCTGCCAGGCGCTGGCGCCGTCCAGCATCGCCGCCTCATAGAGCGATGGCGAGATGGTCTGCAGGCCTGCCAGCAGCGAGATCGCCACGAAGGGAATGCCGCGCCAGATGTTGGCGACGATCAGCGAGAACCGCGCCGACCAGGGCGTGCCGAGGAAATCGATATTGGTAGAGCGCACACCCAGCACGTCGACCAACAGATAAGAGATGATCGAGAACTGCGGATCGTAGATCCACCAGAACGCCAGTGCGGAGAGCACCGTCGGCACGATCCACGGCAACAGTACGATGGCGCGCAACAGGCTCTTGAGCGGGAAGTGGTTGTTGAGCAGCAGCGCCAGCCAGAAGCCGAGTGCGAATTTCCCGAACGTCGCGATCGCCGTGTAAAACACGCTGTAGAACACCGCGCCCCACCACAGGGGATCGGTCCACAGATACTGGAAATTCTCCAGGCCGATGTAGATGCCGCGCCGGCCGATGGTGGTGTCGGTGAAGGCGAGCCAGACGCCGAGGCCCAGCGGATAGGTGAGGAATACCGTCAGGAGCCCGATCGCCGGCGCGAGGCACATCACGATCAGGAACGGCTTGTAGTCGAGCAGGCGCGCGATCCAGCCCGGTTGCCGGACCGCTACGCCGCGCGAGGGGAGAGTCGTCACAGACATTCAACATTATCCCGATGCGAGCTACGTGGGACCGTCAGTGCGAGCGAAGCGAAGCAATCCATGTCTCCATGAAAAAAAGAATGGATTGCTCCTCGCAATGACGACCGCGTCTGTTCGGTCGTTACCGGCTCTGTCGCCGGAAATACCGCTTCGCGCGCTGCTCCGCTTCCGCGGCCGCAGCCTCAGGCGTCGAGGCGCCGGTCGCTACCGCGGCGCACATCTGCACCAGCACATAGTCGGCGTTGACGGCCCCGGTCGCGGTCGAGATAGGACCCTTGTAGCCGTTGTAATAGGTGCTGTTCATGCTGTCCTTGAAGATCTTGACCTTGGGATCTTCGTTCCAGACCTTGGCCTCGGCATAGGCAGCCAACGGCTGCGCCCAGTAGCCCGAGTTGGCGTTGAGCCAGGGTTCGTATTGGTCCTTCTCCAGCATGAACTGCAGGAACGCCTTGGCGGCGTTGGGATACTGGCTGTGCTTGAAGACCATCGCATTCAACGTCAACCCGGCCATCGGTGAAATCTTCGCGAGGCCCTTCGGCAACAATTGATGCTCGCTGTCCTCGGCGATCGGACGGGTCGCCGGGTCGTTCTTCAGGGAGAAATACAGCGAGACGCCGTTGGCGGTCAGCGAAATCTCCTGCGAGGAGTAGGCGCGGTTGTTGCTGACGTCGTTCCAGGACGGTGTGCCGGCGATGAAGGTCGGATAGAGTTCCTTGACCCAGTTCAGCGCGGCGATGGTCTCCTTGCTGTTGATGATGACATTGCCTTCCTCGTCCAGCAGGGATGCGTTGTGCGACCACAGTGCCCAGTTGGCGAACCCGTTGCCGTCGCCGACGGCGTTGCCGAGCGCGAAGCCGGCCGGCTTGCCGGCCTTCTGCAGCTTGCGGCACAGGTCGAGAATTCCGGCATGATCTTCCGGGACCTTGTCGAAGCCGACCGATTGCAGGATCGACTTGCGGTAGATCAGCGGGCCCGCGGTGGCGCCGAACGGCAATCCGATCCAGGCGTCGCTCTTGTTCTTCTTGCCGTATTTTTGCGCTAACGGCAGCCAGCCGCCGTAGCGCTTGCCGATATAGTCGGCGACGTCAGTGAGTTCGATCAGCTTGTCGATATAGATGTGCGGCGCGTCAGAGAAGCCGATGATGATGTCAGGGCCGGCGCCGGAATTCGAGGTCACCGCGGTCTGCTGGTTGATGTCTTCCCAGCCGACGAAGTCGACCTTGACCTCGACGCCGGTTTCCTTGCTGAACTTGGCGGCATTGGCGCGGAACACATCCTCGTCGGCCTGCACGAAGCGCACCGGGCGCAGCATGCGCAGCGATGCGCCTTTCTCGATTGCCAATTTGGGGGCCGGAACATCGGCGGCCTTGATGGTGGATGCGGTTTGCGCTGATGCGCCAGTGACGGCGAGTGCGGCGGCGGATGCCCCTAATGCCAGCGCATCACGACGGGTGATGTCGTTCTTCATGATTCTCTCCCTGTATCGGTTCCCGGCGTTGAATCGCCGGTGAACCCTGTCGTTCGAAAACGCTTTCGCCGCTTAGCTGTTCGGCCCTCGGTCCATGCTGACAGGCTGCCAGCGGCGGAGCGAGGTCGTTTGCAGCACCGACGGATTGACGCAGCTTACCGGCCACATCCCCTGCAGGACTAGTGACAATTCGTAGCCTACGCGGCGCTTGCGCGCCTCGTCAAAACGTGCCGAGGCCGACGCCACATGGGCGGTCAGGGTGACGTTTTCCATCGAAAGCATCGGATTGTTGTGTGACGGCGGTTCCTTTTCCAGCACGTCGAGGGCGGCGTGGGCGATCCAGCCCTCCTGCAGCGCCTTGATCAGCGCTTCCTCGTCCACGGTAGCGCCGCGGCCGGTATTGATGAAGACGGCGGAATTTTTCATCTGGCGGAAATGCTTCTCGCTGAGCATGTGGTGCACCTCGGGCCGGGCCGGCGCATGCATCGAGACGAAGTCCGACTGCGACAACACCTCCGACAGGGTCGAGGGGATGACGCCGTGGTCGTACATCAGCGTTTCCTGAATGAAGGGATCGTAGGCCATCATGCGCAGGCCAAAGGGCGCGGCGCGCTTGGCGACGGCGCGGGCCACCCGGCCGAACGAGATGAAGCCGAGCGTCTGGCCCATCAGCCGCGGGATTTTTAGAAGTGCAGGCCGGCCCTCGGACCAGCGGCCGGTGCGCACCATCTTGTCCTGCTCGACCAGTCGGCGGAACCCTGCCAGCAGCAGCATCATGGCGTGGTCGGCGACTTCCTCGATGAAAGTATCGGGGATGTTGGTGACGGGAATGCCGCGGGCGGTGGCGGCCTTGACGTCGACGGAGTCGACGCCGACGCTGCCGAGCGTGATCACCTTGCAGTTTTCAAGGGCGTCGATGATCGCCTTCGTGATCGGCATGCCCTTGGCGTAGATCGCATCCGCGGTCTTGGCGGCGGCGATGAATTCGGCTTCGTTGGCCGGCGCCTCGATGATTTCGGCGCCGATCGGATCGAGCGCTTCCTTCTCATAGTCGTAGCCGCCGCCGGCGACCGTGAAGCTTGCGCCCTTCGGCGTGACCACCCTGAATTTCGGCATTTCCTGCTCTCCCGATTTTATTCTTCGGTGTTGGTTTGAGGCGGCGGGCGCCGCCACGTTCTTGTCTGACGCAACTTCACCTTTTACGCGACCTGATCCGCTCAGGCTACAATCGTCGGTTGCTCTTGCATTGGAAACACCGCCTTCCGCCGGATTTCCGCCGACCTTCGTAACAAAGCGCTAAAGGGTCTCACGATAGTGTGCGCCAGATCAATCGACCAATCGCGTGCCGTACGCCTATTTCCGGAGATCCCCGTGAAGCTGACCAATCTCAAGATCACCCCCAAGCTCGGCATTCTCGTGGGCGTGACCCTGCTAGGTCTCTCCGCCGCCGGCGTGCTCGCAGGCTATCTGATGCAGCGTGAGATGCTCAATGCGCGGATCGAGCAGACCAAAGCGATCGTCGACATGGCGCGCAACATGGCGCTGGGCCTGCAGAAGCAGGTTGCCGCGGGCCAGATGACCAAGGAAGCGGCGATCGCCGAGTTCAGCAAGCGCGGCAATACGCTGACCTTCGACAACGGCAATGGCTACGTGTTCGCCTACACCATGGATGGCGTGGCCGTTCTGGCGCCGGTTCCCAGCCAGATTGGGCAGAACCGCATGGATATCGACACCGGTGGCCGCAAGCTGGTGCGCGAACTGCGCGACGGCGTCGCGGCGAAGGGCGAATTCATGCTGCGCTATGAATTCCGCAAACCCGGAGAGGAAGCGCTGATCCGCAAATTCTCCTACGTAGTTCCGATCCCCGGCTGGAACATGTTCGTCGGCACCGGCGCCTATCTCGACGACCTCGACAGCAAGATGAAGCCGATCGCGCTGGTGCTCGGGCTTGCCATTCTCGGCATCGCGCTGGTGGCGGGCAGCATCGCCTGGATGATCGGCCGCAGCATTTCGAAGCCGCTGGCCCAGCTCGGCGCCCGCATGCAGGATCTCGCCGAGGGCCGGCTCGACGGTGAAATTCCCGGGACCGGCCGCGGCGACGAGATCGGCGCGATGGCCGCGACCGTGCAGATCTTCAAGGACAACGCGGTCCGCATCCGCGGGCTCGAGCAGAAGGAAGCCGAGGTGCAGGCGCGCACCGATGCCGAGCGCCGCGCGACGATGGCGAATATCGCCAGCGACTTTGAGCGCAGCGTCACCGGCATCGTCCGCTCGGTTTCGACAGCGGCGGCCGGCATGCAATCTACCGCGCAGTCGATGACGGCGACCGCCAGCGACGCCAGCGCGCGGGCTGCGACCGTCGATGCAGCCTCGCAGCGTTCGTCCGACAATGTCGGCACGGTCGCGTCCGCTGCGGAAGAGCTCTCCAGCTCGGTCACGGAAATTTCGCGTCAGGTGGCGCGCTCCAGCGAGATCGCTACCAAGGCGGTCAACGATGCCCAGCGCACCAACGCCACCGTCGGCGCGCTCTCGACCGGCGCCGAGAAGATCGGCGAAGTGGTCAAGTTGATCCACTCGATCGCCGCGCAAACCAACCTGCTCGCGCTGAACGCCACCATCGAAGCGGCGCGCGCCGGCGATTCCGGCCGCGGCTTTGCGGTGGTTGCATCGGAAGTGAAGGCACTGGCGAACCAGACCGCGAAGGCGACCGAAGAAATCTCCTCCCAGGTCGCGGCGATGCAGGCGTCCACCAGCGAAGCGGTGGCTTCGATCGGCGGCATCTCGGAAACCATCGCGCAGATGAGCGAGATCACGGTCTCGATTTCGACCGCGGTCGAGCAGCAGGGCGGCGCCACCCGCGAAATCGCCCGCAACATTCAGTCGGTGGCGGCCGGATCGAACGAGATCTCGGCCCATATCGGCGGCGTCACCACGGCTGCGGCCGCGACCGGCAAGGCGGCGTCCGAAGTGCTGGCGAGCGCCCGCGAACTCGACACCCAGTCCGGCATGCTGCGCAGTGCGGTGGACGAGTTCCTGGGCAAGGTGCGGGCGGCGTAAGGCAAAATGTAGGTTAGGCAAAGGCGCGCTCGCGCCGTGCCCACCATCCATCACCGGTCATGGCGTGAATGGTGGGCACGCTTCCGCCTTCGCTCGTTGAGCTGCGGCGCACGAGTCGCTTTGCCCGCCTAACGAAGCCCGCTGGACTCGCGGCAGTTGACGCGCGGAAATTCGTGGAGAGCGATTACGACCGCATGCGGGCACATGAGCCGCACGAGAGTACGAAGATGTTCGCGCTTCTTCCGCCTATTCACAGGTGTAATCAGGCAACACAAGGTCCTTCCACATCAAATCACAATCCAACAATCTGACTTCGTGAGGGATTTTATTTTTTGTGGCAGTTTTGCGTTCCGATTGACAATTCGACCAAAGATGGTTTGCGAACATCGGCGAGTTCAGTCAGAGCAGCGCCGACGTGATAATCAGGCAGCGCCGCTGTCGCAAGTCGTGCATCTGACCTTGCGCTGCGGGTTTGAACCGGACGCTAATTTTGACAAGCAGCGCCGGCTGATCGCCTGCGCACCGATCCCCTGACCCGCGAGTACGATGACCCGCTCGGCTCCGTGTTTTTCGCCAGCCCCAACGGGACCGTGCAGCGTCTCTCGGCCCGGATGATCGTCGCGAAGTGCGTTGCGTAACGGAATGGGAATGAAGCGATGAAGTACAAAGATCGTATTAGCGAGCGCGAATATCAGGACCGTCTCGAGAGTTTGATGAAGAACGTCCTCAACATGAATCTGCAGCCGCTGCGGTCACTCGACACCGCAACCAAAAAGCGGAGAGCGCAGAAGAAGAAGGCAACCGATTCCGGATTCACGAAATCAACGAAGGTGACTTCCGGCTAACGGTACGCCAAGCGATCAACGATCTACCCCAACAGGTGCAGCACATCCCATCGTCCGCTTTTGCGGACGATGGGGGGCGTTGGCGCCGGCGCCCGCTTCCTTTTACTGCTTCTCGATTCCCGCTGCCGTAATCAGCTTCTCCCACACCACGAGTTGCTCCTTCACGAAGGCGTCGAACTCTTCCGGCGTGCCGGAGAACGCTTCCATGCCACGCTCGGCGAGCTGGCCCTTGATGTCGGGCCGTTCGACCACCTTGCGGATCTCCGCGTTCAGCTTCGTGACGACGTCCTTGGGCATGTTGGCCGGCCCGAAATAGCCTTGCCATGAGGTGATATCAAAACCCTTCACCGTATCGTCCATGGTCGGAAGATCGGGCAACAGTGCCGAGCGCTTCTTGGTGGTGACCGCGAGCGACTTCAGCGCCTTGGCGTTGACGTGGGGCAGGCCGGTCGGCACGTCGATGAACATCATGGAGACGCGGCCGGCGATCAGGTCGGTCAGCGCCGGCGGCGAGCTCTTGTAGGGAACGTGCAGGAGATCGATGCCGGCGAGGCGGGCAAAGGTCGCGCCGGCGACGATCGCCGCCGAGCTGCCGCTGGCATAGGTGTATTTGCCCGGCTCCTTCTTGGCGAGCGCGATCAGTTCGGCGACGGAGTTCGCGGGAATATCCGGGTGGATCACCAGCATGAAGGGCAGGTCGCCGGTGCGTGCGATCGGCGTGAAATCCTTGACCGGATCGTAGGTCATGTTCTTGAGTAGATACGGATTGGCCGAATGCGAGGTGTTGGTGGTCACGAACAGCGTGTAGCCGTCCGGCGCGGCGCGCGCGACAAAGCTTGCCGCGATCGAACCGTTGGCGCCCGCCTTGTTCTCGATCACCATGCCGGTGCCGAGCGCGGTGCCGAGCTCCTTCGAGATGATCCGCGTCGTGGTGTCGGTGCCGCTGCCGGCGGCGAACGGCAGCACCAGCGTGATGTTGCGGTTCGGGTAGGGCGCCTGCGCGGCAGCCGTGGCGATCGTCGCCAGCATCAGGGGAGCCGCTGCGGCGACGTGCCGGTACCGTTTCAATAACGCAAACATAAAGTCGTTTCCTCGTTTGTTCTTATGTTGAATTGGCCGGCAAGCTAGCCTGCCCCAGGACAAAGTGGAAGCCGGTAAGACGCTAAGCCGCAGGCGCTGCTAGGCTTTCTTCGCCGAACCACGCCGGGAGGCGATCACCACGCCCGCCAGTACCAGCGCATAGCCCATCAGATGGAATATCCGCAATTGCTCGCCGAGGAGGACGATCGCCATCGCCGAGCCGAACACCGGCACCAGGTGGAAGAATGGGGCCGCACGGTTCGGTCCGATCAGCGCCAGCCCGCGGTTGAAGAACAGGTAGGCCAGCGTCGAGGGAAAGATCACGGCATAGCCCAGCGTCGCCATCGAGACGAAGTCGAACTTCAGCGTAGCGCCGGTCGAAAATTCCCAGATCGAGAACGGCACCAGCATCAGCGCGCCGCAGCAGGTGGTGAACGAGATCAGGGACAGCGCGTGCGTCACCGGCCGGCGCGGGATCAGCGCCGAATACAGTCCGAACGATACCAGCGAGCTCGCAAACATCAGGTCGCCGCGGTTGAAGCTGATATTGGCGAGTGCGCTGAAATCGCCGCGCAGGATGATGGTCAGCACGCCCGCGAGCGAGATCGTGATGCCGGCAAGTTGCGCGCCCGTCAGGCGGACGCCGAACAGCGCCAGCGACCACAACGCGACGAACAGCGGTCCGGCCGACTGGATCAGCAGCGCGTTCAGCGCTTCGGTGTATTGCAGGGCCCAGTAGGAGATCGCATTGTTATAGGCGAATCCGACCAGCGACAGGAACAGCATCATCGGCAGATGCGCGCGCAGCACCGGCCAGTCCTGTTTGAGATGCGGCCAGGCAAACGGCAGCAGGATCAGGAAGGTGCCGATCCAGCGGACACATGACAGCGTCAGTGGCGGTACGTGCCCGGCGACATGGCGCGCCAGCACGATGTTGCCGGCCCAGAACAGCGAGGTCAGGGTCAGCAGCAGATAAGGCTGGTTGGTTAGCCACCGGACGGGATGGAAGGCGGGCGGCGCTGGTGCGGGCTTGGTCATGGTCGCGAGGGCCAGATAGGGCCGGATTTTCCGCAACGCGACAAGTCCCGCGCATGCAATGCTACAATGTCCTGAACTACCTGATGCCGCGAGGTGCCGTCGATGAGTGTGGATTTGTTGAACGTGAAGGGTCTGCAGGAGGTCGATCAGAGCGCGCCGGTCGTGATGGTGAACCTGATGCGCTTCCGCGAGCGCTCGCTCGACGGCGACGGTTCGGGCTGGGACGCTTACTTGCGGTACAGCGCGCTCACCGTTCCCATGATCAAGGCGCGAGGCGGCACGCTGCTCTGGACCGGCGACGCCAAGGCGGTCGCGCTGGGCGCGGAGGCCGGCAATCGATGGGATTATCTGGCGCTGGTGTACTATCCGACCGTTGCCGCCTTCATCGACATGATGACCTCGGCGGACTACGAGACCCGCTGCGACCCGCATCGGACCAACGGCTGCGCCGAGCACGTGATCATCGCGACCAAAGAGGCGTACAGCAAGTTCAGGGTTGGCTAGGGCGTACCCGTATCGCGAGCCAACGGGTCGCGCGAATGCGCGCCCGATGACAGGAGTGGGGGGTCAGATGCGCGGAATGCCGGCGTCGTTGATGACCTTCATCGATTTGCCGGTTCCCGAAAGCCAAGCACCGGCAGCAAATCGTTTGGGTTCCACCGACAGTGCGGTTCCCCGGCCCGAGTGAAGTCAAGATTCCTCCGCGTTTTGGACTTCGATAAAGGGTACTTGCTGACAAGACCATCAAGAGGGGGGCATCACCCAATGCCAACGAAAGACGGTTTTAGTCCGGGTCAGCCTTTGCCTGTCTTTCTCACCGATGAACTTGAGGAACAGGGCATCCGGAAGGCCTGGGATACTGCTGCTGTCTCGTCGCTGGTCCTCAGGACGAGCATTTGGTTTGCGGCGGCGACAGCGATCGGTATCGCGGTTCTATCCGTGGGAAATCCCGTGACGCTCTTTGAAGACGTCATGGCTTCCTTTGCAGGCGTTACGGCTTCGCTGATCGACAAGCCGGCGCCCAAACCTGACAACGATCGGTTGATGCCAACGATTCAAGCGACCGCGGATGCACAAGCCTTGCCGCTGGCCGCCGCGAGGGAGGATGCGCCAAGCCGCGTCGAAACTGCCGCTGTCCCTGAACCCGCCGGTCAGAGTCAGATAGAAACCGGTCAGAGTCAGACAGAGAACAGTGAGCCGATGACTGAAGCGCTGTTCAAGCAATTCCAGGCTTGGGCGGACGCTAGAGATGCGCAGGCGCAGGTCGGGCCCGAACAGGATGTTCCGACACTGGCTGTGCAAAATTCCCTGGCACAGGTTACGGAAAATCCCCGGGCATCTTCCCGGCCCGTGCAAAAGCGCCGAAACGCCCGGGCCGTCCATAATGCGCGGGCAGAGATACGGGCCGTGCACAATGCCCGAAAAAAGCTTCGACGAGAGCGAAGTGCACGGGTACAGGAACCGCCCGCACAAGACGCCCGAGCACAGCAACAGAACCAGCTTGTGCAAAATTCCCAGGCATCGTCGTTGCAAGCGCCGGTGTCGCAGGCACCATCGTTCCTGCCAACTTTCGGTTGGCGCTAGGACCCTAAAACTTCCGCACTAGATCCGGCGTGATCTCGCTGAGCTTGCGGATGCCAAGCAGTGCAAGGTCGCGATCGATCTCGGCTTTCAGGAGCGCGATTGCGCGCTGCACGCCGGCTTCGCCGCCCGCGATCGCGGCGTAGAGGAAGGGGCGGCCGATCCAGACGAAATGCGCGCCGAGCGCGAGCGCCTTGATCACGTCGGTGCCGCGGCGGATGCCGCCGTCGACCATGATCGTCATGCCCTTCGACTCGGCTGCGATTTCCGGCAGTGTGCGCAGGCCGGACATGGTGTAGTCGAGC
This sequence comes from Bradyrhizobium jicamae, assembly GCF_001440395.1. Classification (GTDB taxonomy): domain Bacteria; phylum Pseudomonadota; class Alphaproteobacteria; order Rhizobiales; family Xanthobacteraceae; genus Bradyrhizobium; species Bradyrhizobium jicamae. Next base: position 5,780 of record NZ_LLXZ01000202.1, on the reverse strand, counting down.
TGGCGGCCGCCATGGTTGGACAGCATCAGGCCGTCGACGCCGCTCTCGCGCGCGATCTTCGCATCGGCCGGCGAGACCAAGCCCTTGACGACGAGCTTGCCCTTCCATCGCTTGCGGATCAGCTCGACATGCTTCCAGGCGAGCTGGTCGCGGGCGCCGATGTTGCGCATCAGGTTCTTCGCCAGCACCGGCGGGCCGCGCTGCGCGTCCATGTTCTCGAAATGCGGCATGCCGTGGTTGATCAACGTGCGCGCCCAGGTGCCGAACAGCCAGTGCGGATGGGTCACGGTATCCCAGAACACGCGCGGCGTGATCGCGAGCGGCACCTGAAAGCCGTTGCGGATATTGTTCTCGCGGTTCGGCGGCACCGGCACGTCGGCGGTAACGACGAAGGTGTCATAGCCGGCCGCCGCGACGCGATCGACCAGCGGCTCGATCCGCTCGGGCAGCCCGGCGAGATAGGCCTGGTACCACGCCGCCAGGTTGGCGGCGCGCACCTCCTCGAGCGTGATCAGCGAGGAGGCGCTCAGGATCATCGGCACGTTCTCGGACTTGGCCGCCTGCGTCAGCACGATGTCGCCGCGATAGGCTGCTAGCGCCGACGAGCCCATCGGCGGAATGCCGAACGGGGAGGCATAGGTCTTGCCGAACAGCGTCGTGGTCTGGTCGCGCCCCGAGACGTCGTTGAGCACGCGCGGCACGAAACCGTATTCGTCGAAGGCCTTGCGGTTGTCGCGCATCGCAGCATCGGTCTCGGCGCCGCCGGAAATATAGCCGTAGAGGAATTTCGGAATCCGCCGCCGCGCGGTTGCCTCGAAATCGTCGAGCGCGAGATATTTCTGCAAATGCCGCGGCACCGTGCTCTCGGCGCGGGTCACGGCGGCGGGCGGGGTGGTCACGGCAATGGATTTGTCGAGCACGTCGGGCGTTCCGTTGTTTTTCGTTCTTGTTTCATCATCTCGCAGGCGAGGCGGGGGGCCTGCTGCCGAACTTGCTGTTGTTGATGGACTGGCTGACCTCGCCGAGCATTTTTCGCGTGTCGGTGACCAGCGTCATGGACTTCTTGTCAAAGCTTTCGATCAGCTCGCGCATCGAGATCACGGTAGGCAGCAATTCGCCGCCATACTTGTCGCTGGCGAGGCCGCCGAGGAAATCCTTGGTTTTTGTCAGTGCGCCATCGACCGCGTTGACGCCGGATTCGGCGGTCGCGATGATGGACGTGATCTTCGCGCCATCGCCTGACAGCGAGGCTGTGAATGTCTCGAAATTTCGTAAGGTATCTTTTATCGACACCTCGTTGTCTGATATCACCTTGTCGACGTTGCGCAGCGCGACGCGAATCTTTTCCTGGGTGTTGAGCGTGCCTTCGCGGTCGGCGGTCAGTTCGGGAATGCCGTCGGCGCCCTTTTGCGGCGGCGGCGCCTCGTCGGAGCCGCCGGTGAACGAGATCGCGGCAATGCCGGTCAGGCCCTGGAATTCGAGACCGACCTGAGTGTCGCTCCTCACCGGCGTGTTGCCGTCGATCATGGCGAGCGCGACCACGCGGCGCGGATGATCGAGCTTCAGCGACACCACTTCGCCGACCCGGATGCCGGCGAAATTCACGCTGCCGCCGTTGCGCAGGCCTGACGCCGAGCCCTCGAAGATCACGCGGAACGGCACCTTCTGCTTGGCGCCGGCAAGCTTCTGATAGCTGAGCCACGCGCCAAGCGACCCGCCGATCAGGGCGAGGGTCAAGGTGCCGATCATCAGATTACTGGCGCGGACGCGCATCGAAATGCCCAAGTGAAGCGAGCCCGAGTGATATCGGATTTACGACGGCAAGTCACCGCGGGTCCCCTTGGCCTCTCCCCGCGAAGGGCGGGAGAGGGAACGTCAAGCACTCTGCTTTCGCGACGCCACGAACACCCCGGTCAGCACCAGCGCAAAGCCGATGAAGTGGAACACCTGCGGATGCTCGCCGAGGAAGGCGATCGACATGATGGTTCCGAACACCGGGACCACGTGAAAGAAGGGTGCGGCGCGGTTGGCGCCGATCAGCTGCACGCCGCGATTGAAGCAGAGATAGGCGAGGGTGGAGGGAAACAACGCGACGTAGGCGAGCGTCAACAGGTTCGCACTGTTGATCTGCATCAGCGGCCGCGCGAACAGTTCCCAGATGAACAGCGGGATCAGGCAGGCCGCGCCGGCGCCGAAGGTGAAGGCAACAAACGACAGGCCGTGGATGTCAGGGCGCTTCAGCGACAGCACCGAATAGAGTCCGAAGATCGCCAGCGCCACGAGGAAGATCATGTCGCCGCGGTTGAACTCGATATTGGAAAGCTTCGTGAGGTCGCCATGCATCAGGATGATGATCACGCCCGCCATCGACAGCATAACGCCTGCGGCCTGCGCCAGCGTCAGCCGCACGCCGAGCAGCACCAGCGACCACACCGCCACCACCAGCGGCCCGGCCGATTGCAACAGCAGCGTGTTCAGCGCCTGGGTATGCTCGAGTGCCCAGTATTGCAGCGTGTTGAAGGCCCCGATGCCGGTGATCGAGAGCACGATCATGATGCCGAGCCGGCCGCGGATCGCGTCCCAGTCGCGCACCAGATTTTTCCAGGCAAAGGGCAGGATGATCAGGAATGCGAACGACCAGCGCAGGAACGACAGCGTCACCGGCGGGATGTGGCCGGCGGCCAGCCGTCCGACGATGGCGTTGCCCGCCCAGCACAGCGCGGTGATGCTGAGCAAGAGGTACGGCTGGTTGGCGAGCCAGTTCGTTGAAGGCGCTGACGAGCTATGTTCGGTAGCCGACATTCGAGAATAGTGCCCCGGTCATGACGCCGCGGCCCGCCCGGCAGGCGTCGCCGGGCCGGAAATGTGGCCCGGCCCTTGTCACAGACACGGATTTGTGGCGCGCATCAACGGCACAGGATGCATCGCGACCATGCAGGCACCCCTGCCCATTGTTTGGGGTTGCCAGCAGGCGGGTGAATATGCAATCAAAGGACGATTGATTCATGTAGCCCAACCTGTGTTTGTCTTCCGGGCCGCATGCACCGAGATATTTGCCGTTATTTCGTATTGAGCGTCCGTTTCGATCGTTGGGACCACGGCTTTTGAAGGCGACTGCGACGTCGGCAGCTTCCTCTCTCCGTGAGGTCGAATTTCTAGATGATGGGTCATTCCTTGAACAAGCCGACGCCGGCCGAAGAAGCCGAAGCCGAAACGCGCCACCAGTTCGCCGTTCGCGCCAACTCCATTCTTGCCTTCATCGAATGCGATGAGGAGCAGCGCCCGAAACTGCGCGCGGCCATCATCGAGGCGATGCTATGGGCACAGGCACAGCCGAAGCTCACCCAATAGGCCGGCGCGCAATAGGCCAGCGCGCGGAGGCCGCTTACGCCACGAGCGCCCGCGCGATCGCGCCTGCGGCTTTCACGGCGTCGTTCGGATCGAGTTCGACCTGCAAGCCGCGCTGGCCGCCATTGAGGAACACGCTTGGATGGCCGAGCGCGGCCTGTTCGATCGCGACCGGCACGCGCTTCTTCTGCCCGAACGGCGAGATGCCGCCGACATGGTAGCCGGTCAGCCGTTCGGCATCCGCCGGCCGCATCATCTTCGCCGCCTTGGCGCCAAAGGCGCTCGCGAGCTTCTTCATGCTGACTTCGCAATCCGACGGCACCACGGCGCAGACCGGCTTGCCATCGGCCTCGGCCATCAGCGTCTTGAGCACGCGCGAGGGCGGCACCCCGAGCGCCTCGGCTGCCTGCAGTCCGATGCTCGCCGCGTCCGGGTCGTAGCCGTAGGCATGCAGGGTGAATTTGACGCCGAGCTTTTCCAAAGCCTGCGTTGCACGGGTGGTTTTCGACATGGCCCTTCCGTCATTGCCGGATGTTAATGCCCCCGCCGGCGGGCGGTCACAAATTTTCCGGGGATATCAATGGGTTGGAGCCGTTCTAAGGGCCCCCTAAAACCGCCTTCTTGCTTGCCTAGAGCACCCGCTTCCTTTATCCGGTGGGTGCCCCGCGTGCGAACGGCCCCGGCCGTGATTTTGGCTGGGCAAGCTAAAGCGTTTTCGAGCGAAGTGGATACCGGTTCGCGTGAAGAAAACGCGTCATAACTAAAGGGCGCATGATCCGATACCGGCTTTCCGGAGAGATCGTGCTGGGACCACCAGAATTGCAGGGAACACCTTAGAAATGGCCAATGTTGTCGTCGTCGGCGCCCAGTGGGGCGACGAAGGGAAGGGCAAGATCGTCGACTGGTTGTCGGAGCAGGCCGATATCGTCGTGCGCTTCCAGGGCGGCCACAATGCCGGCCATACGCTCGTCATCAACGGCGAGACCTACAAGCTGGCGCTGCTGCCGTCCGGCGTGCTGCGGCCCTCGAAGCTGGCCGTCATCGGCAATGGCGTGGTGTTCGATCCCCAGGCGTTCCTCGATGAGGTCGCGAAACTGAAGGGGCAGGGCGTCGCCATCAGCCCGGATAATCTGCGCATCGCCGAAAACGTCACGCTGATCCTGCCGCTGCATCGCGAACTCGATGCCTTGCGCGAATCCTCCAACACGGGGACTGCGATCGGCACCACCCGCCGCGGCATCGGTCCGGCCTATGAGGACAAGGCCGGCCGCCGCGCGATTCGCCTGATGGATCTCGCCGATCTCGACGCGCTGCCGCACAAGATCGACCGGCTGCTGGCGCATCACAACGCGCTGCGCCGCGGCCTCAATCTCCCGGAGTTCGACGGCGCCGGCATTCTTAGAGACCTCACCGCGTTGGCGCCGAAACTGCTGCCCTATGCCGAAACGGTGTGGCGGCTGCTGGATGCCAAGCGCCGCGAAGGCAAGCGCATCCTGTTCGAGGGTGCGCAGGGCGCTCTGCTCGACGTCGACCACGGCACCTATCCCTACGTCACCTCGTCCAACACGGTGGCGGCGCAGGCGGCCACCGGCACCGGCATGGGTCCGGGCGCGGTCGGCTACGTGCTCGGCATCTGCAAGGCCTATACGACCCGCGTCGGCCTGGGGCCGTTCCCGACCGAGCTCAACAACGAGATCGGCGAGGAGATCGGCCGCCGCGGCAAGGAATTCGGCGTCAATACCGGGCGCAAGCGCCGCTGCGGCTGGTTCGATGCCGTGCTGGTGCGACAGACTGTCCGCACCTGCGGCATCACCGGTCTGGCGCTGACCAAGCTCGATATCCTCGACGGCTTCGACACCATCGAGGTCTGCACCGGTTACATGCTGGACGGCAAGGAGATCGACCATCTGCCGGCGGGCGAGGGTGCCCAGGCCCGGGTGGTGCCGATCTACGAGACCATCGAGGGCTGGAAGGAGCCGACCGCCAATGCCCGGTCCTGGGCGGATCTGCCGGCCCAGGCCATTAAATATGTTCGCCGGGTCGAGGAACTGGTGGGTTGTCCTATTGCGTTGCTTTCCACCAGCCCCGAACGCGAGGATACTATCCTGGTACAGAACCCGTTCGAGGCTTAACGGGATGTTACTTCCGGGTCTGCAGTGAAGAGAAATGGCTGATTATTACCCGCTGATCGCACGCGCTATTGCCGGCCTGGACCCGAATGCTCCAGGCGAGAGCCGCCGTGCGCTCTATGAGCGGGCCCGCACCGCGCTGATCGCGCAGTTGCGCAGCGTTCAGCCGCCGCTGTCCGAATCCGAAATCACCCGCGAGCGGCTGTCGCTGGAAGAGGCCGTGCGCAAGGTCGAATCGGAAGCCGCCCAGCGTGCCCGCGAGGCCTCGCGGCCCGGCGGTGGCGCGGCTGGGCGCGGCGGCGA
>NZ_LLXZ01000201.1:1535-1766 GCF_001440395.1 Bradyrhizobium jicamae | reverse complement strand
ATCTTTCCATCACTGTACTTGTTCGCTATCGGTCTCTCGCCAATATTTAGCTTTAGATGGAATTTACCACCCACTTAGAGCTGCATTCCCAAACAACTCGACTCTTCGAAGGCACTTTACAAAGAACCGCACTCCTCGCCACACGGGATTCTCACCCTCTATGACGTCCTGTTCCAAGGAACATAGACAAGGAACGGCCCCAAAGTTGCCCTCTCCAAATTACAACTCGGG
>NZ_LLXZ01000201.1:1387-1525 GCF_001440395.1 Bradyrhizobium jicamae | reverse complement strand
CCAGATTTCAAATTTGAGCTTTTGCCGCTTCACTCGCCGTTACTAAGGCAATCCCGGTTGGTTTCTTTTCCTCCGCTTATTGATATGCTTAAGTTCAGCGGGTACTCCTACCTGATTTGAGGTCAAACTTTAAGAACA
>NZ_LLXZ01000201.1:936-1327 GCF_001440395.1 Bradyrhizobium jicamae | reverse complement strand
CGATAACGTTCCAATACGCTCAGTATAAAAAAGATTAGCCGCAGTTGGTAAAACCTAAAACGACCGTACTTGCATTATACCTCAAGCACGCAGAGAAACCTCTCTTTGGAAAAAAAAACATCCAATGAAAAGGCCAGCAATTTCAAGTTAACTCCAAAGAGTATCACTCACTACCAAACAGAATGTTTGAGAAGGAAATGACGCTCAAACAGGCATGCCCCCTGGAATACCAAGGGGCGCAATGTGCGTTCAAAGATTCGATGATTCACGGAATTCTGCAATTCACATTACGTATCGCATTTCGCTGCGTTCTTCATCGATGCGAGAACCAAGAGATCCGTTGTTGAAAGTTTTTAATATTTTAAAATTTCCAGTTACGAAAATTCTTGTT
>NZ_LLXZ01000201.1:751-866 GCF_001440395.1 Bradyrhizobium jicamae | reverse complement strand
TACCTCTGGGCCCCGATTGCTCGAATGCCCAAAGAAAAAGTTGCAAAGATATGAAAACTCCACAGTGTGTTGTATTGAAACGGTTTTAATTGTCCTATAACAAAAGCACAGAAAT
>NZ_LLXZ01000201.1:485-741 GCF_001440395.1 Bradyrhizobium jicamae | reverse complement strand
ACCGTTTGGAATAGCAAGAAAGAAACTTACAAGCCTAGCAAGACCGCGCACTTAAGCGCAGGCCCGGCTGGACTCTCCATCTCTTGTCTTCTTGCCCAGTAAAAGCTCTCATGCTCTTGCCAAAACAAAAAAATCCATTTTCAAAATTATTAAATTTCTTTAATGATCCTTCCGCAGGTTCACCTACGGAAACCTTGTTACGACTTTTAGTTCCTCTAAATGACCAAGTTTGTCCAAATTCTCCGCTCTGAGATGG
>NZ_LLXZ01000201.1:0-243 GCF_001440395.1 Bradyrhizobium jicamae | reverse complement strand
GTTAGACTCGCTGGCTCCGTCAGTGTAGCGCGCGTGCGGCCCAGAACGTCTAAGGGCATCACAGACCTGTTATTGCCTCAAACTTCCATCGGCTTGAAACCGATAGTCCCTCTAAGAAGTGGATAACCAGCAAATGCTAGCACCACTATTTAGTAGGTTAAGGTCTCGTTCGTTATCGCAATTAAGCAGACAAATCACTCCACCAACTAAGAACGGCCATGCACCACCACCCACAAAATCAAG
>NZ_LLXZ01000200.1:257-4454 GCF_001440395.1 Bradyrhizobium jicamae | reverse complement strand
GGTCCGCCGCCTTCTGATGGCGACTCGTCGAGCGACGATACGTCATCGGCATCGTCATCTTCCTCGGCGTCGGTGGAAGACATCCTCAAGCAGTTTCTGGAATTGCTGAAGGAGTCGCAATCGGCCTCATCATCGACATCCTACGGCTCGACCGGCACGACATCGAGCAGCGCCTCCTTCTCGGCGCTGTTGATCGACTTCCAGAGCTGACGTTCTTCCCGCGTCGGCCTGTCGCAACCATCCTTTCCGAAAGGGAAGGATGGTTGTCTCATTTCCAGCGGCCTTTCGGCGGCGGAACCGCTCACGCAGTGCAACGTTGGTTGCCACACAGATGTGTGGAGGGTCCAATGGCAAGCGACGTCATGGCCAAGCCGCATCCGTTGATCGCGAGCGACCGTGTCGAGGGGACCGCGGTGCGCCGGCCGAACGGGGATACGATTGGCCACATCGAACGGCTGATGATCGACAAGGTCACCGGCAAAGTATCCTATGCCATCCTGAGCTTCGGCGGCTTTCTCGGCATCGGAGCCAATCTGATTCCGTTGCCGTGGGGGCGGCTGCGCTACAGCACCAGGTTCGAAGCCTACGAACTCGATATCGACGATGAGGAGCTGAAGCGCGCGCCGTCATTCCGCGCGGACAAGGATTTCGACTGGGGCGATCGCGCCAAGGAAGCAGAGCTGCATCGCTATTACGGCATGCCGCCCTACTGGGGCGGCTTCTGACCGCACGCAAAGCGAGTGTTCCCGCCGAATACGTATGGAACACTTGTTAATGTGCCGGGTTTTCCTCGAAGGGTTTCTGAACTGAGGAGAACCGATATGTTGACCAAATATGCCGTTGCCGGCATCGCGGCCTCCGCGCTGCTGGCGAGTGTCGCGTTTGCGCAAACTCCGTCGGCAACGACCGACAAGGCCACCACCGCTGCGCCCGCGGCTGCGTCCGATACCTCGTCGTTCAAGGGCAACTGGCGGACCTCGAAGCTGGTTGGCTTGAACGTGTACAACGACAGCAACGAAAGCCTCGGATCGATCAACGATCTGCTGGCCGACAAGAACGGCGATATCAAAGCCGTGGTGATCGGCGTCGGCGGATTCCTCGGCGTCGGTGAGCATCTCGTCGCGGTGCCGATCGACAAGGTGAAGTTCGTCGATGAGCCGATCGCCTATACCAGCACCTCGAGTGCGCCCGCCACCGGCGGCGCACGGCCTGGGGCCGGTTCGGGCACGACGACGGGTGCTGCGACCGCGCCTGCCCCGGCCGTCAAGAAGAACCCGTGGTATCCGGATCACGCCGTGTTCAGCGCGACCAAGGATCAGCTGAAGTCGATGCCGGAGTTCAAGTATTCGACCGAATAACGCCGCGGCCTTGAAACGGCAGGCTTCCTCAGAATGGCCGGACGGCGTAATGCCGCCCGGCCATTTGATTTTGGCAGCGCCCATTTTGTGCATGGTGCGGCGCAGCCTATCGGCATGCGCGCCGCGATGTTAGGTTGTTTCTCGGCAGGAGCATCTGCCTCCTGCTTCACAGCAACGGGAGGACGACATGCCTGATAGCGTCTACAAGGTCATCGAGCTGGTCGGCACCAGCAAGGAATCCTGGGAGAAGGCGGCTGCCGCGGCGGTCGGCCGCGCGGGAAAATCGTTACGCGATCTCAGGGTAGCCGAGATCGTGAAGCTCGATCTGCAACTGGACGCTAAAGGCGAGATCGAGGCCTATCGCGCCAAGGTGAACGTCTCGTTCAAGTTCGAGGATTAGAAGTCGATGCGCAGATGCGTAGGGTGGGCAAAGGCGCGCTTGCGCCGTGCCCACCACCGCCTTCGGGCGAGATGGTGGGCACGCTTCGCTTTGCCCACCCTACGCAGCGTTCTGACGTCGGCGGCCGCTATTGCTGATTTCTGCCGAGACCCTCAGCGTGTTTGCGGTCAAGCGTCAGGGCGAGAACACGCGCGATGACATCGACAAGGACGTCTGGTTTCGAAGGGGGCTCGTCCGGGTCGAATGCCAGTCCGATGACGGCATTTTGGGCTTCTGCCGTCTTCACCGGCCAAAAGTCAAAGCGCGAAGCGACGTTTGGGTAGACGCCGCTGTGCATCACGGTTCCGGTCGCAAGCGCAGATCGTGCCACTTCCAGATCGGCTTCTTGCGGCTCCAGGTCGCCGACTTGTTCAAGAAGGACTAACCTGCCTTCGGTAACGAGCATCACGGCGACAGGAACCTGGAAGAGTGCAGCAAGTGCCTGGGAAGTGATCGAGATGACCGCCTTCGTGCTGCCAGCTGCGGCGATGTCACGGCAGTAACCTTGCAGCACACTTACCTGCCTTTTCAACCGCTCAGTCTCGGCGGCCCTCAGGTGGGAAGTGAAGGCAACGCCACTGACGATGAGGCCGACGACAAACAGCAGCCCGATCGCCCAGATATTTGCCGCGTCATCAACGGCGAGCGAATAGCGCGGCTCGGTCAGGAAGAAATTGAAGGCCAGCGCGCCAAGGACCGCCGAGCAGAGTGACGGACCCAGGCCGAGGCTGACACCCGCAACGATCACGGGCACAACAAATACGAGGGATAGGTTCGGAATCGTCAGATGGCTGTCGACACCGACAGCCACGACGGTTGCGAAGGCGGTCATTGCGATTGACGCAAGGTAGCGCGCCACTTCCAACGCTGCCGGGCCTAGAAGGGGACTGGCGTCGAGCCCCTGGGTGAGATCCTGTTGCAGTTTCGATTCAATGCTGGTCATGGGTTCAACTCCCGCTTGGCGATTTGTCGCGATTCCAGACCGCACGGGAGAGATCGGCCTTCCGGTATATGAAATCGAGAGCATGGTTCGGCCGGCGTTATAGGAACGGCATAAGAGGCCCAATGCGGTCGTTCGCTGATTGCGCTCGAAATCGCGCGGAACCCGTCATTTGGCCTGTTGTCACCTCCTCACACGAGGGGGTGATGGTCGCTGTCTCGTCGCGTCACAGCGCCGGCAGCGCGCTGACATAGACATTGATCGCGCCTTCGGCTTCCGCGATCACGCGCAGCGTTTTGGAATCGAAGGCGATGTCGGCAAGGCGCAGCTTGCTGATCTCGGCCGTGACGCGCAGGCCGTCCTCGTTCTTCTGGAAGTCGGCGATGACGGCAGCGATCTTCTGCTGCGCATTGCTCGCGAACGGCTTGAGGTCGACGACAGCCTTTTCCGCCAGCGTCTTCTGCAGATGCGGGATCGCCGCGCGCGCCGCCGCACCCAATAGCCCAAAGGCGGCCTCCGACTCGACGGCTAGCTCGATATCGGCCAGCCGCAGCGTCTGCTCGGCCTGATCGAGCACCGGCCTTCCCCAGATGTGCACATTGGCTTCGCCGGCGAGGCCGAGGAAGCTCTTTTTCTCCTTGGCGTTCACCAGCAGCGAAATCAGCAGGCGGTTGCCGGATGCGGCCACGCTGGCGCGCTTGACGGTGACGTCGACCGCGCCCGAACCATCTTCCGGAAATGTCTTTCCGGCGAACTGCGCCTCCACGATCTTGTTGAGTTCGGTGAAGGGCATGTCCATGGGCACGCCGATCGCGACCCGTCCCGGCGTCGGCGGCACGATGGCGATGGTGGCGGGGAACGGGCAGGAGGGCTTGGTCTCGGCCGGCGTGATGCGGGTCTCCGCCTCGATACCGAGCGTCAGCGTCAGGTTCGTCGCATCGATACGCGGCTGTGCGGCGATTGCGCGCGTCGGGCGCAATTCCAGCCACAGCGTCGGCATGGTCGATCCGGCTGTCGTGCCTTGCAGTGGGATCGAGCGGCAGGCCTTGGCCCATTGCGCCCGCGCGTTCCGCTCGAAGGTCGGATCGTTGCGCATGCGCGCCTGCACCAGCGCGATCTGTTCGGCGACATTCTGGTCGATCAACGGCTTCACCTGCGCCGGCACGTTGACGCGCGCGCCGGCCACCGTGAGGCTGGTGTCGCCGAGATTGACCTGCGCCGCCAGGTTCGGCTCGATGCGCCAGTTCGCGGCGATCTTCGGCCGTGAGGTGATGACGACGTTGCCCTTGATCTCGGCGCTGGCGTTGAGGTTCTTGATGTTCACGCTGCCGATCTGCTTGGCGACGTTGCCGCCGAGCAGGCCGCCGAGCGCCTCGCCGACCGCCCCGGTCGCCTTTGCCGACAGCGATCCCGTGACGTTCAGCGTGCCGGTCAGCGGTGTTGCCAGCGACAGCGCGTCT
>NZ_LLXZ01000200.1:0-184 GCF_001440395.1 Bradyrhizobium jicamae | reverse complement strand
ATCGGCCCGCGCGAGGCGGTCCAGCCGATATCGGCGTTCTGCAGGATCTGCGAGATCGGATTGTCGGCCTTGCCGGCGAAGGAGCGCGGCGCGCCGCGGTCGGCGGCGTCACGGATCGCCGCGAGCGTCACCGCAATCGGCGCCATCACGGTGGACGCACGCGGCGCCGGCGGCAGCGGCGGCA
>NZ_LLXZ01000199.1 GCF_001440395.1 Bradyrhizobium jicamae | reverse complement strand
CCGGGCGCGGCTTCGGCAGCGGCACGGCCGCCGCGCGGTGCGCCGTCGCCCGCGGTTTTGACGGGGACACCCTGATCAGATCGTCCCACACCGTACGGGATGCTTTCCTGGCCTGTGCCGGTTCGCCTGGCATGCCAAGCAGGAGCGCCGCCACGGCAGCGGTAACCATTACCGCTCCGCTGCGGCCAAAGGCGCCAATAGACCATTTTCGGCTTGCTTTACGCGAGGTAAAGTTCATGTCAATTCCATGAACCCACCCACCGATCCGCCCGTATCATCGGCGGATCGTGCGGCAACAAACAAGACCATCGGAGGGACGTGCGTATGCTCGGATTGATGCAAGACTGGCCTTTGCTCTGCCACCGGATTATCGAACACGCGGCGAAGTATCACGGTACGCAAGAGGTCGTCACGCGATCCGTTGAAGGTCCCATTCATCGCACCAATTACGCCGAAATTCATGCACGTGCGCTGAAAGTATCGCAACGGCTCGACCGCGACGGCATCAAGCTCGGTGACCGTGTCGCCACCATCGCCTGGAATACCTGGCGCCATCTCGAATGCTGGTACGGCATCATGGGAATCGGCGCGATCTGCCACACCGTCAATCCGCGGCTGTTTCCCGACCAGATCGCCTGGATCATCAACCACGCGCAGGACCGCGTGGTGATTACCGACATCACCTTCGTGCCGATCCTGGAAAAGATCGCCGACAGCCTGCCGAGCGTCGAGCGCTACGTCGTGCTGACCGACAAGGCGAACATGCCGCAGACCACGCTCAAAAACGCGGTCGCCTATGAGGACTGGATCGGCGCGGTCGACGGCAAGTTCGCGTGGAAGGACTTTGACGAAAATACCGCGGCCGCGATGTGCTACACCTCGGGCACCACGGGCGATCCGAAGGGCGTGTTGTATTCGCACCGGTCCAATGTGTTGCACGGGCTGATGGCCAACAATGTCGACGCCCTCGGTACCAGCGCCGCCGAGACAATGCTGCCGGTGGTGCCGTTGTTCCATGCCAATAGCTGGGGCATCGCATTCTCCGCGCCGTCGATGGGCACCAAGCTCGTGATGCCGGGCCCCAAGCTGGACGGCGCTTCGGTCTATGAGCTGCTCGACACCGAGAAGGTCACGCATACCGCGGGCGTGCCGACGGTGTGGCTGATGCTGCTCAATCACATGGCCGCCGGCAATCTGAAGCTGCCCCACCTCAAGAGCGTGGTGTGCGGCGGCTCGGCGATGCCGCGCTCGATGATCAAGTCGTTCGTCGACATGGGCATTCGCGTGCGCCACGCCTGGGGCATGACCGAGATGAGCCCGATCGGCACCGTTGCGGCGCTGAAGCCGCCATTTGCCGAGCTCACGGGCGAAGAACGGCTCGACATCCTGCAGACGCAAGGCTATCCGCCGTTCGGCGTCGAGATGAAGATCACCGACGATGCCGGCAAGGAGCTGCCGTGGGACGGCAAGACCTTCGGTCGCCTCAAGGTCGCCGGCCCCGCGGTCGCCAAGGCCTACTTCAAGGTCGACACCGACATCCTCGACGAGGAAGGCTTCTTCGACACCGGCGACGTCGCGACCATCGACGAGCACGGCTATATGCGGATCACCGACCGCTCCAAGGACGTCATCAAGTCCGGCGGCGAATGGATCTCATCGATCGACCTGGAAAACCTCGCGGTCGGCCATCCCGCGGTCGCGGAAGCGGCCGTGATCGGCGTCTACCATCCCAAATGGGACGAGCGTCCGCTCCTGATCGTGCAGCTCAAGCAAGGCCAGCAAGCGAGCCGCGAGGACATCCTGAAATTCATGGACGGCAAGATTGCCAAATGGTGGATGCCCGATGACGTCGCTTTCGTCGAGGGCATTCCCCACACCGCAACCGGCAAGATCCTGAAGACCGCGCTGCGTGAGCAGTTCAAGAGCTACCGCTTCCCGAACGCGGCGGCGTGAACCAACGCTGTCCCTCCCCGAGGGACCTCGAACGAGATGCCGGCGTGAGATCGCGCGCCGGCATTTCGGTCTCGACGTTCGGAATAGCTTCACGCAACGACGCCCCCGCCCGTCTCCCGACATCAGCCGCAGGGTTTTCCGGCAGCGGTTCGTTGATGCGCACGGCGCACCGTGACGGCGGTCCAGACATCGCGTATCGCCCGAACCGCAGACAAGAGCGAAGCCGTCAGCGCGGCGGCGCGTTCGCGATGCGCAATTGCAGCATAGGCCCCGATATCGATGCTGCCGTTAGGGTGGCGCAGCACCGCATCGCCGCTGCCGAACCGCCTTGAGCCATCGCTCCAAATCTCTTGTGCTGACATCTGTCCGATCTCCACGAGCTGATATCAAAAAATTATTCCTTTCCATGGAGATGATAATCTCCTATGTTTTCATTTCATTCGTGAAATGAATTCATGAATAGCGCCTCCGACGAAATGAATGCCTTTGTGCGGGTGATCGAACGCGGCAGCTTCGCCGCGGCGGCCGGCGATCTCGGAATCACACCATCAGCGCTGTCCAAGCTGGTGACCCGGATTGAGGAGCGGCTCGGCGTTCGCCTGCTGACGCGCACCACGCGCCGTCTGGTTTTAACCACCGAAGGGGAGCTGTTCGTCGCCCGCAGCCGCGAGATCCTCGCTTCGATCGAGGCCGCAGAAGCCGAGGTCACGGCGGCAAGCCAGGCGCCTCGCGGCCATTTGCGGATCAGCGTCGGCACGACCTACGCCAGGCAGATCCTCGCCGCGCTGCCGCTCTTCCTCGGCCGTTATCCTGATATCACCGTGGAGCTACTTGTTTCGGACCGGCAAATCGATCTCGTGGCCGAACAGGTGGACATCGCCATCCGCTCCGGATGGCTCGGTGACTCGACCCTCGTGGCGCGCAAGCTCCACGACGCCAGACGGCTTATTTGCGCCAGTCCTCATTATCTCAGGAAATACGGCTCGCCGCGCGTGCCCGCCGATCTGTTGCAGCACAATTGCCTGACGCTGACCGGCTTTGCGCAATTCAACCAATGGCCGTTCCACACCAGCGAAGGCATCAACCGGCTTGCCATCTCGGGCACCCTTACAAGCGACAATGCCGACCTGCTGCTCGATGCGGCGGTGGCGGGGCTCGGCGTTGCAAGGCTAGCGGATTTTGTGGTCGCCCGCGCGTTACAGGAGGGCGCGCTCGTACCGCTGCTGGAGGATACCCATCTGAGTGAGCCGTTTCCGGTTCACGTCGTGACTGTGCCCGGCCGTCACCGCACGCCACGCGTCAGGGCCTTCACCGAGTTCATGGTAACGCACATGAACGGCGAGCGATAAAAACGCGCAGCCCCGGCAATTTTCGCCAATAGGCCTCGCCTGCGGCGGAACGCGGCAGGACGTTAAAACGGCCGCAGTCACATGATCGGCAAAGGTCGTTGCAATTGACGGGCGCGCACGCCGCGCCCGTTCCAATCAGCGCGCGAACGCTAGGCCGTCGAGCTGTCGCTGCGCGTCGGGTTCGCCCCATTCCTTGGCCCGCTGATACCACATGCGGGCCTGCGCGACGTCGGCGAGGCCGGTGGCGCCGAGTTGCCGGAGCGGGGCCGGATCGTAGGTGTTGCCGACGAGCAGCGCGGCACGCGCGTTCTGTGCTTCCGCACCGCGCATCAGGAACAGCCGCGCCGACTGCACGTCGCCGCTGGCGAGCAGATCCTGTCCGCGCCTGATCAGGGCGGCGACTTCCCTTGGATCGAGGCTGCGTACCACCTCAGCCTGCGGCTGAGCCGGCACCGGCACTGCCGGCGGTGCGGCCGCGACAACGGCGACCGGCGGCGGGGCGACCGGCGGCGGGGCGACAACCGGCG
>NZ_LLXZ01000198.1:22633-25000 GCF_001440395.1 Bradyrhizobium jicamae | reverse complement strand
GGCAGCCGCCACCACCGGCCCCGCCAGCGGACCGCGCCCGGCCTCGTCGCAGCCCGCAACCGGCCAGACGCCGCGCTTGATCAGCGCCCGCTCGCGGCGAAAGCTCGGCGGCGCGACGGCGATGATGCCCTTGGGCAGTCCGGCCTGTTCCATGCCGGCTTTCTTACCCGATTTCCTGTCAGTTTTTTTGGCGGATTTGTTCCGAATCATGGCCGGGATCGTGCGCAAGCGCGCGACCGCGCGCAACCGGGAACCCGGCGCAATTCCCGTTATTCAGCACGGTGCCGCCGCCATTCCCAGGCCTCAATCACATAAACATCCCGGCTGCCGCGCTTGGGGTCCGCAATCGTCCGCAGAGAGCGCATTCCAAGCTTCTCGAGCGCATGAATGGACGGCGCGTTTCGTGGATCGACCAGTCCGAGCAATCTGCTGCAGTTCAATTGATCAAACCCGAAGGCGAGTTGCGCCTCGCCGATTTCGGTTGCGATCCCCCTGCCCCATGCCCGGCGGGCAAGGACAAAGCCGAGCTCGAAATCATCGGCTCCCAACGCGTCACACGGGGACAGGCCGGCAAAGCCGATGATTTCGCCCGTGGCCTTTTCCGTGAGAATCGCCATCCCCGTCAGGCTGCCGCCGAAGGTGAAGAACTTTCGGACGAAATCCTCGGCGGCCTCCCTTGCCATCGGCGCTCCGGCAAAAGCAAAGCGCATGACATCGCTGTCGCCAAAAATCAGGCCCTGCAGAATCGATATGTCATTTTCAGTCGTCGTCCGCAGCGTCAGCCGCGGCGTCGTCAAAATGATGAGCGGCTGCTTTTCCGATGTTGGCGTGGGTTTGCGGTCCATCGAGGCGCAATACGGCAATTCGCCGCCACAGAGAAGTGGCGCCGCCATGACACCACGGGTTCTAATCCGGCAGATGAACCCGCCGGTCGTCGCACACCTCGATGCCAGGCGCGACCACGACTTCCCAAGGATGATTGTCAGGGTCGCCGAAATAACCGGAGTAACCGCCGTAATCGGTCTTGTGCGCGGACTTCAACAGCGACGCACCGCATGAGATGGCGAAGTCCAGCACCGTGTCGACCTCCTCGACCGAGTTGCAATTCCAGGCGAGTGTGGTGCCGCGAAAGGTCTTCGACCGCGGCTGATCCGGCAGCGTGGCATCGCGCGCAAGTTGATCCCACGGGAAAAGCGCGATCACGGTGCCACCCGTGTCGAAGAAAGCGACGGCCTCGCCGGTTTCGCCAAATTTCCGGGCAAAACCGAGCGCTTCATAAAAGGCGATGCTGGCGCGCATGTCGCTCACGCCGAGCGTGATGACGGTGAAGCGAGGGATTGGCTTGCCAGTACTCATGTTATTTCCTTCCGTCATTGCAGGAAGCTAAAGCTACGGCGGACAAGTCGCTTCGCTCCCTTGCGCAAACGCTTCGCGTTTGTCGCAGGCAATGACGACAACGCCTCAGAACAAACTCAGTTGCTGCCCGCTGCGCTTCGGCTTGACGAAATGATCGGTCGTCAGTTTCGAGCGCCGCTTGTTGAGGCCGAGCTTCTCGCAGGCGATTTCGAAGCGGCGGCCGATCATCCAGGCCATCGGGCCGGTGCCCTTCATCCGTGTTCCCCATTGCGAGTCGTAGTCGCGCCCGCCGCGCATGTCGCGGATCAGGGTAAAGACGTGGCGGTAGCGGTCGGGATAGTTCGCCATCAGCCATTCGCGGAAGAGGTCGCGCACCTCCAGCGGCAGCCGCAGCAGCACGTAACTCGCTTCCTTGACGCCGGCGTGGGCCGCGGCATCGAGAATGCGCTCGATCTCGGAATCGTTCAGCGCGGGGATGACGGGTGCGACCATCACGGTCGCGGGGATTCCGGCTTCCGACAATTGTCGTAGCGCCTCAAGCCGCTTCGGCGGCGTCGAGGCGCGCGGCTCCATGGTGCGCGCGAGCTTGGGATCGAGCGTGGTCACTGAAATCGCGACCTTGGCCAGATTGCGTTTTGCCATCCGCTGCAGAATGTCGATATCGCGCGTCACCAGCGCCGACTTGGTGACGATGCCGACGGGATGACCGGCTCGGTCAAGCACTTCGAGAATGCCGCGCATGATTTTGTGTTCGCGCTCGATCGGCTGATAAGGATCGGTGTTGGTGCCGATCGCGATCATGCGCGGCTCGTAGCCGGGCGCCGCCAGTTCCTTTTCGAGCAGTTCAGGCGCGTCGAGCTTGGCGAGCAGCTTGGATTCGAAATCGAGTCCGGGCGACAGGCCGAGAAAGGCGTGGGTCGGCCGCGCGAAGCAGTAGACGCAGCCGTGCTCACAGCCGCGATAGGGATTGATCGAGCGGTCGAAGCCGATGTCGGGCGACTCGTTCCGGGG
>NZ_LLXZ01000198.1:22397-22623 GCF_001440395.1 Bradyrhizobium jicamae | reverse complement strand
GCCGCGATAGGGATTGATCGAGCGGTCGAAGCCGATGTCGGGCGACTCGTTCCGGGTGATGACCTTGCGCGAGGTGTCCAGCGACACCGTCGTCTTGAACGGCGGCAGATCGTCGAGGCTCTGCCAGCCATCGTCGAAGGCCACCCGCGCCTCGGCCTCGAACCGGCCACTCTGGTTGGACTGCGCGCCGCGTCCGCGCCGTCGCTGCTTTTCGATGGCGACCGCA
>NZ_LLXZ01000198.1:21648-22345 GCF_001440395.1 Bradyrhizobium jicamae | reverse complement strand
GCAAGCTCGGAAAAAGGTGTCGCCCCCGCCGGTTCGGAGGGCGGCGTTACCGGCGGGTGCTTGAGGGCATGAGAGGATGCTCGGCTCATGGAAAGAACATAGCACGCGAAAGGAACAAATCAAGAACATCATCGACAACGATTCACAAAGAAGCTCGCGCACCGAAAAGGACACCGGCGCGACATGCCTTAAAAAGCTGCACGCCAACGGCTGTTTTGATTGTGACAAGGTGATAACAGTGCAGCGTTTTCCACCGCTTGAGCCAGCGAAGCCTCATTCATGTTGAGCGTGATCGTTCCGACCGAAGGAGTAGAACAGCCCGCCGTCGCGACGCTGGCGGCGCTGGTGCCGGGCGCCGCAGCCGGCGTGATCGCCGAGGTGCTGCTGGTCGACAGGGGGGCCAACGGCGTGATCGAGCGGGTGGCGGACGTTGCCGGCTGCCGCTTTCTCAAGTTCGAGGGAACGCGCGCCGCAGCGCTGGCCGCCGGCGCACGCGCGGCGCGCTCGCCATGGCTGATGTTCCTGCACGCCGGCGCGGTGCTGGACAGCGGCTGGATCGACGAGACCACGCAGTTCATCCAGACTGTATCGAACAGCGGCCGGCCGCGCGCCGGGGTGTTTCGCTATGCCCGCTCGCCCTATTCCGACACGCGGCTGCGCGACGGCTTCAAGTTCGTCGCCCGCATGATCGCCGGCC
>NZ_LLXZ01000198.1:0-21551 GCF_001440395.1 Bradyrhizobium jicamae | reverse complement strand
GAGCGGCTTGGCGGCTACCGGCCGGATTCGCGCCGCTCCGAGACGCGGCTGCTGCGCCAGCTCGGCCGCTCGGCGCGCACCCAGTTGCGCAGCCGGATCATGGTCGCCGCCTGAAGCGGTACACCGCAAGACACCGACACAAAATATCGAAAACAACCCCTTGCAAAGTAGGCGGCACGTGCCGGGTGCCTTGCCATGAAAATATACTTGCCAAAAGCCATGAAAATATACTTGCCAAAAGCAACTATATATTTGACAATGGCAAATATCGAGGGGGTGCCATGTCCCAACTGGAATCCGAACAAGAAGTCGCAGCGGTTCGCGCCTTCAACCGCTTCTACACCCGTAAACTTGGCGTGCTGGACCAGCAGCTGCTGAAAAGCCCCTATTCGCTGAGCGAGGCGCGGGTTCTGTACGAACTGGCTCACCGCCACGATCTGTCGGCCAAGCAGATCGGGACCGAGCTCGGCCTCGACGCCGGCTATCTCAGCCGGATCGTGCAGAATTTCGATGAAGCCGGATTGATCACCCGCGAACCGCTGCCATCCGACCGCCGGCAATACCAGCTCGCCTTGACCGCCAAGGGCCGTCAGACATTCGCAAAACTCGAGCGCAGCATGCGGGACGAAGTTGGAGCGATGCTGGCAATGTTGTCGCACGATGGCAGAGCGCGCTTGATCGGCGCGATGGCCGAGATCGAACGGCTGCTTGGTGACGTCAGCGCTCCGTTGCGGCCGGCGACGCTGCGCGACCCGCGGCCGGGCGACATGGGATGGGTGGTGCAGAGCCATGGCGCGTTCTACGCCCGCGAATACGGCTTCGACTCCTCTTTCGAGGGGCTGGTCGCCGAGATCGCGGCCAAATTCCTCGCTTCGTTCGACGCATCGCGCGAACGCTGCTGGATCGCCGATATCGACGGGACACAAGTCGGCTCGATCTTTCTGGTGCGGCACAGCGACGACGTCGCCAAGCTGCGACTGCTGCTGGTCGACCCGGCCGGACGCGGCCAGGGGCTCGGCCATCGGCTGGTCGGTGAATGCATCGCGTTCGCCAGGGCCTGCGGCTATCGCAAGATCACGCTGTGGACCCAGAGCAACCTGGTCGCCGCCCGCAAGATCTATCAGGAAGCCGGCTTCAAGCTGGTCGCCACCGAGCCGCATCGCAGTTTCGGGCAAAGCCTGATCGGCGAAACCTGGGACCTGGAACTGTGAAGCCGGGGCGTCGCGATACTGCGCGGCGCGTGACGCCTGATATTCTCGACTTTCATATCAAGCGTGCGCATCACTTGCACGACGAAGCCTGGCGCAACATGTGGCACGGACTGTGGACGCTGCTGGTCAGGCTGAAGCGCCTTGTGCTTTAGGCCGCCGCAGGTGCTCGTCCAGCCGCGGCATGATCTCGACGAAATTGCAGGGACGCGTGCGGTAATCGAGCTGGGCGGCGAGGATGCCGTCCCATGCATCGCGGCAGGCGCCCGGCGATCCCGGCAGGCAGAAGATGAAGGTGGCACCCGCTACGCCCGCGGTGGCGCGGCTCTGCACCGTGGAGGTGCCGATCTTGGCGTGGCTCAACATGTGGAAGGCGATGGAAAAACCATCCATCCGCTTTTCGAACAGCGGCTCGACCGCCTCCGGCGTGACGTCGCGGCCGGTGAAACCGGTGCCGCCGGTGGTGATGATCGCATCGATGCCTTCGTCGGCGATCCACCGCTTGATGATGACGCGGATCGCGTCGACGTCGTCGACGATGATTTCGCGCGCGGCGAGGTGATGGCCGGCCGCCGTCAACCGGTCCGCCAGCGTGGTGCCGGATTTGTCGTCAGCCAGCGAGCGGGTGTCGGAGACCGTCAGCACCGCGATGTTGAGCGGCACGAACTGTTTTGTTTCGTCGATGGAGGACATGACTGCTTCTTCCCCTCATGCCCGGCAAAAGCGCGAAGCGCGTCTTCGCACAGATGTCCCGGGCATCCGCGTCTTCGAACTCACTTGAAAGTATAGACGTGGATGGCCGGGACGTCTTGCGCGAAGACGCGCTTCGCGCTTTTGCCCGGCCATGACGGCAAAATACTTCCTTGATTCAGCTCACAACGCGCCCTGGGCAAACGTATTGCAGGCCTGCACCGTGCCCTGCTGGTAGCCGGTCATGAACCATTGCTTGCGCTGCGCCGCGGAGCCGTGGGTGAAGCTGTCGGGCACCACCCTGCCCGTCGACTGCCGCTGCAGCGTGTCGTCGCCGATCGCGGTTGCCGTCCTCAGCGCCGCGTCGATATCGCCGGGCTCGATGAAGCCAGGACGCTTCTTCTCCTCGCGGTTGACCCAGACGCCGGAAAGACAATCGGCCTGCAGCTCGACCTTGACCTGTAGCGCATTGGCTTCCGCCTTGCTGCCGGCCTGCTGCTGCAGCCGCTGCACGCGCGGCAGGATGCCGAGCAGGTTCTGGATGTGATGGCCCGCCTCGTGCGCGATGATGTAGGCGGTCGTGAACTTGCAGGCGCTGCCCGAGCAGCCGCGGAAGCGCGTCTCGACCTCGCGGAAGAAAGAAGTGTCGAGGAAGATCTGTTTGTCCGGAGGGCAATAGAACGGTCCCATCGCTGACTGCGCCATGCCGCAGCGGCCGCCATTGGTGGCGTTGCGGAACAGCACGATGCGTGGCCCGGTGTAATTCTGGCCGCTGGACTGGAAGATCTCGCTCCAGCGATCGTCGAGCTCGCCGAGGATGCCGGCGATCATGCTGCCGACTTCGTCCTTCGGCGCGCCGGTCTTGGCCGGGCCCGAGCGGCGATCGGTCTGATAGGTCGGCGCCTGCTGGCCGCCGGTCAGGATTTCGGCGCCGCCGATCAGAAGGCGCGGATCGATGCCGAAGGCATAGCCGACGAGGCCGAGAATGATGATGGTGCCGATACCTAATCCGCCGCCGCCCATCGGCAGGCCGAAGCCGCCGCCACCGCCTCCCATTCCGCCGCCGCCGTCGTCGCGACGGTCGTCGATGGAGTCGCTGCGGCGGAAATCATCGTAACGCATGGCGCTGTTTCCTCATCCCCGGCTGTTGGCCTGAATACCCAACGCGGCAATCACGTAAAATTTCCATTCCATTAATCAATAGCCCGCCCGGCAAAAATTGCCTAGTGCGCAAGGCGACGCGCAATCTCTGCGGGCAATCTTGTCGATCATCTCTCTTGCATTCTGCATCGATAATTTTCTTGGTTAAGTCGATTTTTACTTTGCCGGGTCAATGTATCGCCAGTCGGTTGTTTAGTCCCGCGTCGCCGACAGCGTCGCCTGAGTCAGAGTAATTGAGTCATGGTAGTGTCGCGTCGCGGGGCGTCTGCAAGGGCGCCCCGCACTAAATTTGAGTCTGAGTCCAGCGCTCGTATCGTCGTCGGCGATTGCGTCGCCGAGATGTCGAAACTAGCGGCCGGTTCGGTCGATCTGGTATTCGCAGACCCTCCATATAACCTGCAGCTCAAGGGCGATCTCAAGCGCCCCGACGAATCCCACGTCGATGCTGTGAACAACGACTGGGACAAGTTTTCATCCTTTGGCGCCTATGACGATTTCACTCGCGCCTGGCTGCTCGCTTGCCGCCGGGTCATGAAACCGTCGGCGACGTTGTGGGTGATCGGATCCTATCACAATATCTTCCGCGTCGGCGCGATCATGCAGGACCTCGGCTTCTGGGTTCTCAATGATATTGTGTGGCGCAAGACCAATCCGATGCCGAATTTCCGGGGCCGCCGCTTCACCAACGCCCATGAAACCATGATCTGGGCAGCGCGCGACGAGAAGGCCAAGGGCTATACCTTCAACTACGAAGCCCTGAAGGCCGCCAACGAGGACGTGCAGGCGCGTTCCGACTGGCTGATTCCGCTCTGCACCGGCGAAGAGCGCCTCAAGGGCGCCGACGGCAAGAAGGTTCACCCGACCCAGAAGCCGGAAGGCCTGCTGGCGCGCGTGCTGCTGTCGTCGTCAAAGCCCGGCGATCTCGTGATCGATCCCTTCAACGGCACCGGCACGACGGGTGCCGTGGCAAAACGTCTCGGCCGCCGCTACATCGGCTTCGAGCGCGACAGGACCTATGCGGCTGCGGCGGAAGCGCGCATCGCCGCGGTCGAGCCGCTGCCCGAGGCGACGCTGGCGCCGTTCATGACCGCGCGCGACGCGCCGCGCGTGGCGTTCTCCGAACTGATCGAGCGCGGCATGATTCCGCCCGGCACCAAGCTGGTCGACTCCAAAAAACGTCATGGCGCCCTCGTCCGCGCCGACGGCGCCATCATGCTCGGCGACAAGGTCGGCTCGATCCACCGCATCGGCGCGGTGGCGCAAGGCTCCGGCGCCTGCAACGGCTGGACCTTCTGGCACGTCGAGACCAAGAACGGCCTCAGGCTGATCGACGAGCTGCGCGCCGAAATCCGCTCGGAAATGGCGGCGGGTTAAGAGGCAGCTCACCTCATCACGGGACGTCCGGCTGCGCGGGTCTCTGGCCGCGCCGCCCAAAGCACCACAGCGTGCGTATGGTTTACGGGATGTCACCTGTCGCGAAGGGCAGCCCAGCCTAGCCGCTCTGCAACCACCCGATCAATGAGCATGGCAGCCGTGCCGGGCGCGCGGGTTGTCGCGCGGCTTTTCGCCCATATTTCAAGGAATACTTGCAATATTCACTATCCCATATGAGACTAGTGCCATGCGCACCCGAGGCTCCGAGTCCTTCATTGTGCTGCCGCTGCTGCCGATTTTCCTGATCGGCGTATTTCCGATGCTATTGCTGAGTTTGCTGGGCCCCGCCGGACTGATCATCCTCGGCATCCTGGTCGCCTGCGCGGGCCTGACCGACATTCTCGACGCCAGCGGCACCTTCAGCGAGCAGATCATCGTCCACGGCTACGGCCGAGGATCGGAGCGGGCGGGACAACGCACGGCGCTGCGTTCGGAAATGCGCTTCGCATCCGTCATGATCGCTGCCGGTGCGGGTCTGGCGGTCGCCGGCATCGGCGGTCTGGCGCTATCGTAAGCGTTGGCGGGCGCGCGCCGGTCACGAACTCGTCGCTTGCGCATTCAATAAAAATTTGAGCATGGACGTGGCGCCCGGCGGCAATGCCGCCTGCGTGCCGCGACAAGTTTCCTTGCAAGAAGCAACGGGGGAGAAACTCCAAAATGCTCAAATTCTACTTCAACGGATCGCCCAACCCGACCAAGGTCGCCCTCTTCCTCGAGGAAGCCGGCCTCGCCTACGAGCCGGTCGCGGTCGACACCCGCAAGGGCGAGCAGTTCAGGGCTGAATATCTCGCCATCAATCCGAACGCCAAGGTGCCCGCTATCGTCGACGACGGCGTCACCGTGTTCGACAGCAACGCCATCCTACTCTACCTGGCCGAAAAGACCGGCAAGTTTCTCCCCGCCAACACGCCGGCCAACCGCGCCGAACTGCTGTCCTGGCTGATGTTCGCCGCCACCGGCGTCGGCCCGTATTCCGGACAGGCCGTTCACTTCAAGCATTTCGCGCCGGAGAAGATCGACTACGCCCATAACCGCTACCAGTTCGAGGCGCAGCGGCATTTCGGCATTCTCAACGACCATCTGGCCAAGCGGCGCTACATGGTCGGCGACACCTACACCATCGTCGACATGGACGTGTGGGGCTGGGCGCGCATGATCCCCCTGGTTCTCGGCGAAGAGGCGGTCGCCAAGTATCCCAACGTCAAGCGGCTGGTCGACGAGATCATGGCACGTCCGGCGGCGGCCAAGGCGATCGCGCTGAAGGACAATTTCAAGTTCAAGGCCGAGATGGACGACGAAGCCCGCGGCAACATGTTCAAGCATCTGAAGGTGAAGGCGGCTTGATTCTTCACCCGCCCCTCGAGGGGGCGGGTCGGCTCACATGGAGCGCAGCGCAATGTGAGACGGGGCGGGGTGACAGTCTCTCAACTCGTGCACTGTCGGACGTTGAGAGACCGTCACCCCACCTCGCCGCGAGCTTTTGCGCGCGACGATCCTCCCTCTCCAGGGGAGGATGGGGCAGTTTGCGCGTTACCTACGCCGCCGCCACCTTCCGCTCTTGCGGAAACTTCCCGAGCACGCGCTCGACCAGCGCGGAGTCGCAATATTCCTTGATCTCCTTGATCTTGCCGTTCTCGATGCGCCAGACCATGCAGTATTGGTTATCGTAGCGCTCTCCGCTCTTGGTGATGTTGTCGCCGCGCGCTTCGACGATGACATAGTCGCCTTCCGCGACGAAGTTGAACGCCAGCGTGCGCGGGCGCCCGGAGGCGAGGAGCGAGCGCAAGTGACCCATCAGGCCATTGTTGATCGCCTCGCGGCCCCTGAACTCGCCGGACCATGAATACTGGCCGGTGACGACCCAGGTCACATCCTCTGCTATGTTGTCGAGAAAGGTCGTCCCGCTCCGGTTGGCCGAATCCGTATAGACCTGCTGCACCAGTTTCTTGTTCGCTGCTGCGCTCATGGCGGCTTCTCCTCTTGTAAGCACTCTGTTGATCAGGCTTTGGGAAACGGTCGGCCCACTGCGGGTTCGAGCGGCAGCCGCAAGGCGTTCGCGACATGGCCGACCGTTCGGTAGTAACCGGCCATCACCAGCAGTTCGAGAATGGCCTCATCGTCGAACACGGGACGCAGCGCGCGCCACAGCTCGTCGCTGACGTCGCAACGTTCATGCAATTCATCGGCAAGCCGGATCAAGAGAGCGTCGGTCGTGTCCCAGCACGCGCTCGCGGCGTTGCCATGCACGGTGGCGCCGACCTGCGCCTCGGTCAGCCGCGCCTCCTCGGCAAAGTAATGCACGCGCATGCCCCATTCGTACTCGCAGCCGCAACGCGCCGTGACACGCTGCAGGAAGATTTCGCGTTGCCTCAGGCTGACGTGCGAATCCCTGAGATAAGCGGGCGCTCCATTGATGAAGCGCTCGAGCAGCGCCGGATGGCGTGCCAGCGTCGTGAACAGCCGGAACGGCGGCATCCAGGATCGCGGCAGCCTGTCGAAGATGGCCTGCACGCGCGCGTCATAGGGTTCAGTGGCAGGCTTCAGGCGATCGGTCATGCAAGTCCGGCTTCGTTGTTTGCTGGACGCAATCTTGCGCAGGCATCGCCATTCTTCCAATCGATAGAGAGTATGATATATATTCATACTATGAATTTGAATGCGCTTGACCTTAATTTGCTCGTCGCGCTCGACGCGCTCTTGAGGGAAACCAGCGTCAGCCGCGCGGCGATGCGGATCGGGCTGTCGCAGCCGGCGGCAAGCCATGCGCTGCAGCGGTTGCGCGACCTGATCGGTGATCCCTTGCTGGTGCGAACCGGTGCGCGCATGGAATTGACGCCGCGGGCACAAGCCCTGCGTGCGCCGCTGGCGCAGGCGCTCGATCAGGTGCGCGCGCTGTTCATCGCCGATGCGTTCGACGCCGCCAGAAGCGAACGTCAGTTTCGCCTGATGATGCCGGACCTGGCGGTCGAACTCTTGATGCCGCCGCTGATGGAGAAGATCACGAAAGCCGCGCCGAACGTCAGGATCGACGTCGTGCCGTGGCGGGGTCCGGCGATCTTCACCGCGGAATTTGCCCGCACCATCGATCTCGTGATCTCGATCGGCAACGCCTTCACCGGTTTCCACCGGCAGCGGCTTTACACCGACAGCGATGCGCTGGCCGTCCGCCGCGGCCACCCGGCCGGCGCGCGGCTGAAGCGGCTCGAAACCTTTCTCGACGCGCGCCATGTCGCGGTCGTGATCCGCGGCCAGAGCGAGGACCTGATCGACATGTGGCTGCGCCCCAGGGGCATCGAGCGGCGGATCGCACTGGTGGTGCCCGGCTATATCGAGGCGCTGCACGTTACCGCGCGCACCGATCTCGTCGCCTTCGTGCCGCGGCGGCTGATCGGCGCGCTGTCGAAGCAGTTGTCGCTTTCGACCGTCGCGCCGCCGCTCGATCCCGGGATCGACGAGCAGTACATGTTCTACCCGACCCGCGCCCAGATGGACCCCGGCTCGATCTGGCTACGCAACATCATGCTCGGCATCGGCCGCGAGATGGAACGGGGGAGGAAGGTTTCGTAGGGTGGGCAAAGCGAAGCGTGCCCACCGCCGTCAACAACGGATGCAAATGGTGGGCACGCTGTCGCTTTGCCCACCCAACAAATTCAGGCCTTCTCCTCCGCCAGCACCGTGGCTACCGCCGGCCGCTCCTCCATCCGCTTGCGATGCGCGACGACCTTCGGCAGCCTGGATAGATCAACGCCGTCGCCCTCCAGCCAGCCGGCAATGGTGTAGAGATAGGGGTCGCAGATCGTGTACTGCTCGCCCATCACCCAGGGCCCTTTGAGCATATCGCGCTCGATCAGCGTAAAGCATGCCGTCATCGTCTCCGGCACCTTGCGCTTGAAGTCGGCGAACGACGTCTCCTCGGTCGCCCAGCGCGCCCCGCGCATCTTGTGGGCGTGCGCGACATGCACGGTGGAACAGAGATAGTTGTTGATCGACTGCACCTGCGCGAATGCAAAGGAGTCCTGCGGCACGAGCTTCGCGTCCGGAAAGCTGTGCGCAATGAACGCAAGGATCGCCGGCGTCTCGGTCAGCACCCCACTATCCGTCACCAGCGCGGGCACGCGGCCTTTGGGGTTGATCTTGAGATAATCCGGGCTGTTCTGCTGATTGTTCTTGAAGTTCAGCCGTTCGGCGCTGTAGGGCGCGCCGACCTCTTCGAGCGCGATATGCGAAGCCAGCGCGCAGGTGCCGGGGGCGTAGTAGAGCTTGAACATGGCGATCCTCACGGGGAAAGCCGGACGTTACCGGCAGGCCCCTGCGCCGTCCACCCCCGGTGGGTGGAGTAACCCTTGGCGGTTCAACTCGCCCGCGGCTGAAGCTTGCCCTCGATGTAAACGCTGACGATCGTATCGTCGGCGGGATAATGCTCCGGCGCCACCGCCGTCAGCTGGGCCTGGATGCATTTCCACGCGCCATTCTCGAACAGATAGGTGTCGGTATAGGTGGTCATGCCGGTCACCTCGCTGCCGTCGCGGCGGGTGTACTTGTTGGTGGAACGCACCAGCGCGACATCGCCGACGACGGTGATCAGCTCGTCGCGAACGTCCCAATAGACGATGACCTCTGGATCAAAGGCGGTCGCCCAGTATTTCAGATAAGTCGCGCGATCCCAGCGCTGGCCGGTGGGCCAGATATTGATGAAGCTGGGATGCAGGATGGCGTCGTGCGCGGGCACGTCGCTGGTCACGAAATTATGGATGAAGCGGGCATTTAGCGCCCGCAGCTCATTCATTGTCTCGGCCGATTGATGATCACGCAAGGCAGGCTGCATCTTCATCTCCCAGGGGTTGGTGAAAGCGCCAACTGGCGCGCCTTCCCGGCGGTCGCGTCATCAGCCGGAAAGAAGCACTCGATCTTGATCTGCTGCAGCGCCGCATCCGTCGGCATCGCCAGCGTCGTAAAGGTGGAAAAGAACGCCAGGCGGTAGTCGCCCTTCGCAAGCTGCATCGTCATGACCGGCGAAGATGTCGCCGACTGGCGCGGCAGCCGCCATTCGGCCGACAGCCCGGGATAGACCATGATCTCGTCGAGCAGTTGCGCCGCGGCGCGGCTGCCTTGCGCGACATCGCGATGCAGGATCTGGATCAACTGCCGCGCGAACTCGTCCCAGTTCAGCATGAACTGCCGCAGGCCCTTTGGATGAAAGACGACGTGCATGGCATTGTCGGCAAGACCGTTTTCCATCTCGTATGAATCGCGAAACGGCTTGAGCAGTCGCGCCGAGCCCTGGTTGCGCATCCGAACGTCCCAGTGTCCGTCGATCACGATCCCCGGATAGGGCTCCTGCTGCCGCAGGATGAAATCCAGCGCCTGCCGCACCGGCTGCAAATTCTCGGCCGCCAGCCCCTTGTCGCCATAGGGCGGCACGAAACCCGCCGCGACATGCAGGGCATTGCGCTCCTCGAGCGGCAGGTCGAGCGCGCTGCCGAGCAACTGCACCATCTCGCGGCTCGGCTGCGAGCGGCCGGTTTCCAGAAAGCACAGATGCCGGGCCGATACGTTGGCATCCGCCGCCAGTTCGATCTGGGTCAGCCGGCGAACGCTCCGCCAATGCTTCAACAGGCGGCTGAAGTGTCCGGCCGGTATCTCGTGTGCGTTGGTCTCTGGTACAGCCATGCCGGCAATCTAGACCATCGCATCAGAACGGCAATTACCTCGGATGTAAGTGACCAGCTCCGAAAATCCTTGCAGAGTAAGGCCCTTGGAGACCGAAGCTTTAGGGGAGCATTGATGGACAAGAGCGCAATCGCGACAACCGTGACGCAATACATGGCGGCGTGGAACGAGCCTGGTGATACGGCCAGAGGCGCCCTGCTCGCGCAATGCTGGAGCGAGGCCGGCGTCTATCTCGATCCGAACGTCTCGCTGGCCGGGCGTGATGCACTGGCGAAGCGGATCGGCGAGGTGTTCGCCAGCCGGCCCGGCGCGCGGCTCGAGTTCATGAGCGGCATCGACATCCATCACAACGTCGTCCGCTTTCTCTGGCGGCTGGTGCGCGCGGATGGAACCTGCGGCGATACCTCAATCGACTTCGGCGAGATCGGCCCCGACGGCCGGCTGATCAGGATCGTCGGATTCTTCGGCGCGGCCCCTGCGCTTTCGTAAGCTCTCAGCTGCGCACCTTCGGGCAACGGCGAGCGTGCTACGCCTCAGCCACGAAGACTGTTCAGAGAATCCACAGTCGCGGTTGACCCGCCGCAGACAATGACCAACACGTTTTGCAGGCTGCCGACCGCAATCTTCCTGCCATAAAGCAAGGCCAGTGAAGCCCCGCAGGCTGGCTCAACCAGTGTGCGATGGTCGTCGAGGAATGCCTTGCAGCTCTCCACGGCTTCCCGGTCACTGACGAGGACGGACACGACCGGCCGTTTCTGCGCCAGATCAAACGCGCGCTGGCAAACCTGTCGGGCTCCCAACGTGGTAGCCACTCCCGTCAGCGCAGGCAGTTCGACCGGTCCACCGGCCTTTAACGCGGCATGAAACGACGCCATGCCTTCCGTCTCGGCCGCATAGATGGGAACACCGTCCAGGCCGTTGCGGCGAAGTCCTTCATCTACGCCGGCCAGCAGACCGCCGCCGCCGACCGAGAGAATAACGGCGTCGGGACGCACGCCCTCAACAACGACCTCATCAATCATCGAGGAATGGCCGTGCCAGACAAGAGGATCATCGAAGGGATGCAGAAAGGCATCCCTTGCGGTTTTCAATGAGAGCGCCAGTTCGTTGGCTTCAGCCCATGACGCGCCATGCACAATCACTTCTGCGCCTTCAAGGCGAAGCAGGTGCCTTGCCCGCTCAGACGTGGTTTCAGGCACCACCACCACGACTGGCACGTTTAGCCTGCGGCCGGCATAGGCGACCGCCAGCCCGGCGTTTCCGCCTGAGGAGGAGATGAAGCGATGCGCACCACGAGCTACATGCTGCTCGCAAGCGTAGCCGATACCCCGGATCTTGAAC
Organism: Bradyrhizobium jicamae; assembly: GCF_001440395.1. Classification (GTDB taxonomy): domain Bacteria; phylum Pseudomonadota; class Alphaproteobacteria; order Rhizobiales; family Xanthobacteraceae; genus Bradyrhizobium; species Bradyrhizobium jicamae. The sequence continues at coordinate 10,047 of NZ_LLXZ01000198.1, read as the reverse complement.
GAGCCCGACGGCTGCGCGGCTTCCATTTTCATGAGCACCTTGGTCCCGTTCAGCTGGCTCAGCGGCAGGCTCTCAAGGAGGGGCGTTTTGATACTCAGGGACATTCTGTCAGCTCCGTGAACATGCGGGTGACGGCCGGCGTGTCAGCGGGGCGCGTTCTTTAGTTCGTCGAGATAATTGTAAATCGTGTAGCGGGTCACACCGAGGGCCTTGGCGGCCATCTCCACGCCGCCCTTGATGATGAATATTCCTCTCTCCTGCATTTTTTGAACCGCAAGAAGGTTGGCTTTCTTGGTGTCGTTCCTGTTGCTGCTTTCGCTCTGTTCTGTCGCTGTCGAGATAATCTCGTGCATGAGCACTTCGATATTGTCAGGCTCCGGTTCGGCGGTCTGATCGCCCCGTCGGCTCTTCGTCGGCTGCGGAGGGACGATATTTGCCAGGCCTTCGAGAAGGGTAATGGCGCGTTTTATTTCCGCATGGTCGACATTGACGCAAAGCGCCGCGAACGGCTTGTTTTTCCGACCACGATATACGGCCGTGCTGCTGCGTAGTGGCGAGCCTGACCGGCTAGACGTCTCATAGTCGAGTATCAGGGAGATCGGCTCTGAACTCTCCTCCATGGCACTGATGAACGCTTTGTCGGTTCGCACACCCGCGATGACCGCATCTCCCTTCTTTCGGCCGGTCACGTGAGCATTCGCGATTTCAAGAATGGAGTACTCGGGCTTCCGCAGGTCGTGCAGGACAACTTCAACGTTGTTGCCGACCACGCTGCCAATAACCCGGACAGCAGAAGCCAGGAGGCGCAGCACTTCTTCTTCGTGCAGTTCGTGTTCACGGCGGGCCGTCATGCGCGGACACTATCGGCATCCGCCCAACAAATCAACAAAATGTTGATAATCTGGTATTTATACAACATTTTGTTGAAGTTATATCAGTCCACATCCTGCCGGGCTGTGAGCGGCATCTGCCGGACCTTCGCAGTTGCCCCCCGCTGCTCCCTCATGTCATGACGCCCGGGAAGCAACAGGGGCGTACCATGACGGTTCTCATTGCAGGCGGTGGCATCGGCGGGCTGACGCTGGCGCTCAGCCTGCACCAGATCGGCATACCGGCAAAAGTATTCGAGAGCGTGCCCGAACTGCGGCCGCTCGGCGTCGGTATCAACGTGCTGCCGCATGCAGTACGCGAACTGATTGAACTCGGCCTGCACGACAAGCTGGATGCGCACGCCGTCCGCACCAAGGAGCTCGCCTATTTCTCCAAGCACGGCAAGCCGATCTGGAGCGAGCCGCGCGGCATCGAGGCCGGTTACAAATGGCCGCAATTCTCGATCCATCGCGGCACGCTGCAGCAGGTTTTGCTCGACGCAGCCATCGAGCGGCTCGGGAAAGAGAACATCCTGACCAGCCACCATCTTTCCGGCTGGACCGAAACCGACAACGGCGTCCGCGCCGAGTTCATCGACAAGGCGACCGGCAAATCGCAAGGCAGCCACGACGGCGTGCTGCTGATTGCCGCCGACGGCATTCATTCGGCGGTCCGCGAAAAGCTTTATCCGGGCGAAGGCCCGCCGATCTGGAACGGTCGTATCCTGTGGCGCGGCATTACCGACAGCGACGCCTTCCTGTCCGGCCGCACCATGATCATGGCCGGCCACGAGATCCTGAAATTCGTCTGCTACCCGATTTCGAAGCAGGCAGACAGCAAAGGCAAGTTCAGGATCAACTGGGTTGCCGAGCGGCACATGCCGCCGACCTATCAGTGGCGGCGCGAGGACTATAACCGGACCGCAAGGCTCGAAGAGTTTCTGCCCTGGTTCAAGGACTGGAAATTCGATTGGCTCGACGTGCCCGGCCTGATCGAGAACTGCCCGCACGCCTACGAATATCCGCTCGTCGATCGCGATCCGATCACGCAATGGACGTTCGGCCGGGTCACGCTGATGGGCGACGCCGCACATCCGATGTACCCGATCGGCTCCAACGGCGCGTCGCAGGCTATACTGGATGCCCGCGTCATCACCCGCGAGATCCTGGCGCACGGTACGACCAATGCCGCGCTGGTGGCTTATGAAGCCGAGCGCCGTCCGGCAACCACTGATCTCGTGATGCTCAACCGCCGCAACGGCCCCGAGCAGGTGATGCAGATGGTCGAGGAGCGCGCGCCCGACGGCTACGATGTCGTCACCGACGTGCTGTCGCTGAAGGAGCTGGAAGACATCGCCGCCAATTACAAGCGCGTGGCCGGCTTCCAGGTCGAGGGCCTCAACGCCAAGCCGCCGATCGTCCAGATCACGCGGGAAGCGCCGCGGGCTGCCGGCTAGCCGACGCAATCGCCTTCGCCGTCTCGACCAGCCGCGCGCTGGTCGTGGCGGTCGCGAGCAGCGTGCCGTCCTCCGCCATCAGCCGTCCCTCCACGAAGGCCACGGTCTTGCCGAGCTGGGTGACATTGGCCTCGCCTGTGATCGGACCCGGCCTCGCCGGGGCCAGAAAGTTCACGGTCATGGTGATGGTCGCTGTGTAGAGTTTTCCCTCGGTCATGACGAACACGGCCGGCCCCATGGTGTCGTCGAGCATCGCCGAGAGAATGCCGCCCTGCACGAAGCCGGCCGGGTTGCAGAAATCCCGCTTGCCGTCGAAGCCGATGCGGATCCAGCCGTCCTTCGGCCGCGCGTCGAGCAGATGCCAGCCAAGCAATTTGGAAGACGGCGGAGCGGTGAAATTGTCGAAGACGGTGCTGATCATGGGAACCTCCGTATGGTTCCTTTAGCGCAAACCTACTGCCAGCATGGTGTCAGCAGGAAACGGGCATATCCGCAAAATTGCGGAGCTTAATCTCGCTTCAACCATTCCAATTCACTGGCGATTCAACACAATCGCAACGACGCGGCCCCAATTTAGAAAGCGGGAGACTGAACGTGGGAAGATGGTCCGGGACACACCGGAACCAATCGAATGCGCAACCTCCTGCAGAAGCTGGCTAACCGCCTGCACGTCGTCGAAGATCATCTGACCGTCCAGACGCAGATCGCTGCGGCAGTGGCGCTGATGTCCGTGCTGCTGATCGGGGCACTGGCCGGCGGCGCAGCCTTCGTCAGCTATCGCAACACCGCTTCGCTGGTGAACAGCAGCCTCGCAACGGTCGCTTCCACGACGTCCGGCCGGCTGGATCGTTTCATGGCCGAGCGCCAGCTCGAAATGAATCTGTTCTCGCGATTGCAGCCGCTGCAAAAGCTCTGGCAGGACAATCCGGTCGAGCTTCGGCGCGCGCTGGAGCAGTTGCAGGCAACATTCTCGGATCTGGCCTGGATCGGTTTCGCTGACGTCAACGGCAAGGTCGTGGCCGCCACCGGCGGTCTGCTCGAAGGCGCGTCGGTAGCGGCGCGGCCGTGGTTCAAGGAGGGCCTGCAGCGGCTCGCCATCGGCGACGTGCACGAGGCCGTGTTGCTGGCATCGCTGCTGGCGCAACGGGAAGATGGCGAGCCTTATCGCTTCGTCGACCTCGCATTTCCGGTCAAGGATTCAAGCGGCAAGCTGCTTGGCGTGCTCGGCGGACATTTGAACTGGGACTGGGCGAGCCAGTTGATCAAGGACGTCGAAGCCAATGACGGCGATACCGACACCAGGCTTTCGATCATCGACAAGAACGGCGTCGTACTCGTCGGCCCCGACAAGGGCACGACCCGCTACGGCGGCGAGCAGCTCGCCAACATTCTCAAAAAGCGAAAAGGCGCCTTCTCCGAGATCTCGGGCGACCAGCGCATGCTCACGGCGTTCTATGTCGGCATGGGTCACCGCGAATATCAGGGATTGAACTGGATCGTGACCGCGAGCCAGCCGACCGGCATCGCGCTCGCCGCCGCCATATCGTCGGCGGAAATCATTCTGGGCATCGGCGCTGTCACCGCTTTGATCGGCCTCGGTCTGGCCGTCGTCATTTCCCGGCGCATCGCGCGGCCCATCATCGCCATTACGACGGAAGCCGACCGGATCGGGCGAGCTTCCGGTCCAACCATGCTGGCGCGGCAAAGCGGTTCGGTCGAAGTTGTCCAGCTCACGCGGGCGTTGCGTTCGCTGCTGCGACGCATCGGCTTTGCCGAAGAGCGAACCAGGGAAGCCGAACTGCGCGCCTCCGAGAACGCCCTGCAGTTCAAGGACGACCTCGTCAAGCTGCAGAAAATGGCCGACACCGACTATCTGACCGGACTGATGAACCGGCGCGCCTTCCTCGCCGTCGCCGATGACACGGTGGAATTCTGTCGGCGCTACAAGCGCGGCATGGCGACCCTGATGATCGACATCGATCATTTCAAGAAGATCAACGACACCCATGGCCATGCGGCCGGCGACGACGCGATCAAGGGAATCGCAGATATTATCGGCCAGTCGATCCGCACCACCGACAAGGCGGCCCGCTTCGGCGGCGAGGAATTCGTGGTGCTGCTCCGCGAGATCGATCAGGAGACCGCCATGCTGCTGGCGGAGCGCATCAGAAGCTCGATCGAGCAAACCGCCATCCGCCATGGCGAGACGAGCATTCCCGCAACCGTCTCGATCGGCGTTGCGATCAACGCGGAAGGTGACCGCGACGTTCAGGACATGATCGAGCGCGCCGACCAGGGCCTCTACGTCGCCAAGAAAACCGGCCGCAATCGGACCTTCCTAATGCCGGCATCCGAGGGGCGCGAAGCCCGCGCCGCCTGAATTTCAATCCAGCCCATGCGCAATCGCCTTGCGCATCACGTTGGGCAGCGCCTCGTCGGCCAGCGTCGCGAGCGGCACCCAGCGCATGCCCGCCGGGGCACGCGTGCGCGCGGCGACATCGGCGGTGTAGATCACAAGCTCGAGCGGAAAATGCGTGAACACGTGGGTGACGACGCCAACCTTGCGGCGCCAGCGCGTCACGCCCTTTAGCTCGGGCGCCTGCTGTAGCGCACCCTTGTCGTCCTGCCCGGCCAGCCAGTCCGAGCCTGGCACTTCCGTCATACCGCCGAGCAGGCCCTTTTCCGGCCGCGTGCGAACGAGGAGCTCGTCGCCGCGCGTGACGATGAAGGCGGCCCCGCGGCGCAGCGTCCCTGCCTTCTTCGGCGCCTTGCGCGGAAAACTCTCCTGATCGCCGCGCAGGCGCGCCGCACAATCCTCGTTCAGTGGGCATAGCGCACAGGCCGGCTTTTTCGGCGTACAGATCGAGGAGCCGAGATCCATCAGCGCCTGCGCGCTGTCGCCGGCCCGGGAGTTGCCAAGGAGCGTTGACGCCAGTTCCTGTATCCGCGGCTTGGCCTGCGGCAGCGGTTCCTCCACCGCGTAAAGCCGCGACACCACCCGCTCGATATTGCCGTCGACCGGCATGGTCTGGATGTCGAAGGCGATCGCTGCGATCGCCTTCGCCGTGTAAGGCCCGATCCCCGGCAATTGGCGCAGGCCTTCTTCGGTGCCGGGAAACACGCCACCATGCTCGCGGAGCACCGCGACCGCGCAGGCATGCAGATTGCGCGCACGCGAATAGTAACCGAGGCCGGCCCACATCCGCAGCACGTCATCCTGCGAGGCGCGGCCGAGCGCGGCGACATCCGGCCAGCGCGCCAGAAACTTCTCGAAATACGGCCCGACCGTTTTGACCCCGGTCTGCTGCAGCATGATTTCCGACAGCCACACCCGGTACGGATCAGCCCGCTCGCCGGCCGCCGCCCGCCACGGCAGCCGGCGGCGATGACGGTCGTACCAGTCGAGCAGCAGCGCGGGGCGGGAGGCGCTGCTTTCTGTGGCGTTCTGCTTCTTGCTGGCGGCGAGTGAGGGCACACCTCACCTTAAAATCGGATTCGGGCCGTGACCAGAGTTTACAAACTATAACGCGACGCGTTATAGTCGCGCATGATTCAAAGCTTCGCCGATCCGGAGGCAGAGTTGATCTGGTCCGGCCGGCGAAGCCGAAGACTACCGGCCGATATTCAGAACGTCGCACTGAGGAAACTTCGTCTTTTGAATCAGGCTCGGGTACTCGTCGATCTCAGTGTTCCGCCTGGCAATCGACTTGAATCTTTGAAGGTAGACCGGCAGGGCCAACACTCGATCCGGATCAATGACCAGTGGCGGATATGCTTTGTCTGGCAGGAGGGAGGACCGACGCATGTCGAAATCGTCGACTACCACGACTAGGGGCGGATTGCTTCAAAACCCGCATCCTGGCGAAATCCTGCTGGAAGAATTCCTCAGGCCGATGGGACTGAGCCAAAACGGACTGGCGCGTGCGGTTCATGTGGCGCCGCGCCGGATCAATGAGATCGTATTGGGCAAGCGTGATATTACTGCCGACACCGACCTGCGCCTTGCGCGTTACTTCGGTTTATCGGAGGGATTTTTCCTCGGGCTGCAGATGGATTACGACCTGATGCAGCGGCGGCGTGAGATTGACCGTGATCTGAAGGCGATTCGTCCGCGTGCGGCGTGACCGCGGCAGTCGGCTCGGATAGAGTCGCCCCATGTCCAAACCCGGCCCGTTCAACGCAAAGCCCCTTTCCGTCCTGCTCAGCGACGTCTTTTCCGACGCCTACGCAAAACAGGGGTTTGCCGCGCGCGAGCTGGTGACGCGCTGGGCCGACATTGCGGGAGCCGAAATCGCCGCCCATTCCGAGCCCTTGAAGATGCAGTGGCCGCGGCCGGTGGAGGGGCAGCCGCAGGAACCGGCGACGCTGGTGTTGCGGGTGGAGGGCCCGATGGCGCTGGAGATCCAGCATTCGTCCGACGTCATCCTGCAGCGGGTCAACCGCTTCTTCGGCTGGAGCGCGGTCGGCCGGCTGGCATTGCGGCAGGCGCCGCTGTCGCGCCGAAACCGCCCTGTGCCGAGGCGCGCGCCGGACCCGAAATCGGTGGCGAAAGTCGCCGAAACCCTCTCCGCAGTCGAGGACGAGGAACTGCGCGCCGCGCTGGCCCGGCTAGGCGCGGCGATCAAGCGAAATTGAGCCTTTTGCACGGCGCGGCCGGCGCAAGGCGCCATTGCCACAACCGGCGTTTCAAGCTAGCGAAGGCTTTCTTTTTGCACCTTCTTTCGGGCGTGAACGCGCCATTCGGGAGCAGACTTTGATGATCACGCGCCGCGCCTTCACCGCCGCTCTCTCGCTGACCGGACTTGGCCTGCTCGCCGGCTTCTCGCCGCTGCAGTTGATCACGGGCGCGATGGCGCAGAGCCCCGCCGACGTGGCAAAGCCGGTGTCGCTGCCCGACATGGCGCTTGGCCCGGCGAACGCCACGGTCACCATCACCGAGTTTGCCTCGATGACCTGCCCGCATTGCGCGGCCTTCACCGAAAAGGTGTTTCCGAAGATCAAGTCGGAGTTCATCGATAGCGGCAAGATCCGGTTCGTGTTCCGCGAATTCCCGCTCGACATCAAGGCGGCTGCCGGCTCGATGCTGGCGCGCTGCATCGCCAAGGACGACGCGGCGAAATATTTCGCCGTGGTCGATCTCCTGTTCAAGCAGCAGAACGACTGGGTGACGAAGAACACCACGGAGACGCTGATCCGGATCGGCAAGCAGGCGGGCCTCACCCAGACGCAGGTCGAGGATTGCCTGAAGGATCAGGCGCTGCTCGACAAGATCGCGGCCGACCAGAAATATGCCGCCGACGTGCTGAAGGTGCAGTCGACGCCGACTTTCTTCATCAATGGCGAGATGCTCAAGGGCGAGCAGAGCTTTGAAGAGTTCGCAAAGCGCATCAACGCAATGCTGAAGAGCTGATTCGCGCCAGGCCTGATTCGTCCGGGCCGATAAGTCCAGTAAAAGGCGCCACACAAGCGCCTCAAATCCCTTGGGAAAAGCCTCGCGGGGGCGTTGCCCTGCAGCCGCAGCCTCGCCATTGTCGCGGGCCATAAGGGCCGCCACAGGCTGTTCGTCCACACACCGACATTGCCTTCATGGTATTGTCACGGCAGGGAGATTCGCGCCCGGCCAACAGAGATTTGTGTTCATGAAACTCACGCGCCTCCGCCTCCACGGTTTCAAGTCGTTCGTCGAACCCACTGATTTCATGATCGAACCCGGCCTCACCGGGGTGGTCGGGCCGAACGGCTGCGGCAAGTCGAATCTGGTCGAGGCGCTGCGCTGGGCGATGGGCGAAACTTCGCATAAATCGCTGCGCGCCGCCGACATGGATGCGGTGATCTTCGCCGGTTCCGGCAACCGTCCGGCGCGGAACCACGCCGAAGTCACCATGACGATCGACAATGCCGATCGCACCGCGCCGGCCGCGGTCAATGACAGCCAGGTTCTCGAAATCTCCCGCCGCATCGAGCGCGAGGCGGGCTCGGTCTATCGCATCAATGGCCGCGATGTTCGCGCCCGCGACGTGCAGATCCTGTTCGCCGACGCCGCCACCGGCGCGCGTTCGCCGGCGCTGGTTCACCAGGGCAAGATCGGCGAGATCATTCAGGCGAAACCCGAGCAGCGCCGCCGCGTGCTGGAAGACGCTGCCGGCGTCGCCGGCCTGCACGCCCGCCGACATGAAGCCGAACTGCGGCTGAAGGCGGCCGAAACCAACCTCACCCGCGTCGAGGACGTGATCGGCCAGCTCACCGGCCAGATGGACGGGCTGAAGAAGCAGGCGCGTCAGGCGATCCGGTTCCGTGAAGTCGCCGCCAAGGTGCGCAAGGCCGAGGCGACGCTGTTCCACCTGCGCTGGCTGGAAGCCAATACCGACGTCGCCGAAGCCGCGCATACCCACGACATCAACGTGCGCGAGATGGCCGAGCGCACCCGCGAGCAGGCCGAGGCCGCGCGCATCCAGGCGATCCGCGCCTCCGAACTGCCGGCGCTGCGCGAGGGCGAAGCCCGCGCCGCGGCCGGACTGCAGCGCCTCACCAATGCGCGCGAACTGCTGGACCGCGAGGAAGAGCGCGCCAAGGAACGCGCCTCCGAACTCGACCGGCGGCTGAACCAGTTCATTGCCGACATCGCTCGCGAACAGCAGCAGACTTCCGACGCCGAGATCGCGCTGCAGCGGCTCGACACCGAGGACGCGGAGATCAAGGAAGAGATCAAGTCGCGCGTCGAAAAGCGCTCCGGCGTTGATGAACGTGTTTCTGAGGCGGAAGCGACACTGGCCGCCGCCGAGAGCATGTTCGGCGAACTGACCACTGCGCTTGCCGACCTCACCGCCAAGCGCAACCAGCTCGAGGCCGGCGTGCGCACCCATCGTGACCGGCTTGCCCGGCTCGACCAGGAAATCGCCACCGTCCAGGCCGACGAGGAAAAGCTCGCGCAGGAGACCGGCAATCTCGGCGACATCGACGCGCTCGCCGCCGCGATGGAGACCGCGCAGGAAACGCTGGCCGCCTCGGAAGCCGCAGCGCAAGCCGCCGAGACCGGCCACGTGGCCGCGCGGCAGAAGCTCGAAGCTTCGCGCGCTCCGCTCACCGACGCCGAAAAGCGCGTGCAGCGGCTGGAGACCGAAGCGCGCACGATTTCCAAGCTCGTCAATGTCGAAACCAAGAATCTGTGGCCGCCGATCATCGACGGCGTCACCGTCGCCAAGGGTTACGAAAAGGCGCTTGGCGCCGTGCTCGGCGACGACCTCGACGCGCCCGTCGATCCCTCGGCGCCGATGCGCTGGACCAGTGCCGGCGCGAGTTTTGACGATCCGGCGCTGCCTGCTGGTGTCGAAGCCCTCGCCTCGCATGTCGAGGCGCCGGCCGAACTGGCGCGCCGTCTGGCGCAGATCGGCGTCGTGCCGAAGGAGCGCGGCGCGGAATTCGTCTCGCAATTGAAGACCGGCCAGCGACTGGTGTCGCTGGAAGGCGACGTCTGGCGCTGGGACGGCTTTGTCGCCGCCGCGCATGCGCCGACCGGCGCCGCACGGCGTCTCGCCGAACGCGCCCGCCTGGTCGATATCGAGCACGAGCTGGAACAGGCCCGCATCGACGCGGCCGCCAAGCGGCAGGCGCTGGAAGAGGCCGAAGCCGAACTGAAGGCGGCATCATCAGCCGAATCCGCCGGCCGCGAAGCCTGGCGCGCCGCGCAGCGCGAGGCCGATGCCGCGCGCGAGCGCCATGCC
>NZ_LLXZ01000197.1:145375-154204 GCF_001440395.1 Bradyrhizobium jicamae | reverse complement strand
CCGCTGACGCTCAGTGTGCCGCCGTTGATCGTCGTGCCGCCGGTATAGGTGTTGGTTCCTGCCAGTGCCAGCACGCCGGTCCCGACCTTGACCAGCGAGCCGCCGGTGCCGCCGGCAGAACCGCCATCTGCGATCACGCCGGTGACCGTGGTCGACAGGTTGTTGGAGCCGACGGTCAACTCGTTGGAGCCGAGGAAATACTGGCCAGCACCGGCAATCGAGCCGGCGCTGAGCTTGTGGTCGTTGTTCACGCCAGCGCTTGGCGAGAAATCGACGATGCCGTCGTTGGTGATAGCGGCGTTATCGGCCGTACTGGTGTTGCTGAAATTCACGACAGCGCCGGCGCTGTTGGTGATGGTGGCGCTTCCGGCCTTGCTGGCGTCGCTGAAGTACAGCTGGCTGTTATTGGTTATGGATGCATTGCCGGCAGTGCTGCCCTCGGAGAAGTACAGGTTGCCGGAGTTGGCGATGGTGGAACCTCCGTCGGCCCGACTGCTGGCTTTGAAGTACAGGTCGGCGCCCGCGCTGTTGGTGATGGAGGATCCGTTGCCGGCGCGGGCCGTGTTGCGGAATTCCAGATAGGAATTGTTGGTGAGGGAGGTGCCGAAGCCGGCAAAGCTGTTCTCCTGGTACGCCATGACGTGGTTGTTGATGATGGTCGTGCCGCCGCTGAAAGTGTTGCCGTTGAACGACAGGATGTAGTTGTTGGTGATAGTGCCCTGGCCCGCCGCGCTCATGCCCCAGAAGGTCAGGAAGTCATTATTGATGATGGTGCCCCCGCTGACGCTGGAGTTGTAGAAATTCAAGCCGCCGCTGTTATTGATGGTGGAGCTGCCTCCCCAGAGGACCATGCCGCCGTCGGTGAAGCTTAGCCCACTCCCGTTGGGGATGTTGAAGGTATAGGACGAAGCACCTACGTTGAAATACCACTTGCCGACGGAGACGGGGGTCGCCAACGTCAGGTTCGTCTGGCTCGATGTACCGAAATACGCAGTGCCTGTCGGCACCGAGCCGGTGCTCCAGTTGCTGCCGGTGTTGTAGGTATTCGACCCCGGCGAGGCGAGCCATGTCGCATCCTGCGCGCGGGCCGGCGTCGCCGGTAGCGTCCAGGCCAAGGCCAGCGCCGACGAGGCCAACAACGCGGCCCGCAGCCGCCTCCCGCCGATGCCGCGCGTGGCGGCGTGATAATACCGTGTACCGAACATGTTCTGCCCCCGGCCGGCAGAGGTCCGCGCGCCTGTCCGGCATCGCAGTCCCCGTTCGGCACGACTCCCCCACATCAACTCCCCCTTTCCTCTCATTTCGCGCCGGGGACGTCCTGAAACGGCTGTTGAGACATTCTGAAATTTTTCTGATATTCGGCGTCCCTGTGCGTCTGGGCACATTTTTTCGGTCGATCCGGCACTAAATGGGGTCAGTTGCCTGTCGGAGGGGATGGTGCTGCGTTTTTCTGGTTTTGAGCTCGATCCCGAGCGCGCCGAATTGCGCTCCCCCGATGGCGGCACGATCAAGCTCCGGCCCAAGACCCTGGAAATGCTGCGGCTGTTCGCGGCCAATCCGGGACGCGTCCTCAGCAAGCAGCAATTGATGGAGGCCGTCTGGCCGAACGTTCATGTCGGCGAAGACAGCCTGTTCCAGTGCATCCGCGAAATCCGCACCGCGCTCGGCGACGACAAGCGCCAGGTGGTCCGGGTCATCTCCGGACGCGGTTACCTTTTCCAGGCCGACGTGACCGACACGGCGGCCCCTGCTCCCGAGGGCAACGCCACCGCTGCCCTGCCCCCGCACGTCGAGCCGGTTCCGCAAACCGACGCGAATCGCGAACCGGCCAGGCGCCGGTTCGATGTCAGCCTGCGAAGCAGCGCCGCGCTCGCGGCTGCAGCCGTGCTCGTCATCCTGGGAGCGGCGCTCACGCTTGTGATGGTGCGTCCCGGTCTGATCTTTGCGCGCGGGGCCACGACCATCGCCGTCATGCCGATGACGGACGCGGGCAACGATCCGCTCGTCGCCCAGATGGCCGCTGAGGTAAGCGGACGGCTGACCGACGGGCTGGCGAAGATCGAAAACATCCGCGTGCTGGCTCCGGAAACAGGCGCAGCGAAGGCCGACTTCGTGGTGAAGGGTGAACTGCAGAAGAGCGAGCAGGCCTGGACGATACGGACGCGCATGACCGAGGCGGCAACCGGCGAGGTCAAGTGGACCGCGTCCTATTCGGTCGACCTGACGGATACGGATCTGCCGATGCAGCAGTCCCGGCTCGCGGCGGGTGTCGGTCACGCCCTGGCGGTGCGCGTCAACGAATTGCTGAATGCCGACGCGTCATCGGCTGCGAAGAGCAAGGTCGTGATCGAACAGGCGACCGCCCATATCAAGCAGACTTCGCCGGAACGTTTTCAGGCGGCGCAGGCCATGCTGGAGAAGGCGCTCGCGGAAGACCCCGACAATGTCGAGGTTCAGGTCGCGCTCGCAGCATTGCTGATGCGCGGCGTGCAAATGGTGTGGCTGAGCGGACCCGAGCGCGAGGCGGCGGAGATCAAGGCCGAGGCGATGCTGCAGCAGACGCTGCGCGCCAAGCCGAACTACATCCCGGCGCACGAAGCCTATTGCCGCTTCCTCAACGCCACCAACCAGTTCCGCGCGAGCCTCGTGGCTTGCGCGAAGGCCCTGAGCTTCGATCCCTGGAACGGGATCGCGCTGTATCATGTCGGCCTTGCGCAGATTCAAACCGGACGCTTCGAGGACGCGTTGGCGACGTTCATGCAGGCGGAGCGCTTCGACACGCCGCAGGTGTCGCGCTGGACCTGGAAGATCGGCGCGGGCTGGGCCAACATGCTGATGGGCCGCGCCGAGGACGCGGTGCCGTGGCTTTTGAAGTCGATCGCGATCACATCCGCCAGCGGCCGCACGCATATGCTGCTGGCGGCGGCCTATCAGCAACTGGGCAGAACCGAGGAAGCGAGAGCGGCGATGCAAAAGGGCATGGAATTGCGCCCCGGCTCGACCTATCGCAACGTCCCGACGCCCAAGAAGAATTCCAGCCCGGTCTACATCGAAGCTACCGAACGGATCATGCAATTGATGGTCGCGGCCGGCCTGCCGGCGAGTTGAGCCCGGCCGGCGCGGCTACAGCGCCGGATGCCGACGGTGCCAGTCCGTCGCGCGCTGAAACGCGATACCGGCGCGGATCAGCATCGCTTCATCGAGATCCGCGGCCACCATCTGGAACGCAATCGGCAAACCATCGGTGCTGAACCCGCCCGGCAGGGTTAGTGTCGGCTGTCCCGTCATGTTGAAGGGAGCAGTGTAGGCCTGGAGCCTCGCGATCAGTTCCGGCTGCAGGCCCATCGTCCCCATGGTCTTCAGCGACAGCGGCGCGAACGGATGCGCCGGCACCAGCAGCAGGTCGATCGTTCCGAACAGGGCGCGCATGCGGCCGCGGAAAGCCATGCGCCGCAACAGCACGTCTTGATAGTCGAGGCCGGACAGAGCGCGTCCGGTATCGAGAACCATGCGCATCACCGGACCGTACTCCGCCCGGCGCGAAGGATAAGTCGCCCGGTGCGCGACCGCGGCTTCCACCGCGCAATTGGGCGCCCAATCGGCCACGGCCTGGGTAACGTCAGGCACCTGGACTTCGACGAATTCGGCGCCGAGCGCGGACAGCACGCGCTCCGCATCATCGAGAACCGCAAGCACCTGCGGGTCGACGTCGCTGCGGCCCCAGTCGCGATCGACGAAGCAAAGCCCGGCCGCCACCGCGACGCCCGGTCCGCTTGAAGAGATGCCCGGCCAATAGTCGGCGTTCCAGGGATTGCGGGGCGGCGTGATCTCGGGGTGATGATCAGAATAGGCGCCCTCCGTCATCTGCAGCTTGCCGAGCAGCACGGCGCCGGCTTCGCGAAGGCGCCGCACGGCGGTGGCGTCCTCGGCCGGTCTGAAGCGCTTGTGTAACGCCGTTCCCGCCGCGGTCGGCGCATCGCAGGTCCAGAACAGGTCCTTTACGGCGAGCGGCACGCCGTGCAGCGGGCCGCGATAACGACCGGCGACGATGTCGGTTTCTGCCGCCCGCGCCTCGGCCATCGCGCGCTCCGCCGTGACGACGGCGTAACTGGCGAGCGCGCCATCCAGCGTTGCGATCCGGTCGAGTTGCTGACGCGTCGCCTCCACCGGCGATATCTCGCGCGTCCGGATCAACTCCGCCAGATCAGTCAGTTCCAGGAAATGCAGATTCTTCATGGCGCTCAGCCCATCGCTCCCGCGCGGACCTTCGCGATAAAGCGAGCCAGCGCCTTGCCGACTTCGTCGGGCGCTTCCTCCTGCAGGAAGTGGGCGCCTGGGATCATGACGGTCTGCTGGTTGGGCCAGGCGCGGCAGAACTCGCGCTGCGCGCCAATCAGAAAGCCGGCGGGATCGGCGTCGATGAAAAGTTTGGGTATCGGGCTTGCGGAGAGCCAACGCGCGTAGTCGTCGACGATCGCCACGACGTCGGCCGGTTCGCCGGCGATCGGCAGATCGCGCGTCCAGGCCAGCATCGGCATGCGCGAGAGACCAGGATTGCGATAGTGGCGCCGGTAGACCTCGATCGCTTCCTCGGGGAGATGGCGCAGCGGCAGCAGATAATCGATGAACAGATTCTGCCGGAGGATCAGATCCTCGCCGCGATCGGTCCGTTGCCCCTGAAAGAAGGCACGCGTCGCCGCCGGCCATTCATCCCAGGACGCGAAGGGGCGCACGATTCCCTCCATATAGGCGATCGCCTTCACGCGCCCGGGATTACGCCGGGCCCAGTCGAATCCCAGTGCCGAGCCCCAGTCGTGGACGACGAGGATCACGTTCTGCGTCAAGCCCATCGCCTCGAACCAGGCGTCAAGATAGCGGCGATGATCGACGAACCGGTAATTGCCGTCCGGCGCAGGGCCGGAATTGCCCATGCCGACATAGTCCGGCGCCAGGCAGCGCCCATAGGGCAGCAGATACGGGATGATGTTGCGCCACAGATATGATGGCGTCGGATTGCCGTGCAGGAAGACGATCGGATCGCCTTCGCCGGCATCGACGTAAGCCATGTTGCTATCGAGCACCGCCACGCGCTTCCGGTAGGACACCTCCTCGGTCGAGATCGGGGGATGGGGCATTTGGGAATTCTCCTCTGCTCGGGCTTGCGGAACCTTCACTGCCTTCGACACCAGCTAACGCCATTAACAGGTGTTAGTTGCAGAAACCAGTAAAAAGATTATGCTGGTGTCATGAGACTTTCGGAAAAATTCCCGGTTCCCGGCGATATCGCGCTGCTGTACGATTTCGTGAACTCGATCGACCTGCGCCGATATGTCGAGCAGGGCGTCGCGCATGAGCCCGGTGACGAGTTGGAGACGCCGGCGCAACTTGAAAAATGGCTGCAGACCCGCGGCCTGCTAAAATCCGGCACAAGGATTTCGCACGCCGAGCACCGCGAAGCGCTGGAGCTGCGCACAGCCCTCAGACAGTTCCTGAGCTCCTCGCCGGCGCAGCAGAGCGCGGCGGCCATCGAGCTTGAACGCACCGCCGCCCGCTTTCCCTTGTCGGTCACGGCTTCCCGGAAGCGCTCACTCGATTTGCGGCCGGTCGTGCGGCGCGCGAGCAGCGGGCTTGGCGGCGTTCTGGCCGAGCTCGTGCGCCTGTCCGACAGCGGCAGACTTGAACGTATGAAGATATGCAGTTCCGACGAGTGCCACTGGGTCTTCTACGACCGCTCCAAGCCCGGCAATCGCCGCTGGTGTTCATCGGACCGATGCGGAAACCGTGAGAAGACCCGAGCCTATCGCGACCGCCAGCGCCGCGGCGATTGATGGCTTTGTCGGCCGTTCCGTGGCCTGCACCGGCAACGTCCCGGCCTGACTGCGGCCGGCTTCAGTCGCATCCCACCAGCTACCGAGGGCATCAAGCAGCGGCACGAATTTGAGACCTGCCGGCGTCGAGCGAGGCGACCCCGCGCTCGCGCAAAATCGTAGGGTGGACAAAGGCGCGCTTCGCGCCGTGCCCGCCATCCGGGACGCCGCTCGCAATGGTGGGCACGCTGCGTTTTGCCCACCCTACAAAATTCTTGCGCCGCTAGTCGAACGCTACGCCAACCCTGTACTCCCTGCGCCAAACGACATGGCAAGGCAGCTTCAATCCGTCCTCGGGGAGGATCAATGTGAATTCATTCGGAATACGAAGCAGGTCCGGAAAATCCAGCGCCGCGCCCGTGGTGGATATATCGCGAACGGTACAGACATACTTGTCGCCGCCATACTCGATCTTGGCGGCCTTCATGACACGGACACGTGGCGCAATCCGGGTTTCGACCATCGCGAAAACTCCGCGTGACATCAACATCAAAGGAGACAGCAATCAAAAACCGGACTATGCGGCCGAAAAATTAAATATTCCGGAATGTCGGGGCGACGGGCCGCGGTCGCGGGGCCAAATGCCCCGCGCAGTGCATATGACGAACGCACAAGTGACGTCCTGTCCTACTTCCACTTCGCCAGATAGAAGCGCGGCAGCTCGTCCGGGTACGGCGTGAAGTCGAGTTGCTTCGAATGGCCGTACGTCGTCACGTAGGTGTGCAGCGGCGCCCAGTAGGCCTGCTCGGTGATCTTCTTGATCGCGGACGAATAGGCCTCCTTGCGCGCCTCCGGATTGATGGTTGATCCGCCCTGGAGCAGCGATTTCTGCACGTCGGGGTCGCGCGCGTAGTCGTCGGCGCCGCCATCGAAGAAGTTGGGCATGATGGCCGAGACGTCGTTGATCGAATAGCTGCCCCAGCTTCCGAGATACATCCTGAGTTCGCCGGCCTTGGCGCGCTGGATCAGGGCGGCGGTCTGCAACTGGTTGAGCTTGGCGCGGACGCCGACCGCGTGCAGGTAGTTCTGGACGGATGATCCCCATTGCGGCAGCACGTAGCTTGCGAGCTCGACCTCGAAGCCGTCGGGATAGCCGGCCTCGGCGAGAAGCTTCTTTGCCTTCGCGGGATCGTAGTCGTAGGTCATCGCGGCTTCAGCATCGCAGCCGAACTGCGACGGGAAGCACGGCGCACCCGGGACGCGGCTGCCGCCGGTGACGAGCTTTTCGGCGATCGCCTTGCGGTCGATCGCGTGCCAGATCGCCTGACGCACCTTCTGCTTGGTCAGGGGATTGTCGGCGCCGGTGCGGCCGCCGGCATCGAGCGAGAGATAGCCGATCCGCATCGATTCCTTGCGCACCGCCTGCAGATGCGGCATCCGGTTCACGGCCTCTAACTGGTCCGGATTCATGTTCCAGATCCAGTCGGCACGGCCGGCGAGCAATTCCGTCATCTCGGTCGCGGCGTCAGGCACGAAGCGCACGCTCATCTTCTTGATCGTGGGCTTGCCCTTGGGGCTGCCGGCCCAGTAATCCTCGAACCGCTCGAAGTCGATGGACACACCGGGCTCGACCCTGGTGATCTTGTAGGGGCCGGCGCCGACCGGCGCCTTGGCGTAGCCTTCCGCGCCGACCTTCTCGCGATAGGCCTTGGGATAGATCGGCAGCACCAGCGCGAAATATTCCAGCGCCGCCGGGTTCGGCCGCTTCAGCGTGACGCGCACCGACAGATCGCCGGTCTTCTCGGCCTTGTCGATCCAGTTGTAGTTCGACGGCGTCGAGACGCGGCTCGCCGGATCGGCGACGAGGTTGATGGTGTAGACAACGTCGTCGGCGGTGAGCGTGCTGCCGTCGTGGAACTTGACGCCGGGCCGCAGCGTGAACTCGATCGTGGTCGGGTCCGGCAGCTTCCACTCGGAGGCGAGCAACGGCTCGAGCTTGAAGGTGTCAGGATTGCGATAGACCAGCGCGTCCCAACCCTGGTGGTGCATCACCACGCCGGTGCGCAGATTGTTGTAGAAGGGATCGATGTTGGGCAGCGCGTCGCGCATCACGATCCGCAGCGTGTCGGCTGATTTCTGCGCGGCAGCGGGCAACGCACCGGTACCCAGCAGCACCGCCGCCAGCATGGCAGCGGCGAGATTCTTTTGCATACGCATATTGCCCTCCATCTTCTTATTACAGGCGGCGTGAAACACGCCCCTCATGCCAGATGACATTCTACCATCCCCGCGGGCGGCCGGACCATGGGCGTTGGTGTCTCATGCCGGCAGCGCTCGACCGCGATGCGGCAGCGCGGGTTGAACCGGCATCCCGGCGGAATATTGGACGGATCGGGCATGGCTTCGCCGAGGCCGATATCCGGCACACCCTTGCCCGGCTCCGGCGTCAGCACGCTTTCGAGCAGCGCCTGGGTGTAGGGGTGCCGGGGGTTGCGAAACAGCGCGTCGGTTTCGTTGCGCTCGACGAAGCGGCCGAGATACATCACCGCGACTTCGCTCGCGACATGCTCGACGACGGCGAGATTGTGGCTGATGAAGAGATAGGTCAGCCCGAGATCGCGGCGCAGATCGGCCAGCAGATTGAGGATCTGCGCCTGCACCGAGACGTCGAGCGCGCTGGTCGGCTCGTCGCAGATCACGATCCGCGGCTCCAGCACCAGCGCCCGTGCAATCGCCGCGCGCTGGCGCTGCCCGCCGGAGAGTTGCGCCGGCATGCGCTCGCCCATCGCGGCCGAAAGCCCGACGCGCTCCAGAATGCCGCCGACGCGACGCTCGATCTCGCCGCGCGAGAAGGTGCCCTGGGCGGCCAGCGGCAGCGCCACGATGTCCTTGATGCGCCGTCGCGGATTGAGCGACGCGAACGGGTCCTGGAACACCGGCTGGATCAGCCTCGCCCGCGCCTTGCGGTCGAGATCGAACAGGCTCCTGCCATCGACCAGCACGGTGCCCGCCGTCGGCTGCA
>NZ_LLXZ01000197.1:113841-145307 GCF_001440395.1 Bradyrhizobium jicamae | reverse complement strand
CAGGCGCGCCAGCGTGGACTTGCCGCAGCCGGACTCGCCGACGACGCCGAGCACGCTGCCGGCCGGCACGCTGAACGTGACGTTGTCGACCGCGATCACGCGCTTTTCCTGCGACATCAGGCCGGTGCGCACGCGGAACTCGCAGCGTAAATCCTGAACCTCGATCGCGGCGGTCATGCGGGTTGCGGCTCCGCCCAGTCCGGCTCAAGCCGGCAAAGATAATCATGCGCGTCGCCCGCCTGCCGCCGTGGTATCGCGCGCGTGCATGTCTCGTCGGCATGTGCACAGCGCGAGCGGAACGCGCAACCGGCAAAGCCCGCGCCGACCGCCGGCACCACGCCCGGGATCGAGCCGAGCGGCCGGTCGCGCTGCACCCGGCCCGGCACCGGCACGCAGGACAGCAGGCCGCGCGTGTAGGGATGTTGCGGCGCGCGGAACAATTCGGCGGTCGGCGCGCGCTCGACCACCTCGCCGGCGTACATGACGGACACATGATCGGCGACGCGGGCGACGATGCCGAGGTCATGGGTGATCAGCAGGATCGAGAGGCCAAGCTCGCGCTTGAGACCGGCCAGCAGCCGCAGGATCTGCGCTTGCACGGTGACATCGAGCGCGGTGGTCGGCTCGTCGGCGATCAACAGTTCGGGATCGCACATCAGCGCCATCGCGATCATCACGCGCTGGCGCAGGCCGCCCGAAAGCTGGTGCGGAAACTGACCTAGCCGCATGCCGGGCGCGGTGATGCCGACGCGGGCCATCAGTTCGGCGGCGCGGTCGAGCGCGGCCGCGCGCGAGCCGCCCTTGTGACGCGTCATCACCTCCGCCATCTGCGAGCCAATGGTGAAGGCCGGGTTGAGGCTGGTCATCGGTTCCTGGAAGATCATCGCCATGCGATTGCCGCGGATGCGCGCCATCTCGCGGTCCGACAACGAGGTGAGATCGGTGCCGGCAAAGCGCATCTTCTTCGCCGAGCGCTGGCCGCCGCGGGCGAGCAGGCTCATCACCGCAAGCGCGCTCACCGATTTGCCGCAGCCGGATTCACCGACCAGGCAATGGGTCTCGCCCCGCTCGACCCGGAACGAGGCGCCGCGCACCGCCGCAGTGCGGCCGAACGTCACCTCGAGCCCTTCGATATCCAGAAGCGCGCTCATCGGAGCCGCTCCGAACCGAGCAGATTGCGCAGGCCGTCGCCGACCAGATTGATGCCGAGCACCAGAATGAACAGCGCGACGCCGGGAATCATGATCACCCACGGCGAAAAGAACATGTAATCCTTGCCCTCGGCGATCATCAGCCCCCAGGACGGCAACGGCGGCGGCACGCCGAGCCCCAGGAACGACAGCGCCGCTTCGAGCAAAATCGCCAGCGCCATCTCCAGCGTCGCCACCACGGCGAGATGGCTCGCGATATTAGGCAAAATCTCCTTGATCAGGATATGCGGTTTCGAGGCGCCGGCGCACCAAGCGGCGCTGACATAGTCGTTGTTGCGGACCTGCATGGTGGTGGCGCGCGCCACCACGGCGAAGCGGTCCCACAACAGCAGGCCAAGGGTGGCGACGACGAGCCCGAGGCCCGATCCCATCAGCCCGACCACCGCAAGCGCAACCAGCACGACGGGGATGGACAATCGCGTGGTGATGGCGAACAACACGAAATCATCGACGCGGCCGCCGAAGAAACCGCCGAGCACGCCGAGCGTGATGCCGATCAGGCCCGACGTGATGACCGTCATGATGCCGATCAGGAGCGAAATGCGCGCGCCATAGACCAGCCGCGCCAGATAGTCGCGCCCGAGCTGGTCGGTGCCGAGCCAATGGCCCGCCTGGGTGCCTTCCATCCAGAACGGTGGCTTGAGGCGGTTGCCGAGATCCTGGGTGAACGGATCAGCCGGCACCAGCGCGTTGCCGAACAGCGCGGCAAACAGGACGACCCCGACGATGGCGATGCCGATCGCAAAGCCCGCGGTACCGATGCGCGACGCACCGACGCCCGAAGGCTGCGGCGCCTGAATGGCAACGGGTTCGCTCATCCGGTCCTGAGCCTTGGGTCGAGCAGCGCATTGAGGATATCGGCCAGCAGCGTGAGGCCGATGTAGAACACGGCCAGCACCAGCACCACCGCCTGCACGACGGGGAAGTCGTTCTTGGCGATGCTCTCCCAACCGAGATAGCCGACGCCATGCAGCGCGAACACGGTTTCGATCACGATCGAGCCGCCGAGCATGAAGCCGAGTTGCACGGCCGCAATCGACACCACGGGAATGGCGGCGTTGCGCAGCGCGTGCTTGAAGATGATGCGCGCCCGCGACAGGCCCTTCGCGCGCGCGGTTCGAATGTAATCCGACGCCATTGCCTCGATCATGCCGGAGCGCGTCAGCCGCGTCAGCGCCGGGATGGCGGTGAAGGCGAGCACGATGCCCGGCATCACAAAGTGCTGCCAGGTGCCGGTGCCCGAGATCGGCAGCACGCCGAGTTGCAGGCCAAGCACGATCATCAGGATCAATGCGAGCCAGAAGCTGGGGACCGCCTGCCCGACCATGGTGAACATGGTGACGCCGCGGTCGACCCAGGTGTTTTCGCGCAGCGCCGCCAGGATGCCGAGCGGCAGCGAGATGACCAGGGCAAGGCTAAGGCCGACAAGGCCGAGCGTCAGCGTGATCGGCAGGCGCTTCTGGATCAGGTTGGCCACGCTGTCCTTGAAGAAATAGCTCTGGCCGAAATCGCCGACCATGGCGCGGCCGACCCAGGCGAAGAACTGGACATAGAGCGGGCGATCGAGGCCATAGGCCTTGCGCACGATCTCGACGTCGGCCTGCGTCGCCGAAGGGCCGGCGATCGACACCGCAAGATCGCCCGACAGCCGCGTCAGCAGGAACGCAAGCGTCATCACGGTCAGCGCGACCAGCACACCGAGAGCAAGACGCCGGGCGATCAGACGCAACATCAACAAACTCCAGCGCCGGCAAGCGCACCCACGTTCTCAGGCCGGCGAAGCAAGCGCAAGTGTCACCAAACTGTCGCCCCTTGCAAGAGACGATTGCAACGACTTCCCGCCGCGACGACAGACTGTTGCGATGGTTGCAATGTGTGTGCCAACGCAGAATGCAACCTCTCGCATCTCCTTGATTGAGAAACTTGGCCATTCCCGGACCAATTCGGCATCGGGATCCCGCCGGCTCAAGATGTCGCATGGGTTCGGCACCCTCCCTGCATGACCTTTCGAAAGGCTGACGCTCATTTTTCGAGCGATCCGAGCTGAGATGGCGCCGCACGGCGCCGCCTGCGCGGCGTCGGGGCTCATTGGCAGCGAACGAGTCCGAGTTGGCCGGTGCCCTGCTTGCGCGCTCGGCCTCATGCTGCCGGGCGGGTGCGGCCGATCATTTCGCGGACTCCGCAAGGAATAAAAAGCGCAACTCATCCGTCCTATTCTACGACGTCCCAAATATGTCTCAGTCCGCACCGCAGGATTGACGCAATCCCGACCAAGCGTCGCGCCACGCATTTGCAGCCTATGCTGGCATTGGAGGAAATGATGAAGTCCGGACTGAAATGGGGCATCTGGTTCTACTTCGCGGCAGCCAGCGCTTACATTGTCTATGAGTGGTACGCGTACGCCGGGGTGTATCGGCTGGCCGCCGAGTGGCAATTGGAGAACTACGGCTCCTACCAGGTGAGGCTCATCCTGATCGTTACGATCCTGGTCCTGCTCAGTCCAGCCGCCGTGCTCGTCAGTCTTTCCGGCATGCAGGATCAACTGCGCACTGCCGGCTCGGGCGCCGGATCATCCGCGATTTTCGCTCTTCTGGGTGTCGTGGCGCTAGCGGTCGCGGCCGGTGCCGGCTGGTACGGTTACACGAAGTCGACGGAAGCGGTCGACGTCGAGAGCCTCGATCTGTCGAAGGGCGACACGCCGCGATCAACCCATGTGACGATCACCGGCATCGCGCGCACCGAATACATCGTGGAGTTCGGGACCAAATCCGGCAGCACGACGACGCTCGACCGCTACATTCCATTGACGCCGCCGACCTGGCGCCCGGGACAGCCTCTCGTCTATTTCATGAAGACCAACATGACGGCCTATATGCCGCCCGGTGGCGGCGGCATGTTGATGCTCTCGCCGAGGACGCCAGCCTTCCAGATGACGACGCAACCGGGCGTTCTGGTGCGTGACGGTCTTCCGGGGGCCGTCAGAGAGCACTTCCGCAAGAACAACCTCGCGGTCGCATCGCCACCGATCGTGCTCGACCTCAGCCCCGGCGCGGAAGTGAAACCGTTCTTCATCACCGCCGGGGTGAGCGGTGTGCTCGGCTTCCTCATGCTGGTCGCCGCCGGGGCAGCGACGCTGCGCCAGCGGCGTCTTGAGGCGTCATGAAATGTAACGGCCCGGCGCGAACGGGACGACGTCGTAAGACGGGGGCGTGCCGCCGATCATGGCGGCGATGGCCGCGCCGGTCGCGGGACCGGTCGTGAAGCCGATGTGCTGGTTGCCGAAGGCAAGCCACAGGCCGGCATGCCGCGGGACTGGTCCGATCATCGGCAGGCTGTCGGGCAGCGTCGGCCGCGAGCCGCGCCATGCTTCGCCAACGGGGTCGCCGAATTCGGCCACGCCGCGCGCCAGCGGCACCACCTGATCGAGCTGGGCGAAGGAGGACGGCGCATCGCGGTCGGTCAGTTCGACGCCCGAAGTGACGCGGATGCCCTGCTCCATCGGGGTCATGATGAAGCCGCCGTCGATGTCATAGATCGGACGGCGCAACGAACGCGCCGGGTTCGGTTTGAATTCGCGGTGATAGCCGCGCTCAAAGGCGAGCGGCACGCGATAACCGAGCGGCCGCAGGATGTCCGCGGACCACGGTCCCAGCGCGACCACCACATGCCGCGCCGAAATCTCGCCGCCGGCCAGCACCACGCGCCAGCGATCGCCAGCGGGCATGATCGCCTTGATCTCCGCCTGCCTGACTTCGCCGCCGGCGCCCGCGAACATCAGCGCATAGGCCTTGACCACCGCGCCCGGCGAATCGACCGAGGTGGTCTCTGTGTGCAGCAGGCCCGTTTTGTAGACGGGCACGATGTCAGGCTCGAGCGCGGAGATGGCCTGGCGGTCGAGCAATTCGCTGGCGATGCCGTAATCGGCCAGCATCGCCTGCTCCTGCTTCGCCGATGCGACCGCATCGCTGCGCCACGCCCGGAGCCAGCCGGTCTCGCGGATACGATGCCCCGCGCCCGCCTTCACGATCCATTCCCGGTGCAGCCTGGCCGATGCACCGATCAATCCATGCAGCGCGGTCGCGCGGGGCTCTAGCCGTGAGGCCGCCGAATTGGCCAGAAAACGCGCGACCCATCCCGCGTTTCGAACTGCCCAGAGCGGATTCCAGCGCAATGCTGCGTGGCGGTTGCCCAGATATTTCGGCAGCGACTTCCACAGCGACGGATTATTGAGCGGCGATACCGAGCCGCTGCTGATGATGCCGGCATTGCCATCTCGCTACCCGGCTCGCGCCGGTCAATCAGGACGACCGACATCCCGCGCTGCCGCGCGGCATAGGCCGTTGATACGCCGACGATGCCCGCCCCGAGCACCGCGACGTCAGTATTTTGTTCCGACATCGACTTTCCAGTTACTGCCACGGGAACATTTCATATCATCGCCCGCGCGCCAATGCCCGGCTTCGATGCAATGACGATGCCACAACGGATGGCATCCAACCGAAAGCGATGCACGCGGATGAAATTTGCCTCTACCGCCGAGCCTCAGCTTCGGGATTCCGCTGCGCGCTGCGCCTCCGCGACCCAGTACGCTTCATGGGCGCCGCTCACGGCTTGATCGACCACATAATGGAAGTCGTTGAGCGCCCACGTCATCGACTCTCGCGCCGTCATATATTTGTGGGCGACGATGTCTTCGACATCGAGGATGATCGTCGGAAATGGACCGCCCTTCGGGATCTGCACGACCGGCCGCTTGTAGCTGTCCATCGCATCGTCGAACGAGACGGGATCGGATCCCGCCGGGCCGTTTTCGGGATCGAGATCCAGAGACCAAACGAATAGCGGCCTGCGGGTGACGATCAACTCGCCGAGCAGGATGGCGACATCCATTATCAGCGAGTACGCGATCTCAGGTCCTTCGCGCGTGGATGAACGCCAGGTCTTGGACGAGGCGATCTTGCGGTCGTGAATGCCGGGCCACGCCGTTTTCGCCCAGCCGTGGAGCGCGTCGAGCAGCGGCGTGTAATCATCGGCAGCGAGGCCCGCGCGCAGGTCGATATTCTCCTCCGCCAGCAATTCGTCAAGCACGGCCAGCCGCTCTGCGCGGTGCGCCAGCAGGTAGTCGAGATTGGCCTGCGCCTGTTCGACGCTCAGCTTGAAACTATCGCCTGGGAATGGCGCCCGGTACGGCGGATAGCTGTCCAGACGCCGCGCCAGTCTGGTCCGTCGCAGTGATGTGAGCCAGCGCATCGATGATATCTCCGCAATCGAGTTGAACGAATGCATGAGCTGGCATGCGTCAACAGCAAAAGTCGTGCGACAATGCGCGGGAATTGCGTCAAACTTGGCGTGCTATGAGCCGTTATGAAGCCCGGGGCGGCGCGCTCAGAACCCGCATGCGAGGCATTCCCAGACACCGGGCTCGACCTCGGCTCGGTATTCGGCCTTCCAGTAGTGCGGGTCGTTCAGATTTTCGAACCCCACACCGGGCGCAAGCGCATATCGCCGCCTGAACGGGCGGTCCAGCAACACCAACAAACGACAAGTGGGCGGCCACGGACCGGCCGAGCGAATCCGGTTTCCCCGTGCCAGTTCGGCCTGAAGGATCGACTGGAGCGCGCTGCGGAAATGATTGTCCGTCGTGGCCCTGCTCCTACCCCGCGCGCCCATTTTTGAAGAATGTTCGCTCGGTTTCTCGGGGGGCGTTCCCATCCGCGCGCCGCCCGTCGGCCGCGAAATAATCATGCAGCGTGAACCAGTCGAGGGTGGGAAGAAGGTTGCCTTGTGTCATGACTGGATTCCTATCATGCCGCTTGAGATAGGATAGGACAAGGCCGGCTTAGGAGATTGGCTGAATTGGACATTGAACGCAACGACTTCGAAGTCGAGGAGGTCTTCACCGAAAATGGTGATCTCCTCGTGCTCTCGCTCGGCTTCGCATCGGCGCGCGATCCGCTCGACGTCCTGCATTTTGCGTGCGGCCGACAGCGCAGCGGCCGCCGGCCGCTGCCGGTCGAAGACCTGCTCTATATCGAGCGCACCGACCAGGATCAGGCTTGCGACAGCCGTGAGGTGATCAGGCTGGCTGGACACCTCGACCATGTCGAGCTTGTACTGAGCGATGAAGGCGCACGGTTGCTTCAGCTTCCGCACACCGTCCGGTTCCGCTTCAACGCGCATCCCGAGCTGCTCCCGACCACGCTAGCTCAGTTGAAGGCCATGACGGCTGCGGGACAGGACTGCATCGTGATGGGCGAGCAGCCGTAGCGGGCGCCTCGATAGCGATAACGCAGCGCCTGCCCGAAGAGATTCGAACTCCTGCCCCCAGATTCATAGTCTGGTGCTCTATCCAGCTGAGCTACGGGCGCGTTTTTCGCGCGCACATTGGGCTTTGGGCCGCTTAACGGACGCGCTCCGCAGCCATTCGCCGCGCCTCGTCGACGCTCATCTGCAATGCTTCGCGCTGCATGCCGGGGAGGTTCGTGAGCACGGCCGCGGATTCCTTCGCGTCGACCGTGCTTCGATTGAATGCGCGCTTGTTGAGCGTCGCCGCGATATGCTCCTCGAACATCGGGGAGCGGAGACTATTCTGCGTGCGGCTCAATGCGGAGTCGCTGTTTGTGCTTTTGCCGCAATCCGCAACGACACGGCTTTCCTTGGGCGAGATCGCCGTGATGACGGCCTCGCACTCCAACAGGGGCGCCCAGTTTGCATATCTCATATTCAATCTGACGCCCTTCGACGAGCGCCCGGCGCCCCAGATCTTTATCATCTCCTTTGGGCCGTCGCGCCTCGGAAGGGTGGTCTTTGCGTCCACCAACATCGCCTGGACCTGATCCCTGGAATAGGGGAAGACCGTCGGGTCGGAGCTGAGATTGCAGCCACCCACAACTAGCGACCCGCGAGAAGAAAGATGAGCTTTGCGCTCATTGGCCGCTCCCGATTTCAATTGTCCGATGTTTGTCTAGACGACGGCTTTTGAAAATCTCTTACGTGATTGATTCAAATGCGATCTGACACATCGACCTGTGACTCACGATTACCATGCGGGCATGCCACCGCTTCAGCTGCGGCCCGCGCCGACGCTGTGGGCCGGCGTACGCTTGATCGGATCGGGTCGAGCATCACGCCGCAGGCGCGCAAAAGCCTTCGCCGCCAGCCAAAGCCGCAGGCACATGTGGATTGGACAGGGCAGCTGCCGCCGCGACCACCTGCGTACGCTCGCTCAGCGCATCGAAGTGGACATAGCCGACTCAGGCATGTACGTCCGCTACGCCGGCGCCACCAGTATTAGAATTTTTGCGACTGTTTCACCGACTGGCCGTGCGGTATCGATCTCATGGTGAGCGGACTGTCGCAGCAACGGTTCGATTGTCTCGACAAGTTGGGCGATCTTGCTACGTTCGTCGGCGGTGTGGCCGTAGCTCTTCGCCGTCCGCTTCGCGAGCCGATGCATGAGCGTGTCGATCGGTGCGGACAGCAGGACAATTGTATCGATCAAATCGAACAATTTTCCCATGTTCTCGGCACAGCCGCTGACGAAGAGGTAATCTTCCCCGTTCCGCGAGAGGAGCTCCCGCACACGGTCTTCCTGCCAGACCCAATCCTGGCCATCGGCCGGTGTCAGGGCATCGTCTGGATCCGCAAGGACCCAATGCGACCACTCAGGAGTATCAAGGTCGATCGCACGATACCCTCGGCGCGCCAATTCGATAACGACGGCCGACTTGCCCGTGCCGGACATCCCTGTGATCAAGACGCGCGTCATCGTCAGCCTCCAGTTCCACGCTGGTCCTCACGTCTGCTTTCGAGAAGGCTTAAGGTCACCAAAGGCTCGGTTGGGTCGGACGCCCCGGGGGTTGGTAGTGATTCAGATCGAATTTCTGCTATGGCTGCGAAGCAAATCGCCCGCGACGTCACCAACTACGAAAAGTGTAAGGACGCAACGGGCCGATGGGCGTCTCGATCATCGGGGTCTCTTGTCCGAGGGAGGAACGGTAGGATGAGCACCGACCGAGACACCGTCCGATCCTATGATTTGGTCGCGGCGGAGTACGCTGCCGAAGCCGCGGCGATGCCCGAATGGGTCGCGACAGAGATCGACGCGTTCGTGACCGAGTTGGGCGGCTCCGGCAGGGTGCTGGAGATCGGAAGCGGTGGCGGGCGAGATGCACTTGAGCTTGAGAAGCGGGGGATCAGCGTCCGACGCACCGACGTTTCGAAGGGCTTCGTCGAACTGCTTCGCGAGCGTGGCTTCGAGGCCGACCTGTTGGACCCGCTGACCGACGACCTGGCCGACCCGGAGCGTCCCGACAAGCCGTACGACGGGATCTGGGCCTGTGCCTGCCTGATTCACATCGCGCGCGAGGATTTCGGTACGGTGCTTGGACGGCTTGCCGACGCGACCCGGACCGGTAGCCGACTGCACGCCTCGGTTAGAGACGGCGATGGCGAGGATGTGACCATACACGGCAGCGCTGCAGCGCCTCGGCGCTACGTTGAGACGTACTGGCGCGAGTCTGCCCTGCGGTCCGCACTCACGGACGCCGGCTGGATCGTCAGCGACGTACGCCGGTACATCGGAAGGCCCGATGATCCGTGGCTGAGCGTTCGGGCGAGCCGGGCATGACGCGCATAGAGTTCTGGATACGGATAGAGGCGGAGCGTCACGTCCGCATCCGGCACCAAGCGGGGGTAGATCGAACTTCTTGTGCAACGTGTCGAGGTGGTCTGCTGCGGTCACTTGTCGCCGCTGCTGGCGTAGAATCGGCGGCCGTTGGCGTTTCGCAGTTTTATACCGAAGTGGCGCGCCCGAAGAGATTCGAACTCCTGACCCCCAGATTCGTAGTCTGGTGCTCTATCCAGCTGAGCTACGGGCGCGTTTTTCGCTTGCACATTTGGGCTTTAGGCCCGGATGCATCCGATATGGTTCGGAGGATCGCGAAAGAGCGCTTTAGCTACCCGCTCCGGCCTCGCTTTGCAAGGTCCGGAAACGGGCTTTGCGTGACCAATGATGGTTAGCAATTTCAGGTGCCGTGGCGTCGGGATCGGCATCTCGCATCATCGCGAGATGCCGGGTTCGATGCTGCGCAACGCTCCGGAATGACATTAAAACCCAATAGCTTACGCCCGCGCCCGTTCGTTGCGGACGCTCTGCAGTTCCACCGGGCGGTCGGGGATCGAGACGCGGAAGGTGGCGCCGATGGTGCCTTCGACCAGATGAATGTCGCCGCCATGGGCACGGACCAGTTCGGCCGCGATCGCAAGGCCGAGCCCGCTGCCGCCGGGGCGGCCCGAGGTCTGGAACGCCTCGAACAGGTGCTCGCGCGCCTTCGCCGGCACGCCGGGACCGGTGTCGGACACCTCGATGATGGCGACCGAACCCTCGCGGCGGCCGGTGATGCGGATCTGCAGCGTCGCGGCGTCCCCCTTGGCGCTTTCCAGCGCCTGCGCCGCATTGCGCACCAGATTGAGCAGCACGCGGAACAGCTGGTCGGGATCCGCGTCAATCGAGAGGCCGCGCTCGATCGCGCTGATCCAGGTGATCGATGCGTCGGCGGCGAGGCCGGCCGATTCGCGCACCTCGGTAACCACGGGCTCGACCTGGATCATGCGGCGGTCGGGCTCGGCTTCCTGGACGCGGCCGTAGGAAAGGGTCGACTGGCAGAAGTCGATGGCGCGCTCCAGCGAGCGCATCAGCTTCGGCGCGAAGCGCTGCACCCGCGGGTCCGGCACGCTGGCCAATTGATCGGACAGCAATTGCGAGGACGCCAGTAGATTGCGCAGATCGTGGTTGATCTTCGACACCGCAAGCCCGAGCGCCGCGAGCCGGCTCTTCTGCGACAACATCGAGACAAGGTCGCGCTGCATGTCGGACAGTTCGCGCTCGACAACGCCGATCTCGTCGCCGCGCTGGCTCGGCACGATGATGCGCGCCGCACTTTCCGGGTTTTCGTGGAAGCCGACGAGATTGGCCGTCAGCCGCCGCATCGGGCGCACGAACAGATAATGCAGCGCGAGGTAAACCAGCCCCGCGGCGAGCATCGCGATCCCCAGCGCGACCACCAGCAGATTGCGGGAAAACCGGTACATCGCCTGCCGCAACGGCTTTTCATCGACCACGACCTCGATGAACTGCGCGCCGCCGGGTGCCGGCCCCACCACTCGAATCGTCTGGTTGCCTCGATCCAGCATGGTCTCAAAGGACTCGACGATCGCGGACCACACCGTCAGCGTCCGCATGTCGATGTCGCGGTCGATCGCCGCCGGCAGGTCGGCGCTGGCGAGCAGCCGACGCTGCTGCCCCATCTTGATGGCGACCGCCCGCGCGCCGACGCTGGTCAGGATTTGCCGCGCCAGCGAGTCCGGAACCATCCCCAACGGCGCCGCATCCAGCACCAGGGCGGCGGTGTTGGCCGCAGCAAGGCGGTCGTTCAGCCGGTTGGTCCAGAAATTCGCGATCGACGGCACATAGATCATCAGCAGCGCGATCATCACGAGGGGGATGGTCAGCAGCAGAAGCTTGCCGGACAGGCCGAGGCGGCGCGAGCACGGAGGCCGCGGCGCTTGAAGAGTCGGCTGGTCGTCGGTCGCTGACACGAATATCTGCCTTGATATCTCTGCTTTGAGCCCGCCGGATAAGGCCAACCTGGCCCATATAGGTCGGTTACCGCGTGATTCCGAGGATGCGTTTGGGCCACCGGCCGGTCAAATTACCGATCGCTAATGTGCGGCGGTTCCCATGGTCCGGGCACGCCGCCGTCTCGCCCCTAAAAACCCCGCGAAAACAGATATATTCGCCCCAATTGCGACGTTTCAAAGAACGCGCGCTACGGCAGCCCCTGACATTGACGAAAACAGGTCGCTCCCTTATAAGCCGCGCCAACTGTCCGCGATGGCCCGGCATCCCCGGGGGCGGCTCATTTGGGGCCGTAAATGGCCCGTTTGGGCCGGCCCGCATCATCGGACTTGATCTCAATCCAACAGGCAAATTGCCCGGTCAGCGGAGAACTACCCGTGAAGCGGACTTATCAACCCAGCAAACTGGTGCGCAAGCGCCGTCACGGCTTCCGCGCCCGTCTCGCCACCGCCGGCGGCCGCAAGGTTCTCGCCGCTCGCCGTGCGCGCGGCCGCAAGCGCCTGAGCGCCTGAGCCGGATCCTTTCCGGAGATTTCATTCATGGATCGGCTGAGGCAGCGGGCGGACTTTCTCGCCGTTGCCAATGGCACGCGGGCCAATAGCGCTGCCTTCGTGGTGCAGGGCCGCGCCCGCGCCGATGACGGCCCGATCCGGATCGGTTTCACCGTCACCAAGAAGAACGGTACTGCCACCGAGCGCAATCGCATCCGGCGCAGGCTTCGCGAACTGGTGAAGCGGCTGGACGTCATTTCCATGCGACCTCACCATGATTATGTGCTGGTCGGCCGCCGGGCCGCGCTCACCCGCGACTTTGCAACCATGCTCGACGATCTCCGTTCGGCGCTGAACCGGCTAGACCGGCAGGCGCCGAAACATCCGAATTGAATGGCGAGACCCCAAACCGATGACCGATAATCGCAACACCATCCTCGCCGTCATTCTGTCCGGCCTCGTGCTGATCGCCTGGCAGTATTTCTACAACGCGCCGCAGATGGAGCGGCAGCGCGCGCAAAGCCAGACCCAGGCCGACCTCGCAAAATCCGCGCCGCAGACGGCCCCCGGCACGACCCCGCAGCCGGGCGCGACGCCGTCAGTCAGCACGCCCGCCAGTCAGCCTGTCGTCAGCCGCGCCGCCGCGATTGCCGCCTCGCCGCGCATCAAGATCGAAACGCCGCGGCTGTCCGGCAGCATCGCACTGAAGGGCGGGCGCATTGACGACCTGTCGCTGGAGAAGTTCCGCGACACCGTCGATCCGAAATCGCCCGCGATCGTGCTGTTCTCGCCTTCGGGCACGGCGCATCCCTATTATGCCGAGTTCGGCTGGGTTCCGGCCGCCGGCTCGACCGCGCGGCTTCCGGGCCGCGAGACGGATTGGCAGCAGGAAGGCTCCGGCAACCTGACGGTGGACAAGCCGGTGACGCTGAAATGGGACAATGGCGAAGGCCTCACCTTCCGCCGCACCATTGCGATCGACGACCGCTATCTCTTCACCATCAAGGACGACGTCACCAACGTCGGCAGTGCGCCAGTCACGCTCTACCCATACGCGCTCATCTCCCGCCACGGCACGCCCGAGGTCTCGGGCTACTACATCCTGCATGAAGGCCTGATCGGCTATCTCGGCGAAAAGGGCCTGCAGGAACACGGCTACAAGGCGGTCGCGGAGGCGCCCGTTCTGGGCAGCGGGCGGGGCTTCGAGTTCAACGTCACGAACGGCTGGCTCGGCATCACCGACAAATATTGGGCCGCCGCGCTGTTGCCCGACACGTCGGCGCGCCTCAAGGCACGCTTCCTCGCCGAAGACCCCGGTCCCAAGGTTCGCTATCAGACCGACTACCTGCAGGATCCGCAGACCATTGCGATCGGCGGTACCGGCAGCGCCAATGCGCGGCTGTTTGCGGGCGCCAAGGAAGCCGGCGTCGTCGGCATCAACTTCCCGCTGGCCGGCCATGGCGGCTACAACAAGCAGCTCGGGCTGAACCATTTCGACCTGCTGATCGACTGGGGCTGGTTCTATTTCATCACCAAGCCGATGTTCCTGGTGCTCGACTATTTCTTCCACCTGTTCGGCAATTTCGGCGTCTCCATTCTGCTGGTCACGCTGCTGATCAAGATCCTGTTCTTCCCGCTCGCCAACAAATCCTATGCCTCGATGGCGAAGATGAAGTCGGTGCAGCCGCAGCTGCAGGCGCTGAAGGAACGCTATCCCGACGACCGCCAGAAGCAGCAGCAGGAGATGATGGAGATCTACCGCAAGGAGAAGATCAACCCGATCGCGGGCTGCCTTCCCATCGCGCTGCAGATCCCGGTGTTCTTCTCGCTCTACAAGGTGCTGTTCGTCACCATCGAAATGCGCCACGCGCCGTTCTATGGCTGGATCAAGGACCTCTCGGCGCCCGACCCGACCACGATCTTCAACCTGTTCGGATTAATTCCGTTCGATCCGCTCGCGGTGTTCGGTCCGCATGTCGGCGCCTATCTCATGCTCGGCGTCTGGCCGATCATCATGGGCATCACGATGTGGATCCAGATGAAGCTGAATCCGACGCCGCCGGATCCGACCCAGAAGATGATCTTCGACTGGATGCCGCTGATCTTCACCTTCATGCTGGCGGGCTTCCCGGCGGGTCTCGTGATCTACTGGGCCTGGAACAACCTGCTCTCGGTGATCCAGCAGAGCTACATCATGCGCAAGAACGGCGTGAAGGTGGAGCTGTTCGACAACATGAAGGCGACGTTCGCCAAGAAGGCCGTCGAGAAGACGTGATCGGTGCCTCCTCCTCGTCATTGCCTGCGACAAACGCGAAGCGTTTGCGCACGGGAGCGAAGCGACGAAGCGATCCATGCTTCCGCCTGCTGAACTATGGATTGCTTCGCTTCGCTCGCAATGACGGATGGAAAGAACCTTCGCATGACCGCCGAGCCTGATGCGGAGCTGATTGAAGAAGGGCGAAAGCTCTTCGCCGGCGACTGGAAGTTCGTCTGGGCCTCGCCCTCGATCGAGACGCTGCCGCCGATGGCGGGCATGGAAGTGGCGTTCGCCGGCCGATCCAATGTCGGCAAATCCAGCCTCATCAACGCGCTGACCGGCCGCAACGCGCTGGCGCGTACCTCGCACACGCCGGGCCGCACCCAGGAACTGATCTTCTTCGACGGCCCCGACAGCGCACGCCTGCGGCTGGTCGACATGCCCGGCTATGGCTACGCCTCGGCGCCGAAGACCCAGGTCGCGTCCTGGACCAGGCTGATCCATCAATTCCTGCTGGGGCGCGCCACGCTGGCGCGGGTCTATGTGCTGATCGACGCGCGCCACGGCATCAAGGACGTCGACCAGGACGTGCTGAAGACGCTGGATAAATCCGCCGTCAGCTATCAGGTGGTGCTGACCAAGGCGGACCAGGTGAAGCGTGCCGAGCTGGAAAAATCCATCATCGCGACCACAGCCGCGCTCGCCAAGCATCCTGCCGCGTTTCCGGAAATTCTGGTGACATCCTCGCGCTCGGGCGCCGGCATGCCGGAATTGCGCGCCGCGATGGTACGCCTGTTGCACGAGCGTGCCCGATGAACCGAGCGTACCGCATCCTGATCGTTCTGGCCGGAATCATGGGCGCCGACGGCGTCATGCTGGCGGCCGCAGCCGCGCATGGGGCCGATGCCTCGCGGCTGGCAGCGGCCTCGTCGGTGCTGCTGTTTCACGCGTGCGCGGTATTAGGTACCGTCGCACTGGCCGAACGCGGGATCGTGCACGCGAGAACCGGCATCACCGCGGCTTGCGGCTTTGCGCTCGCGGCCGGCCTGTTCGCCGGCGACCTGACGCTGCGGCACTATGCCGGACATGGGCTGTTTCCGATGGCTGCGCCGACCGGCGGGACGCTGCTGATTGTAAGCTGGCTGGCATTGGCGGTGGCGGCAGCCTGGCCGAAGCGGGGTTGAGTCCTCTTCCTTCTCCCCTTGTGGGAGAAGGTGGCGCGCAGCGCCGGATGACTACACGGGGATCTGTGTGTGCGGAGAGAACCCCTCACCCGTCTCGAATGAGCTTCGCTCATTCGATCCACCCTCTCCCACAAGGGGAGAGGGGAAAAACGACCTGCGGAGACGAATCCCCTACTTTGCGCCCTGCCCGGCAATCAGATAGAACCCGGCCCGACATCGGCAATGGCGAGACCCGCTTCATGACGCAGAATATCAGCCCGCTCGATCAGGCCCGCATCCTGTCGGAAGCGCTGCCGCATATGCAGCAATATGACGAGGAAACCATCGTCATCAAATATGGCGGCCATGCCATGGGCGCGGAAGAGACCGCCAAGGCGTTTGCGCGCGACATCGTGCTGCTGGAGCAGACCGCCATCAATCCGGTGGTGGTGCACGGCGGCGGGCCGCAGATCGCGACCATGCTCAAACGGCTCGGCATCCAGTCGGAATTCGCCGCCGGGCTTCGCATCACCGATGCGGCGACGATCGAGATCGTCGAGATGGTGCTGGCGGGTTCGGTCAACAAGCAGCTCGTCGGCTACATCAACGAGGCCGGCGGCAAGGCGGTAGGTTTGAGCGGCAAGGACGGCAACATGGTGAAGGCGTCGAAGACGACGCGCACCATGGTCGATCCTGACTCGAACATCGAGAAGGCCGTTGATCTCGGCTTCGTCGGCGACCCCGACAAGGTCGACCTCACGCTGCTGAATCAATTGATCGGTTACGAGCTGATCCCGGTACTGGCGCCGCTCGCGACCTCGCATGACGGCCAGACGCTGAACGTCAACGCCGACACCTTTGCCGGCGCGGTGGCGGGTGCGTTGAAAGCGAAGCGGCTGCTGCTATTGACCGACGTCCCCGGCGTGCTCGACAAGTCGAAGAAGCTGATACCGGAACTGTCGGTCAAGGATGCGCGAAAGCTGATCGCCGACGGCACGATTTCCGGCGGCATGATCCCGAAGGTCGAAACCTGCATCTATGCGCTCGAACAGGGCGTGCAGGGCGTCGTCATCATCGACGGCAAGATGCAGCACGCGGTGCTGCTGGAGTTGTTCACCAATCAGGGCACCGGCACGCTGATCCACAAGTGATGCACGAGCGGCAAAAGAAAGTCGTCATGGCCGGGCATAGCCGTCCAGAGGACGGCGTCGCTTCCGCTAGCCTATGCCCGGCCATCTACGACTTGTTTGCTCCCGATGGAAGGAAAGATGTGGATGCCCGGGACAAGCCCGGGCATGACGAGCGGAGAATACAGCGGCAGCCGCGCTCGGCGTTGACACGTTTCCTGATGTCCTTCCCGGCGGCGATCATCTCGCTGTTCGTTTCCTCCCTGCCCGCCTTTGCCGATTTAAAACTCTGCAACCGCATGAGCTATGTGGTCGAGGCCGCGATCGGCATCGACGAGAAATCGGCAACCGCGACGCGCGGCTGGTTCCGGATCGATCCGGCCGCCTGCCGCGTGGTGCTGCAGGGCGCGCTGACCGCCGACCGCATCCTCTTGAATGCACGCGCGCTCGGCGTCTACGGCGCTTCGCCGATCCCGCAGAACGGCAGCGACACGCTGTGCATCGCCCCCGACAATTTCGTCATCGCTGCCGCCCGGCAGTGCCGCGGCAACCAGACGCCGGCGCCGTTTACCCAGATCACGCCGACGCGGACGGACGACGGCAACCTCGTCGCCTATCTCGCCGAGGACTCGGAATATGACGACGAGCAGGCGCGGCTCGCCGGCATCCAGCGGCTGCTTGTCATCGCCGGCTATGACGCCGCCCCGATCGACGGCGTCGACGGACCGAAGACGCAGGCAGCCTTGAGCGCGTTCCTCAAGAGCCGGGGGCTTTCGGCCGAGATCGTGCAGTCGCAAAGTTTCTTCACCACCATGATCGACGCGGTGCAAAAGCCCTCCGCCACCGGGCTGACCTGGTGCAACGACACGCCGCACAAGATCATGGCTGCGGTCGCCTCCGATGACGGCAAGGCCGTGACCAGCCGCGGCTGGTACCGCATCGATCCCGGCAAATGCCTGCATCCCGATGTGACCGGCCAGCCGAAACAGGTTTATAGTTTTGCCGAAGCCGTCGACGGCGAGAACCGCGCCATCAAGTACCGCGACAGGCCGCTGAATTGGGGCGGCTCGAAGGAGCTCTGCACGCGCGACAGCAAGTTCGAGATTTCAGAACAGGGCGATTGCGGCACGCGAGGACTTGCGGCAATCGGCTTTGCACCGGTCGATATGTCAAGCGGCGGCAAGACGCTGCGATTTGCGATGCCGTGATGGTTGAGAACTTATGACAACTCCCCGCCCCTTTACTCACATCGACACCTGGGTGTTCGACCTCGACAACACGCTGTACCCGCACCACGTCAATCTGTGGCAGCAGGTCGACGCCCGGATCGGCGAGTTCATCAGCGCGTTCCTTAACATCTCGGCGGAAGAAGCCCGCGTGGTCCAGAAGGATTATTATCGCCGCTACGGCACCAGTATGCGCGGCATGATGACCGAGCATGGCGTGCACGCCGACGATTACCTCGCCTATGTGCACAAGATCGATCACTCCCCGCTGGAGCCGAACCCGGCGATGGGAGCCGCGATCGCAAAACTTCCCGGCCGCAAGCTGATCCTCACCAACGGCTCGACCGACCATGCCGGCGCGGTGCTCGAGCGGCTCGGCATAACAGAACATTTCGAGGCAGTGTTCGACATCATCGCCGCAGACCTGGAACCGAAGCCGGCGCCGCAGACCTATGACAAATTTCTGCGCCTGCATGGCGTGGATCCCCTGAGGTCGGCGATGTTCGAAGATCTCGCCCGCAACCTCGTGGTGCCGCACCAACTCGGCATGACCACGGTGCTGGTGGTACCCGACGGCGCCAAGGAAGTGGTGCGCGAGGATTGGGAGCTGGAAGGCCGCGATGCGGCCTATGTCGACCATGTGACCGACGATCTGACGGGGTTTTTGGAGAAGTTGAGCACCTAATCGGTGTCGTCCCGGCCTAGTGCGCAATTGCGCACGGGCGCCGGGACCCATACCGCGTGATCTATCGATTTAAGAACGCTGTTCGACGACCCATCGTAACCACGAACACTCGTGGCTATGGGTCCCCGCGTTCGCGGGGACGACGAGTTGAGAGGGCGGCAGGGACGACATCCCGCCTTGACTCTCCCCCGCCAAATCCCGAAAAAGCCCGTCAACTTCGCCCGAAATCCCTGAGGAAATCCCGATGTCCCTGTCCGCGCTCGAATCGACCGTCAACTCCGCCTTCGATGCCCGCGACGGCATTTCGACGTCGACCAAGGGCGAGGTTCGCGAGGCCGTGGATCACGCGCTCGATCTGCTCGACAAGGGCGAGGCACGGGTCGCCGAGCGCGAGGCCTCGGGCCAGTGGAAAGTCAATCAGTGGCTGAAGAAGGCGGTGCTACTGTCGTTCCGCCTTAACGACATGGGCCAGATCCCCGGCGGTCCCGGCAAGGCGTCGTGGTGGGACAAGGTGCCCTCGAAGTTCGACGGCTGGGGCGAGAACCGTTTTCGCGACGCGGGATTCCGCGCCGTGCCCGGCGCAATCGTGCGCCGCTCCGCCTTCATCGCCCGCAACGTCGTTCTGATGCCGTCCTTCGTCAATCTCGGCGCCTATGTCGATGAAGCCACCATGATCGACACCTGGTCGACGGTCGGAAGCTGCGCGCAGATCGGCAAGCGCGTGCACATTTCGGGCGGCGTCGGCATCGGCGGCGTGCTGGAGCCGCTGCAGGCTGAACCCGTGATCGTCGAGGACGATTGCTTTATCGGCGCGCGCAGCGAAGTCGCCGAGGGCGTGATCGTGCGCAAGGGCGCGGTGCTGTCGATGGGCGTGTTCCTCGGCGCCTCCACCAAGATCGTCGACCGCGAGACCGGCGAAATCTTCATCGGCGAGGTGCCGGAATATTCGGTCGTGGTTCCCGGCGCCCTGCCCGGCAAGCCCATGAAGAACGGCCAGCCCGGCCCGTCGACGGCTTGCGCGGTGATCGTCAAGCGCGTCGATGAGCGCACCCGCGCCAAGACCAGCATCAACGAGCTGCTGCGGGACTAGGGTTCGGCCATTTGGGGCATGATCTGGCCCGTAGCCAGGGCCGGAACACGCCCCGTTCGAACCCCGGGCCCCATGGCGCGACCAATGTACTGGATGGCGTAAATGCCGCCGTTCGGAGGTCGAGCGATGGACTACGTCTGGTATCTGTTCAGTTTCGAGGGCCGCATCAACCGCGCCCGGTACTGGCTGGCGACGCTGATCATCGTGTGCTTGACGGTCTTCCTGGGCGCGCTGACGATCGGCCTTGTCGTCTTGTTCAGTGGTATCGCGCCGACAGATATCGGTTACGGCTTCGAAGATCTCTTCAAGATCTTCGATCCCGCTTCCTATCGATCCCTGTCCCTGGCCGACCTGCCTGCGATTTTTTTCAACGCGGCCTTCTCCACGCTGTTCATGTGGATCTGGCTGGCCACCTCGATCAAACGCCTCCATGACCGCGACAAGAGCGGCTGGTGGGTGATCCTGTTTTTCGCCGTTCCACTCTACAACAAGCTCGTCGATCTGCTTCCTGACGATTCCTATTTCTCGGATGCCGCCCTTCCGCTTGGCCTCATCGCTCTCGCCGGCTGCATCTGGATCTTCGTCGAATTGTACTTCATCAAGGGCTCCCGCAAGACCAACCGGTTCGGCCCCGATCCGCTCGCGCCGCAGCCACTGCCCGACACGCGGCCGCCCTGGGACCAGCAGAACGAGATCGAAATGGTCCCGCACACCGCTAGCCCGCCGCCGGTTTGGCGTGTTAAGCCGGGCTATGAATGACGCCGTTTCCATCACCCGCGACCTCGTCCGCTGCCCTTCCGTCACCCCTGCCGATGCCGGCGCGCTCGGCGTCCTCGAAGGCCTGTTGAAAGACGCCGGCTTCGAGGTGCATCGCGTCACCTTCGGCGAGCCCGGCACATCAGATATCGACAATCTCTACGCCCGCATCGGCACCGAGGCGCCGCACATCGCTTTTGCCGGCCATACCGACGTGGTGCCACCCGGCGACGAGACGGCGTGGACGCAAGGCGCGTTCTCCGGCGACATCAAGGACGGCTTCCTCTATGGCCGCGGCGCGGTCGACATGAAGGGCGGCATCGCCTGCAGCGCGGCCGCGGTGCTCGACTATCTCAAGGACAATGGCGGCAGGCCGAAGGGATCGATCTCGTTTCTGATCACCGGGGACGAAGAGGACATTTCCGTCAACGGCACCATCAAGCTTCTGAAGTGGTGCGCCGAGCGTGGCGAGAAATTCGACCATTGCGTGCTCGGCGAGCCGTCGAACGTCGAAGTGCTGGGCGACTGCATCAAGATCGGCCGCCGCGGCTCGCAATCCGGCACGCTCCATGTCGACGGCGTGCAGGGCCATGTCGCCTATCCGCACCGCGCCTCCAATCCGGTGCCGGATATTTCGCGGCTGATCGTGGCGCTCTCCGACGAACCGCTCGACCATGGCAGCGCGCAGTTCCAGGCGTCCAACCTTGAATTCACCTCGGTCGACGTCGGTAATACCGCAAGCAACGTGATCCCGGGACAGGCCCGGGCGAAATTCAACATCCGCTTCAACGACAACCACACCCAGGAAACGCTGCGCGCCCTGTTGGAAGAACGGCTGGCGAAAGCTTGCGGCAACCGCATCCGCGCCCGCATCGTGTGGGAATACTCCAACTCCAATGTGTTCGTGACCAAACCCGGCGCCTTCACCGATCTGGCCGTGAGTGCCATCGAGGAAGTCACCGGACGCAAGCCGGAGCTCTCGACTTCCGGCGGCACCTCGGATGCGCGTTTTATTTCAAGCTATTGCCCGGTGATCGAGTTCGGCCTGGTCGGCCAGACCATGCACCAGGTCGACGAGCGCACGCCGGTGTCGGATCTGGAAAAACTGACGAAAATCTATCGCGGCGTGCTGGACCGCTATTTTGCCTGACTTGTGCCGTCATCATGTGTGATGACGTGACGCCATGACCGGTTCAGCCAACAGCAAGCTCGTTGTCCGCTGCTTCAGCGTGTCCGCCGACGGCTATGGCGCGGGCCCCGGTCAGAACGCCGACAATCCGCTCGGCGTCGGTGGAATGGGGCTGCACGAATGGATCCTGCCGACGCAGACCATTCAGAAAAAGCTGTTCGCAAAAGATGCCGGGACGAGCGGCCCGGACGATGATTTTGCCACGCAAGGGTTTGAGAACATCGGCGCCTGGATCTTGGGGCGCAACATGTTCGGCCCGGTGCGGGGCCCCTGGCCGGATGACGCCTGGAAAGGCTGGTGGGGTGACGAGCCGCCTTATCACTGCGATGTCTTCGTACTGACACATCATCCCCGCGCGCCCATCACCATGCAGGGCGGCACGGTTTTCCATTTCGTCACAGAGGGCATCGAGGCGGCGCTACAGAGGGCGCGCGCGGCTGCCGGCGGCAAGGATGTCAGGGTGGGTGGCGGCGTCGCGACCATCCAGCAATATCTGTGCGCCCGCCTGATCGACGAAATGCACATTGCGATCGCGCCGATCCTGCTTGGATCTGGCGAGAACCTGTTCGCGGGGCTTGATCTGCCGGCTCTTGGCTACGAGGTGACCGACCATGTCGCGACGGCGAACGCCACGCACATGGTCCTCAAGCCGGCCTAGATCGCAGGATGGGTGGAGCGCAGCGATACCCATCATCCAGCCGCTGCCGCGATGGGTATCGCTTCGCTCCACCCATCCCACAAGATCGTCGGCGACACCTAATACTCCACCCGCACCAGATATAATCCCTCGGGCGGCGCCACCGGACCGCAGGCGGCGCGGTTGCGGGCGGCCAATGCTGCGGCGAGGTCGTCGGCGCTCCAGCGGCCTTCGCCGACCCAGACCAGCGAGCCCACCATCGAGCGCACCTGGCTGTGCAGGAACGAGCGGGCGGAAGTGAGGATCGAAATCGCGTCGCCCTCCCTGATCACATCAAGCTGGTCGAGCGTCTTCTCCGGCGACTTCGCCTGGCATTCGGTGTCGCGGAAGGTGGTGAAGTCGTGCTTGCCGAGCAGCCGCTTGGCCGCAATGTCCATCGCATCCGTGTCGAGATGGCGCGGCACCCGCCAGCTTCGTTTGATGTCGAGCGCGAGATTGGCTCGGGAGTTGGTGATGCGATAGCGATAGTGCCGCCTTGTCGCGGAGAAGCGCGCCTCGAAATCATCGGCCACGATCTCGGCCGAGAGCACGCCGATCGGATGCGGCCGCAGATGCGCGTTCAGCCCGTCACGCAGGCGGCCCGGCGGAAACGGCTTCTTTATATCGCAATGCGCGACCTGCCCCAGCGCATGCACGCCGGCGTCGGTACGGCCCGAGCCGTGGACGCGCACGGCCTCGCCGCAGATCGCCTTCACCGCAGTTTCCAGCGCGCCCTGCACGGTCGGCGCGTTGTCCTGGATCTGCCAGCCGGAGAACGGCGTGCCGTCATAATCGATGAGGAGCTTGTAGCGGGGCATCAGTCCAGCCGCGCAGGCGGCTTCAGCGCCGTGCCGCGCAAAAATTCCGCTGATTTCATCGGCCCCTTGCCGGCGCGCTGCAGCTCGACAATGCGAATGGCGCGGTCACCGCAGGCGATGGCAAGATTGTCGTCGAGCACATCGCCCGGCGCACCCGACCCGTTCGCCAGTTCACAGCGCAGTATCTTGAGGCGCACCGGCTCCGCTTCTCCGGCCATCTCGCACCACGCGCCGGGAAATGGCGACAATCCATGGATATGCCGCAGCACCTCGCGCGCGGGCCGCGTCCAGTCGATCCGCGCCTCAGCCTTCTCGATCTTGGCCGCGTAGGTCACGCCGTCCTCACTCTGCTTCGTAAGCTGCAATCCGCCACGCTCGAGCCCGCCCATCGCGCGCACCATCAGGTCGGCGCCGAGCGGCGCCAGCGCGTCGTGCAGATCGGCAGCCGTCATGGTGTCGGTGATTGCGAGGCGCTCCGCCATTGCGACATCGCCGGTGTCGAGGCCGACATCCATCTTCATCACCATCACGCCGCTTTCGGCGTCACCGGCCATGATGGCGCGGTTGATCGGCGCGGCGCCGCGCCAGCGCGGCAGCAGCGAGCCGTGCAGGTTGTAGCAGCCATAACGCGGCGCATCGAGAATGGCCTGCGGCAGGATCATGCCGTAGGCGACGACGACGGCCGCATCCGCGTTATGCGTGCGGAATTCGGCGAGCGCTTCCGGCGTCTTCAGCGTGCCCAGGGTCATCACGGGAATACCGAGCCGCCGCGCCTCCTGCTCGACCGGGCTCGGTTGCATCTTCATGCCACGCCCGGCCGGCTTTGGCGCGCGGGTGTAGACGGCCACGACCTCATGGCCGTGGGCCACGAGTTCCAGCAGCGTCGGCACCGCGAAATCGGG
Source organism: Bradyrhizobium jicamae (assembly GCF_001440395.1). Taxonomy (GTDB): domain Bacteria; phylum Pseudomonadota; class Alphaproteobacteria; order Rhizobiales; family Xanthobacteraceae; genus Bradyrhizobium; species Bradyrhizobium jicamae. The sequence goes on along the minus strand of NZ_LLXZ01000197.1, from coordinate 121,077 downwards.
CGTGCCCATGAAGATCAGGCGGAGCGGCATCAGGCAGAAAATCCCGGGACGATTTCAGTTTACTCCGTCATGGCCGGGCTTGTCCCAGCCATCCACGTCTTTGCTACAGCGAGAAAGAAAGGCGTGGATGGCCGGGACAAGCCCGGGCATGACGGTCGATAGAGGGGAGCCTACTCCCCCGCGCGCTTGGCGGCCTTGGTGAACTTCTTCAGCACGCGATCGCGCTTCAGCTTCGACAGATAGTCGACGAACAGCACGCCGTTGAGATGGTCGATCTCGTGCTGGATGCAGGTGGCGAACAGCCCGTCGGCGTCCTCCTCATGCACCTTGCCGTCGAGATCGGTGAAGCGGATGCGGACCTTCGCGGGGCGCTCGACCTCCTCGTAATATTCGGGGATCGAGAGGCAGCCCTCCTCGTAGACCGACAATTCCTCGGACGAGGCGATGATTTCCGGATTGATGAACACCCGTGGCTTCGGCTTGGTCTCGCCGTTCTCGTCCTTCTTGGCGAGATCCATGGTGATCAGCCGCAGCGGCTGCGCGACCTGAATTGCCGCAAGCCCGATGCCGGGCGCGTCATACATGGTCTCGAACATGTCGTCGGCGAGCTTGCGGATCTCCGTCGTAACCTTCTCGACGGGTTTGGAGACCAGCCGGAGCTGTTTGTCCGGCAGGATGATGATTTCTCTAAGGGCCATAGCGCGCGATTTAAGCTGCTGATTTGCCGGGGTCAATGCGCTGCGGCGTCCGTTAAGACGGCCTTAACCATGATTTTTAACGCGGCGTTAACCACGAAAATTAACCCGCCGTTTACCATAAATGTTCCCTCTTCGTTCGCATCCGACGCCGAATCGGGCTACAAGGCTGACATGAACGAAATTCTTCTCACGGTCGGCGACCTGCCGATTCACGTTGGCGAGGCGCTGATCGGGTTCGGCACGCTCGCGCTGGTGCTGCTGCTGACCATCGCCATCGTGATCGCCCGCTCCGGCCGCCGCGGCGCGGAACTGGCGATGGCGCAGGCAATCCGCGCCGACGAACTGGAAGAGCGTCTGAGCGAGATGCTGCGGGCGCAGAGCGAATCCACCGGCCGGGTCGACGCCATGGCGCAGTCGCTGGCCGGCCGCCAGGCCGAGATGGCGCGCGCGGTCAACGAGCGGCTGGATTCGGTGACGCACCGGGTCGGCCAGTCGATGGAAGCGACCACGCGCCACACCATGGATAGCTTGCGCGTGCTGCATGAGCGGCTCGGCATCATCGACAACGCGCACAAGAACCTCACCGACCTGACGTCTCAAGTGACCACGCTGCGCGACGTGCTCGCCAACAAGCAGTCGCGCGGCGCCTTCGGCCAGGCGCGGATGGAAGCGATCGTGCAGGACGGCATGCCGCAGGGCTCCTACGAATTCCAGTACACGCTCTCGTCCGGCAAGCGGCCGGATTGCGTGGTGTTCCTGCCCGACCAGCGCCCGCTGTGCATCGACGCCAAATTCCCGCTGGAAGCGATGACCGCGCTGCACGATGCGCGCAGCGACGAGGAGCGCAAATTCGCCACGCAACGCCTGCGCAACGATGTGATGAAGCACGTCAACGACATCGCCGAGAAATATTTGATCACCGGAGAGACCCAGGACACCGCGTTGATGTTCGTGCCGTCGGAATCGGTCTATGCCGAAATCCACGACGGTTTTGACGACGTGATCCAGAAAGCCTACCGCGCCCGCGTCGTGCTGGTATCACCCTCGCTGCTGATGCTGGCGATCCAGGTGATGCAGCAGATCCTGAAGGACGCGCGGATGCGCGATGCGGCCGACCAGATCCGCACCGAAGTGCTCAACCTCGGCGACGATCTGGGCCGCCTGCGCGACCGCGTGCTGAAGCTGCAAAAGCACTTCAGTGACGTGAACGAGGACGTGCGCCAGATCCTGATCTCCGCCGACAAGATCGAAAAACGCGCCGGGCGGATCGAGGAACTCGATTTCAGCAAGGCCGACGCGCCGGTGGAAGTGCCGCGCTTCGTCAAGAACAGCACCCCCGAACTGTTCCCCGCCCCGCGCAAGCTGCAGGCGGGGGAGTAGTAACAGCGGCAGGATGGGTAGAGCGTAGCGAAACCCATCGTGTTGGTGGGTTTCGCTACGCTCTACCCACCCTACAACTGGATCGCCCGGTCAAGCCGGGCGATGACAGTCTTTTCCCGTCAGAATCTGCTAACACCCATTCATGACCGCACCTGAAGCAGCCTCCCCGACATCGGCCGCGCCTGCGCCAACGTGGCGCGAGGCCTGGGCCGTGTATCTGCAGCCGCGCGTGCTGATCGTGCTGATGCTCGGCTTTTCGTCCGGCCTGCCGCTGGCGCTGTCAGGATCGACGCTCCTGGTGTGGATGCGCGAATCCGGCGTTGATCTCGGCACCATCGGGCTGTTTGCGCTGGTCGGTACGCCCTACACGCTGAAATTCATCTGGGCGCCGCTGGTCGATGCGCTGCATGTGCCGGTCTTCACCCGCGCCTTCGGCCGCCGCCGCGGCTGGCTGGTGTTCTCGCAACTGCTCCTGATCGGCGCGATCCTGCTGCTGGCCCTGACCGACCCGGCGCGGTCGCCGCTGTTCGTGGCGCTTGGCGCGCTTCTGGTCGCGACGATGTCCTCGACCCAGGACATCGTGGTCGATGCGTTTCGCGTCGAAAGCCTGCCCGAGAGCGAACAGGCCGCCGGCATGGCCTCGTATGTCGCGGCCTACCGGATCGGCATGCTGGTGTCGACCGCCGGCGTGCTGTTCATCGTGAGCGGGTTCGAGAGCACCGGCATCGGACGCAGCTCGGCATGGATGTGGGGCTATGTCGTCATGGCCGCGCTGGTGCTGATCGGCACGCTCACGGCGCTCGCCGCCACCGAACCCGAGCAATCGGTGCGCGCGGAAGAAGCGACCCGCGACGAGTCGGCGCTCGCCCGCGTCATGCATGCGGCCACGGGGGCGTTCTCCGAATTTCTGTCGCGCAAGCATGCCTGGGTGGCGCTCGCCTTCGTGGTGCTGTTCAAGCTCACTGACGCGTTTTCCGGCACCATGACTGCGCCGTTCGTGATCGACCTCGGCTTCACCCGCAACGACTACGCCGCCATCGTCAAGGGCGTCGGCCTGGCCGCGACGCTGATCGGCGGTTTTGCCGGCGGCTATGTGGCGCGTCGCTATTCGCTGGTCGCAAGCCTGTGGATCGGCGGCGTGCTGCAGGCGATCTCCAACCTCGTGTTCGCGTGGCTCGCCTTTGTCGGCACAAATCAATGGGCGTTGGCCGTCGCCATTTCCGCGGAAAACTTCACCGGCGCGATCGGCACCGTGATCTTTGTCGCCTATCTCTCGGCGCTGTGCCAGAACCCGCTGCACACCGCGACCCAATACGCGCTGCTCACCGCACTGGCTGCTGTGGGGCGCACCTATTTGTCCTCAGGCGCGGGCTTTGTGGCGCAGGCGACGGGCTGGCCGCTGTTCTTCGTGATCTCGGTTGTGGTGGCTGTGCCAAGCCTGATCCTGCTGGCCTGGCTGCAGCGGCGCGGACATTTCGAGGCCGTGGGTCCGGTGAAGGTTTGAAGCTCTTGTAGCCCGGATGGAGCGAAGCGAAATCCGGGGCAGCGATGACGGTGATGGCGTTCCCGGATTTGCGCTTCGCTCCATCCGGGCTACGAAACTTCAGGCCGAAATACTCAGTGCTTGGTCACCACGCTCCATTTGGTGATGACAGCTTCGCTGATCTGCCCAGCATCCTGCGCGCAGGCGACTTCGTCGACCTTCACGGAAATTTCCTTGCCGATGAAATTCTTCAGTTGCGCGGCCTGGGCGTCGCTGGTGGTGACGAGCTGGAACGTCTCGGGTCCGGTTTCGAGATTGCACAGCCCGTTCGGCGGCGGCAGCCGGCGCGGTTCGCTGGTGATCTGGTAGGTCGCGGCACGCTTGCTCCTCTTGCCGCCCTTCATGGCGTTGAGTTCGCCTGACAGCACGTCGCCGGCATTGATCGGCTTGCCGGGCTTCGGCGCCGGCTCGGCCTGCTGTGCCCACGCGGAAGGTGCGATCAGCGCCGCTGCCATGATGAGCGCAAAGCGGGAGCGTCTGCCGAATCGTGGTTTCGTCATGTCGATCAGTTCCGTCTGTGGGGTTAGAACAGCGTTCGCTGCCGCATGGCAGCCGATAGCGTACCTTCGTCGAGATAATCAAGCTCGCCGCCGACAGGCACGCCATGCGCGAGCCGGGTGACCTTGACGTTGGCGTCCTGCAGAAGATCGGTGATGTAGTGCGCGGTGGTCTGGCCATCAACCGTTGCGTTGAGCGCTAAAACGATTTCGCTGACTTGTGATTCGTGCGCACGCGCCACCAGCGCGTCGATGGTGAGATCCTGCGGACCGACGCCGTCGAGTGGCGACAATGTGGCGCCGAGCACGTGATAGCGGCCGTTGGTCGCATTCGCCCGTTCCAGCGCCCAGAGATCGGCGACGTCGGCGACCACGACGATGGTCGAAGGATCGCGCCGCGGATCGGTGCACACCGTGCAGGGATTTTGCGTGTCGATATTGCCGCAGGTCTTGCAGACCTGGATCCGGTCGATCGCAACCTGCAATGCGCCAGCGAGCGGCGTCATCAGGGCTTCACGCTTCTTGATCAGGTGCAGCGCCGCGCGCCGCGCCGAGCGCGGGCCAAGCCCCGGCAGCCGCGCCAGAAGCTGGATCAGGCGTTCGATTTCAGGGCCGGCAACGCTCGCTGCCATTTCAGGTCAGACCAAGTCCGGGCGGCAGGCCGAGGCCCCCGGTCAGTGCCTGCATCTTTTCCATCGCCGCGGTTTCCGCCTTGCGCCGCGCGTCGCCATGCGCGGTCACCAGGAGGTCCTCGAGCACTTCGCGCTCCTCGGCCTTCATCAGCGACGGATCGATCCTGACGCCCTTCACTTCCATCTTCGCGGTCATGCGCACGGCGACCAGTCCGCCGCCGGAGATGCCCTCGACCTCGAGATTGCCGAGCTCTTCCTGCATCGCCTGCATCTTGGATTGCAGTTGCGCGGCCTGCTTCATCATGCCGAGAAAATCAGCCATTTCGTCCGTCCTCTCGAGAGTCCGATCAGTCGTCGTCGCCGTCGGAAGTCTCGTTCACGTCGTCAGCGATAATATTGGATTCCGGCGGCTCGGCGGCAAGCCGGCGCACTTCAATCACCTTGGCGCCGGGAAATCGCGCCAGCACCTCCTGGACGCGCGGGTCGGCCTCGGCGGCCCGGGCGTGTTCGTTCCTTGCCTGCTCATTTTGCGAGCGCAGCGTCGGCTGGCCGGCCTCGTTGGAGACGATCACGGTCCAGCGCCGCCCGGTCCATAGTTCGAGCTTGCGGGAGAGATCGTTGACCAGCCCCCGCGCCGCGACGCGTTCCAGCGCCACTTCCAGCCGCCCGTCCTCGAAGCGGACCAGGCGCATATCGGCCTCCAGCGCCGTCTTGGTCAGGATATCGCGCTTCTCACCGGCGAGCGCCACCAGTTGCGGAAAACTATTGATCCGTAGCACAGGCGCCGACTCGGTCTGGGCCGACGGCACCGCCATTTGCGGGCGGGCGGAGGCTTCAGCGCCGGAGCGTGGCGATGCGGGCGTCCGCATCGGCGAGGCTGACATCGAAGTTACCGGCGCGGAGGGCGCGGCCCGTGCCGGCGCCGCGCCGCCTGACGCGATCTGCGTCCCCCCACCGTTCTGGTCGAGCATCCGGATCGCCTCGTCCGGCGTCGGCAGGTCGGCGACATAGGCGATGCGCACCAGCACCATTTCCGCTGCCGCTGCTGGCCGGGTTGCGGTCTGCACCTCGGCGATGCCCTTGAGCAGCATCTGCCACATCCGCGACAGCACCCGCATCGACAGTTTTGCGGCAAATTCCCGAGCACGGACGCGCTCGGTCTCGCCGAACGCGACATTGTCGGCGGTGGCGGGCACGATCTTCACGCGGGTGACGAAATTGACGAATTCGGCGAGGTCGGACAGCACCACGACCGGATCGGCGCCGACGTCATATTGCGAACGGAATTCACCGAAGGCGCTGGCGATGTCGCCGCGCGCCAGATGCTCGAACAAATCGATCACCCGGGTGCGGTCGGCCAGACCCAGCATCTGCCGTACCGCATCGGCGCGCACGGTGCCCGCCGCATGGGCAATTGCCTGGTCGAACAGCGACAGCGAATCGCGCACCGAGCCTTCTGCGGCGCGGGCGATGATGCCAAGCGCCTCCGGCTCGACCTCGACGCCTTCCTTGGTCGCGATATTGGAAAGATGCCCCATCAACACGTCGGCTTCGACCCGGCGCAGGTCAAAACGCTGGCAGCGCGACAGCACGGTGACCGGGACCTTGCGGATTTCCGTGGTGGCGAAGACGAATTTGGCGTGTTCGGGCGGCTCTTCCAGCGTCTTGAGGAACGCGTTGAAGGCCGCTGTCGACAGCATGTGGACTTCGTCGATGATGTAGACCTTGTAGCGGGCGCTGGCGGGAGCATAGCGCACGCTGTCATTGATCTGGCGAACGTCGTCGACGCCGGTATGGGACGCCGCGTCCATCTCCAGCACATCCATGTGCCGGCTTTCCATGATCGCCTGGCAATGCACGCCGAGATCCGGCATGTGGATGGTCGGCCCCTTCACCGAACCATCCGGCTTTTCGTAGTTGAGTGCGCGGGCGAGAATCCGCGCCGTGGTGGTTTTGCCGACCCCGCGGACGCCGGTCAGGATCCAGGCCTGCGGAATCCGGCCCGTTTCGAACGCATTCGAAACGGTGCGGACCATGGCCTCCTGGCCGATCAGGTCGTCAAAGCTGGAGGGGCGGTATTTGCGTGCCAGGACCCGGTAGGGTTTTGCGGCCTCGTCGCCGCCGAGCGCGAAACCGCTCTGGCCAGCGCCGTCTGATTTATCGGGGGGAGCGCCAGCATCACTCATCGGTCGATCCGCAATTGATTGTCTCTCGGGGCCGGCTTGCGGATAGGAGCGACCGCGCGCACGGCGCGGACTGGCCGCTTTCCTGCGCAATTCGCTCGAAAAACAGGTAGGAGACTGACGAGCGACCCGATCCGGACCTCGTTAGGGCTGCTTCCTTCCGGACCTGACCCGGTTGGCGAGTGGCTCGTCCACCGCCAATCTCCCGGTCCCTATTTGGGGCCAAAAGGGCCGGAAAGCAAGCGGGGTTGATGGGTGCTATGCGCCGGAACACCCCCATTTCGTCATGGCCGGGCTTGACCC
>NZ_LLXZ01000197.1:0-113789 GCF_001440395.1 Bradyrhizobium jicamae | reverse complement strand
CCCCCCCCCCCCATCCACGTCTTGCTTCCTCAGCGGCGCGCAAAAAAAGTGGATGGCCGGGACATCTAGCGCGAAGACGCGCTTCTGCCCGGCCATGACGAGGAAAAAATATGCCCTCTGACGCCTGGTCGCTGCACTCCCAGCTCCAAAAGGACACGATCGATATTGGCGACCTGCCGCTGAGCAAGGTGCTCGTCATCAAGGATGCGCATTACCCGTGGCTGTTGCTGGTGCCCCGTCGCGAAGGCGCGGTAGAAATCGTCGACCTCGACGAGGTCGCGCAGGCACAATTGATGACCGAAATATCCCGGGTGTCGCGAGCGCTGAAGGAAATCACCAAATGCGACAAGCTCAATGTCGCGGCGCTCGGCAATCTGGTGCCGCAGCTGCATGTCCACATCATCGCGCGGCGCACCAGCGACGCGGCCTGGCCGCGTCCGGTCTGGGGCGTGATGCCGCCGCTGGCGCATGACGCCGAGGAAGTTCAGAATTTCATCAACGCGCTTCGCCGCAAGATCTGGTTGGGTTGAACAGATGTCCGCATTCGACAAGTATCCGCTCGGAAAGCCCGCTTTCGTTACCAATATCCTCGATCGCGCCGCGCATCTGCGCGGCAATGACGAAAAACTGTTTGCGCTTGAAGGCCAGAGCAATGCGAGGGCCTATGTGGTCTACCGCGACTCGCTGGTCATGAAACAGGAGGAGAGCGGCCCCCGCGCGTTGCTCTCGATCAAGGAAGCGCTGGACTACGGCGCCAATCCCGGCACGATCTTCTTGGGCCTGCGCGACGGTGCGCCGATCTTCGGCATGGGTATTTCGCCGGCCGCCGCGGAAAAACTGATCGGCCGCAAGGACGTCGCGGTAACGGAATTGCGTGGCATGGCGATGCAGGGCGTGCTGCCGCTTGAGCAGCTGTCGGCTATCGCAATGGCGAAATCGCTGGTGAGCTGGCATCAGCGCCACGGATTTTGCGCCAATTGCGGTGCGCGCACCTCAATGAAGGAAGGCGGCTGGAAGCGCGAATGCGGGAGCTGCAAGGCCGAGCATTTCCCGCGCACCGATCCGGTCGTGATCATGTTCGTAAGCTTGGGCGACAAGGCGCTGCTCGGCCGGCAGAAGCAGTTCATGCCCGGCATGTATTCGTGCCTCGCCGGCTTTGTCGAAGCCGCCGAGACCATCGAGGACGCCGTACGTCGCGAGATTTTCGAGGAATCCGGCATCCGCGTGACCGACGTGAATTACTATATGACCCAGCCTTGGCCCTATCCGTCGTCACTGATGATCGGCTGCACGGCGCGCGCGATCAGCGAGGACATCATCGTCGACCGCGTCGAGCTTGAGGATGCTCGCTGGTTCGACCGCGCCGAACTCGCGCTCATGCACAAGCGCCAGCACCCCGATGGCCTGTTTGCCGCTCATCCCTTCGCTATCGCGCATCATTTGATCGGCCAATGGTTGCATGAGGGAAAAGACAGCGGCGCATAGCGGGAACCGTCGATGGACCAGTCGATTAACTCGGGACCCTGGTTCCGGCAGAAAGCGGAACTGACATGACGGATTCCCGAATGAACTTTCAAGACAAGGCGCCCAAACTCCCGCCGCGGATTCTCTGCATCGGCATGCCGGTGCGCGACCTGACCTTTCATACGCCCGGTGTTCCCGGCCGCGGCTCCAAGGAGAATGCCACCGCATTCGACGAAATCTGCGGCGGCAATGCGCTCAACGGCGCGATCGGCATCGTTCGGCTCGGCGGCCGCGCCTCGATCTGCGGGCCGATGGGCGATGCCAACGAAGCATCGAGTCGCTTCATCTTCGATCAGATGGCGCGCGAGGGCATCGAGACGAAGCATCTCATCCACATGCCTGACCTGGTGACGCCGATCTCGGCAGTGATGATCGATCCATCCGGCGAGCGCACCATCGTGACCTTCCGCGATCCGAAACTGTGGCATGTGAAATTGCCCGACTTCGACACGCTGCTGGACGATTGCGCCGCCATTCTCACCGAGAGCCGCTGCGCCGAATTCTGCACCGAGCTTTGCGCCGAGGCCGTCCGGCGCGGCATTCCCGTGATCGTCGACGTCGATCGCGCGATGTCGCTGCGCGAGGGCCTGCTGAACGCTTCCACGCATCTGGTGTTCTCCAGCGAGCCGCTGCAGGAGACCGCCGACGTCTCCGACGACGCCCAGGCGCTGAAGAAAATCGCCAAACTGACCCCGTCCTTCCTGGCCGGGACAAGAGGGCCCCGGGGAACGATCTGGCTCGACGAAAACGGCGGTATCCAGGAAACCCCGGCCTTCCCGGTGCACACGGTCGATACCCTCGGCGCCGGGGACGTGTTCCACGGCGCGTTTGCGCTGGCCATCACGGAGAAGCAGGAACTGCGGCAGGCGCTCCGCTTCGCGTCCGCGGCCGCAGCGCTGAAATGCACCCGCTTCGGCGGTGCCTTCGCAGCGCCTCAACGTACTGAAGTTGAAGAGCTTTTAAGCCACGGCCAAAGTGCGGCCGCGGTCCGGGCCGGTCAATAGTTGGGCTTGCATGAGAAGATTTTTCTATATATGAGGTATCAAAACCTTGTCTATGGAACAATTTTCTCATGACCGACGTCGCCATTCAGCTCCACGAAGGCAGCCGCCGCTTGGACGCCATCGACCGCAAGATCCTCACCGTATTGCAGGAGGACGCCTCCCTTTCCGTCGCCGAGATCGGCGACCGGGTCGGACTGTCATCGACGCCGTGCTGGAAGCGCATCCAGCGGCTGGAAGCCGACGGCGTGATCCTGCGGCGGGTGGCGCTGGTCGACCAGAACAAGATCGGGCTCGGCATTTCCGTGTTCGTCTCGGTCGAAAGCTCCGACCACTCGGAAGCCTGGCTGAAGACCTTCGCCAGCGCCGTCAGCGCCATGCCCGAGGTGATGGAATTCTACCGGATGGCCGGCGACGTCGATTACATGCTGCGCGTCGTGGTCGCCGACATGGCGAGCTATGACGTATTCTACAAGAAGCTGATCAGCGCCGTGCCGCTGAAGAACGTCACCTCGCGCTTTGCGATGGAGAAGATCAAGTCGGTGACCGCGCTGCCGGTGCCGGCGGCGTAAGTAACCTCCGTAATTCTACGGAGCGGGTCCGTTCACCGAACATTAGCCATGTGTCCATAGACACGGGCGATGGGTCGGAATATCACACTCAGCTACCGATGGCCGGCATGGCTCAACGCCGTGCTGTTGCTGATCGCCAGCTTCATCGGCGTCGCAGCACTGTCTTTTCAGGCTCGCCCAGGCACCGAAGTCGTGGCCGTTGCATTTCCCGTTTGGTGGGATTCTCAGCAGGCCTTCTCGGCCGCCGCTTCAGCCAATGCTGCAATCGTCCGCGTGACCGCCGTTCCATCGCTGCTGGTGGTGCGGCCCGACGGCGTTGAGGGATTGTCACGGCTGCACGAGGCCGGGGCCTGGTTCGTAATCGATCCGCAAGCGATCGCGGCCTGTTTCACAAACAAAGCAGTTGTTTATTGAACGCATACTGGGAATCCGGAAATGACCATTGAAAGCGATGATCTTGCAGCTTTGCGCGAAACCACCAGCAGGGCCTTGCTGGGATTGCTCTGGCTTCATGTTCCCATTGCGCTCGCCATCGGCCTGATGCGCGATAGCGGATGGCTGGCGCCAACCGCGCTGACGGGGGCGATGGCGCTGGCCGCGACCCTGTCGTGGCGCACCGCGGGTAACGGGCTTTCGACGCGGCTGATCTTTGCCGTCGCCCTGATGGGCAGTGTATCGGTGTTTACCTTCCAGCTCGCCGGCCATGCCTGGCAGGTCGACACGCACATGTATTTCTTCGCCACGCTGGCGTGTCTCCTCGCCTATTGCGACTATCGCCCGATCCTCGCCGGCGCGGTCGCGGTCGCGCTGCATCATCTGGTGCTGAACTTCCTGCTTCCGGCCGCGGTTTATCCCGGGGGCGCCGATCTCGGCCGCGTCGTGCTTCATGCCGTCATTGTTCTGATCGAGGCCGGCGTGCTGAGCTGGCTGGCGGTGAAGCTGTCCGGCCTGTTCGAGACGACCGCGCAAAAGACCGCCGAGGCGGAAGCGGCAAATGCCGCCGAAGCCCGAGCCAATACCGACCGGATGACCGCCGAACGGCAGGCCAAGCAGGACAGCGACGCGGTGCGCCGCGAACTCGCCGCGGGCTTCAAGCGCAAGATCGGCAGCATCGTCGATGCGGTCGCGTTAACCGCCAACGAGGTGCAGGGCCTCTCTACCCTGATGAGCAAGAGCAATGCAGAAACCACGCGGCATACCGCAGAGGCAGCAGGCGCCTCGACCCGGGCCTCGTCGAACGTGGAAACGGTTGCAGCGGCGACCGAGGAACTGACGGCCTCCATCAGCAACATTGCCCAGCAGGTGACGCGCTCTGCCGAAATCGCAAACAAGGCCGCCGAAGAGGCTCGCCGCACCAACTCCGTGGTTGAGGGGCTTGCCGCCGGCACCCAGAAGATCGGCGAAGTCGTCACGCTGATCCAGAGTATTGCGAGCCAGACCAACCTGCTGGCGCTGAACGCCACGATCGAAGCCGCCCGCGCCGGCGAACATGGACGGGGATTTGCGGTGGTGGCGAGCGAAGTCAAGGCGCTGGCCAATCAGACCGCGAAAGCAACGGAAGAAATCTCCGCGCAGGTGCAGGACATCCAGACGGCCACCAGCCAGGCCGTCAGCGCCATCCAGGCGATCGGCGGAACCATCGCCGAGATCGACGAGATATCCAATGAAGTCGCCGCCGCCGTCGATCAACAGGGCGCCGCGACGCGGGAAATCGCGGGCAATGTGCAGCAGGCGGCTAACGGTACACGGGACGTCAACGGCAACATTCTCAGTGTCAGCCGTGCTTCGGAAGAGGCGGGCCGGGCAACATCGAAGCTACTGGATGCTGCGAACGGTCTGTCGTCGCAATCCGACCAGCTGAAGTCCGAGGTCGACAGCTTCCTGGGCTCGCTGCACGTGGCGTAAGAATTCGAGAACACTGTCGTCGTCCGCCTTGTGCGCAATTGCGCACCGGAGCGGACGATCCAGTATTCCTGAGACATCAGCGACCTAACAGGAAAGTCGCAGCGTACCGGATCCCGCCTTCGCGGACGATGACGAACGCGTGCTAGGCAAACACCGTCCGCCCTCAAATCTTCTGATTGTACTCGCCGACCTCCGGATGCGTGCGCAGCACGGAATCCATTGCCTCGAACATGTCGCGCATGCGCGCTTCACTCACCGGGCTTTCGACCACCACCACCAGCTCTGGCTTGTTGGATGAAGCCCGCACCAGGCCCCAGCTTCCGTCTTCGACCGTGACGCGCACGCCGTTGACGGTGACGAGATCGCGGATCTTCTGGTCGGCGACCGTTTCGCCCTTCTTCTGCTTGTCTTCGAAGTGCTTCACCACGGCAGCCGCCACGCCGTACTTCACCTCGTCAGCGCAATGCGGCGACATCGTCGGCGACGACCAGGTTTTCGGAATTGCGTTCTTCAGGTCGGCCATAGACTTGTCAGGCGCGCGGTCGAGCATTTCGCAGATGGCGATCGCCGAGACCAGCCCATCGTCATAGCCGCGGCCGAACGGCTTGTTGAAGAAGAAGTGGCCGGACTTTTCGAACCCCGCCAGCGCACCCATCTCGTTGGTGCGGCGCTTCATGTAGGAATGCCCGGTCTTCCAATAGGCGGTTTTCGCGCCCTGCTTTTGCAGCACCGGATCTGTGACAAACAGGCCGGTTGATTTCACGTCGACGACGAACTGCGCATCCTTGTGGATCGCCGACATATCGCGCGCCAGCATCACGCCGACCTTGTCGGCGAAGATTTCCTCGCCGGTATTGTCGACCACGCCGCAGCGGTCGCCGTCGCCGTCGAAGCCGAGGCCAACATCGGCCTTGTGCTTGAGCACGGCGTCGCGGATCGCGTGCAGCATCTCCATGTCTTCGGGGTTCGGATTGTATTTCGGGAAGGTGTGATCGAGCTCGGTGTCGAGCGGGATCACCTCGCAGCCGATCGCTTCCAGCACCTGCGGCGCGAACGCGCCCGCGGTGCCGTTGCCGCAGGCGGCAACGACCTTGAGCTTGCGCTTCAGCTTGGGACGGCTGGTGAGATCGGCGATGTAGCGTACCGGAAAATTCTCGTGGAATTGATAAGCGCCGCCGGCCTTGTTCTTGAACTCGGCATTGAGCACGATTTCCTTCAGTCGCGTCATCTCGTCGGGACCGAAGGTGAGCGGACGGTTGGCGCCCATCTTGACGCCGGTCCAGCCATTGTCGTTATGCGAGGCCGTCACCATCGCGACGCAGGGCACGTCGAGATCGAACTGCGCGAAATAGGCCATCGGCGTTACCGCAAGCCCGATGTCATGCACCTTGCAGCCCGCCGCCATCAGGCCTGAGATCAGCGCGTATTTGATCGAGGCCGAATAGCCGCGGAAATCATGGCCGGTGACGATTTCCTGGCTGACGCCCAGTTCCGCAATCAGCGCGCCAAGCCCCATGCCCAGCGCCTGCACGCCCATCAGGTTGATCTCCTTCTCGAACAGCCAGCGCGCGTCATATTCGCGAAAGCCGGTCGCCTTCACCATCGGCCCGGATTCGAAGGCATAGGTGTTCGGAACCAGCACGGATTTGGGCTTCGGGAACATGAAATGACCTTGTCGTGGAATGCTAAGGGAACCGCAGCCATAACGAATACGCAGGCCGGGCGATAGCGGGCCGGCGCGTTGTGGCGATCAATTGCGGCGGTTTGGTAGCCTGGTAACCTTACTGTTCCAGCACCAGCCGGCCGTTGGAATAGTTGAAGCGCTTCAGCCTCGACAGGAACGACATGCCGAGCAGGTTCTCCGACAACGCCTCGTCCGGCAGCACCAGCGCGTCGACGTCCCGCACCACGATGCCGCCGAGATCGATCATCGCGAGCCGCGCACGCGCAGCCTTGATGGTGCCGTTGGCGGTGGAGACCGTCGCGTTGTATTCGCTGAGCGAAGGACGCAGGCCGAAGCGGGCCGCGGACCTCTCATTCAACGCCACCACCGAGGCGCCGGTGTCGACCAGGAAATTGATGCGCTGACCGTCGATGTGGCCGTCGGTCTGGAAATGGCCGCGGGCATCGCGGGGAATGTCGAGGGTGCGGCCGGAGGCTTGCGCGACCGTTTGCGGCGGAGCCTTTTTCGGCGGCGCGCTGACGGGTGCCGGCGCCGGTGCCGCCGACATCTTGCCCGCCATCTGGCCCATGTAAGTGCCGAGGCCGACCATAACGGCAGCAAGGATCATCAAGTTACGCATACGCCACGCTCGCTTTGCCAGACCGCCGATATCACCACGCCAGTCGCGAAACCGCGACTAACGGCGATGGCCGGGCCTGTCATTTTGACGAAAAGGATGAGTGAAGCGTTAACGGGGCAAATCGTCATACGCGGGCTTGACCCGCGTATCCATCAATCTTCAGAAAAAGCTCCTCAAGAACGATGGATTGCCGGGTCAAGCCCGGCAATGACAGCCTCGAAAGCCCTCACGTCCCGCGCGGCTTGACGCGGCGGGTCGGCATCGCGCTGGCCGGGTCTTCGGGCCAGGGGTGGCGGGGATAGCGGCCGCGCAGGTCGGAGCGCACGGCGGCATAGCTGCCGCGCCAGAAGCCGGGAAGGTCTCGCGTCACCTGCACCGGGCGTTGCGCCGGGGACAGCAATTCCAGCACCAGCGGCACTGCGCCCTTGGCGATCGAGGGATGGGTGTTGAGCCCGAACAATTCCTGCAGGCGCACGGCAATGGTCGGGCCCTGCTCGGCCTCGTAGTCGATCGCGAGCATGGTGCCGGTCGGCGCCTCGAAATGCGTCGGTGCTTCCCGCTCCAGCCGCGCGCGCAACTCCCATGGCAACAGCGCCATCAGCGCATCGGAGAGATCACTGGCGGAAAAATCCTTCAGCGAGGTCTTGTCGTAGAGCGCCGGCACCAGCCAGTTCTCGCTGTCGGCCGCGAGCGCCGCGTCCGACAGGTCGGGCCAGCTCTCGTCCTCCGCCTTGCGCAGAAACATCACGCGATCGCGCCACTGCTTCAGCGCCTTCGACCACGGCAATTTGTCGAGCCCGGCGGCGACCAATCCGGCGGCAAAGATGCGCGCGGTCTCGGCCGAGGGCGACAGCGCCATCGGCGCTTCCGACAGCGTGATCGCATGCAGCGTCCGCTTGCGGCGCGCGCGCAGCGCCATTGCGCCGCGATCGAACGAAATCTCATCCGCATTCTCGATCTGGTCGGCAAAGCGCGTTTCGATATCGGCTTGCGCGATCGGCGCGGCAAGCAGGACACGTCCCTGCGCTGCCGTGCCGGTCAATTCGCCCACGGCGATATAGGGCGTGCGCGCCAGCGACGAGGCCTGTTCGACAGCGGCGCCGCGGCCGTTGGCGAGCACAAAGCTGCCATTGCCGCGGTTGCGCGCGACGCGATCGGGGAAAGCAAGCGCGAGCATGATTCCGGTCGATGGTGAGGCGTCCTCTGCGGACGCCCCCTCCGTCGTCGCCACCTGCTGCGCCCAACGCTGCGCTAGGCTGCGCGCGCTGGACGCGCGGGGCGAGCGGTCGCGGCGGAATTGGTCGAGCCTGACATCGAGATCGACGCTGTCACCGCCGAGACCACGCTCGGTCAGGATGGCCGCGATCTCGGCCGCCTCCTCACCTGCCCCCAGCCGGTGCGAATCCACGATCATGCGCGCCAGCCGCGGCGGCAGCGCCAGCGCCCGCAGACTGTGGCCCTCCGCAGTAATCCAACCATCCGAATCCAGCGCGCCGAGTTCGAGCAGTAGGCTGGTGGCCTCCTTCAGCGCCGGCGCCGGCGGGGGATCAAGAAACGCCAATGTAGCGGGATCGCGGACGCCCCATTGCGCGAGATCGAGCACCAGCGAGGAGAGGTCTGCAGAAAGAATTTCCGGCTGGGTGTAGGCGGCGAGCGATGCCGTCTGCGGCTCGTCCCAGAGACGGTAGCAGACGCCGGGCTCGGTACGGCCGGCGCGGCCACGGCGCTGATCGACCGCGGCGCGCGAGGCGCGCACAGTTTCCAGGCGCGTCAGGCCGATATCGGGCTCGTAGCGCGGCACCCGCGCCAGGCCGCAATCGACGACGATGCGCACACCCTCGATGGTCAGCGAAGTCTCGGCAATGGAAGTTGCCAGCACGACCTTGCGGCTTCCCTTCGGTGCCGGCGCGATGGCGCGGTCCTGCACGGCCGCGTCGAGCGCGCCGAACAGCGGCACGATTTCCACGCTCGCATCATGGACCCGTTCGGCGAGAAAATTCTGCGTGCGGCGGATTTCGGCGGCGCCCGGCAGGAAAGCCAACACCGAGCCCGGATCGGCGCGCAGCGCGGTCGCGATCGCATCCGCCATCTGCCGCTCGATCGGCGCATCCACCTTGCGGCCGAGATAGCGCGTCTCGACCGGAAAGGCGCGGCCCTCGCTGGCAACCACCGGCGCATCGCCGAGCAATTTGCCGACACGCGCGCCGTCGAGGGTTGCCGACATCACGAGGATACGAAGATCCTCGCGCAGGCCAGTCTGCGCGTCACGGGCGAGGGCTAAGCCCAGATCGGCGTCGAGCGAGCGCTCATGAAATTCGTCGAACAGCACCGCGGCGACGCCGTTCAACTCGGGATCGTCGAGAATCTGTCGCGAGAAGATTCCCTCGGTAACGACCTCGATCCGGGTCGCGCGCGAGATCTTCGAGCCGAAGCGGACGCGGTAGCCGACGGTCTCCCCTGCCCGCTCGCCGAGCGTCCGCGCCATCCGCTCGGCGCTGGCGCGCGCCGCGATCCGCCGCGGCTCCAGCATGATGATCTTTTTGCCCTTCAGCCAGGGCGCATCGAGCAGCGCCAGCGGCACCCGCGTGGTTTTGCCGGCGCCGGGAGGGGCCACCAGCACGGCGGTGTTGTTGGCCGCGAGCGTGCGATCGAGTTGATCCAGCACGACGTCGATTGGAAGCGGCGTATCGAAGCTGCGGGGCAATTACGGCTCGCATCGTTGGCGCTCTTCCCCTCTCCCCTTGTGGGAGAGGGTGGATCAATCGCGCGGAAGCGCGATTGAGACGGGTGAGGGGTCTGTCTCCGCGGATGGAGACCCCTCATCCGGCACGGACTTCGTCCGTGCCACCTTCTCCCACAAGGGGAGAAGGGAAGAAAGATCAAGTCGCCGCCCGCCCCACGCTCTCATACGTAAAGCCGTGCGCGGCCATGTCCTCGGGACGGTAAATGTTGCGCAGGTCGACCACGACGGGCTGCGCCATTACGCCCTTGATCCGATCCAGATCGAGCGCGCGGTACTGCACCCATTCGGTGACGATCACCATGGCGTCCGCCCCCTTCACGCACTCATAGGGGTCGTCGCAATACTGTATCTCGGGCAGTTCCTTCTTCGCCTGCTCCATGCCGACCGGATCGTGCGCGCGCACTTTCGCGCCCATGTCGAGCAGGCCGGTGACCAGCGGAATCGACGGCGCCTCGCGCATGTCGTCGGTGTCGGGCTTGAAGGTGAGGCCGAGCACCGCGACCGTCTTGCCGCGCAGATTGCCGGCGGCATTCGACACCTTGCGCGCCATCGCCCGCTTTCTGATGTCGTTGACGCCGAGCACGGCCTCGACGATGCGCAACTGCACGTCGTGGTCCTGCGCGATCTTGACCAGCGCACGGGTGTCCTTTGGAAAGCAGGAGCCGCCGAAGCCGGGACCGGCATGCAGGAATTTCGAACCGATGCGGTTGTCGAGTCCGATGCCGCGCGCGACCTGCTGCACGTCGGCGCCGACCTTTTCCGAGAGATCGGCAATCTCGTTGATGAAGGTGATCTTCGTGGCGAGGAATGCGTTTGCCGCGTATTTGATCAGTTCGGCCGTACGCCGCGCCGTGTACATCACGGGCGCCTGGTTCAGCGACAGCGGCCGGTAGACGTCGCCGAGCGCCTTGCGCCCGCGCTCGTCATCGGTGCCGACCACGATACGGTCGGGGAATTTGAAGTCGCGGATCGCCGCGCCCTCGCGCAGGAATTCCGGATTGGAGGCGACCACCACATCGGCCGACGGATTGGCTTCGCGGATCAGCCGCTCGACCTCGTCACCGGTGCCGACCGGCACGGTCGATTTCGTCACCACCACCGTGAAGCCGGACAGTGCTGCAGCGATCTCGCGCGCGGCGCTGTAGACGTAAGTGAGGTCGGCATGGCCATCGCCGCGCCGCGACGGCGTACCGACCGCGATGAATACGGCGTCGGCCTCCGCGACCGGCGCGGTCAGGTCGGTCGTGAAATCCAGCCGCTTGGCCTTGACGTTGGAGGCGACAAGCTCGTCGAGCCCGGGTTCGAAGATCGGGATTTCACCTCGGCGCAAGGCTTCGATCTTGCCGGCATCCTTGTCGACGCAGGTGACCTGGTGGCCGAAATCGGCAAAGCAGGCGCCGGATACCAGCCCCACATAGCCCGTGCCAATCATGGCGATTCGCATGAAAACAACCCGTATCTGATGGTTAACGCCAATCCCGATTTTGTCGGCGTCTTAGAGCATTTTTCGCCCAAGGGGAAATCGGAAAAAACGAGGTAAGTCGGCATGTCATTTGTATGAATAAAGGAGAAAGCAACGGATCGGGCCGAAGATGCGGCCACGTCGCGCCGAAAAGGAACACCGATGACCTTAAACGGTACATCCGCCGTCACCGAACGCTCCACCCGCATCGACTGGGTGGACTACGCCAAGGGCATCTGCATCGTCATGGTGGTGATGATGCATTCGGTGCTGGGCGTGGAAAAGGCCGCCGGCGACACCGGTTTCATGCATGCCTTCGTGATGTTCGCAAAGCCGTTCCGGATGCCGGATTTCTTCCTGATTTCCGGCCTGTTCCTGGCGGTCGTGATCGATCGCGACTGGCGCACCTATCTCGACCGCAAGGTCGTGCATTTCGCCTATTTCTATCTGCTGTGGGTGGCGATCCAGTTCGGCTTCAAGGCGCCCGGCTTTGCCGCGGAAGGCGGCTGGCAGCATGTCGGCATGCTGTATCTGCAAACTTTCATCGAGCCGTTCGGCACACTCTGGTTCATTTATCTGCTGCCGGTGTTCTTCGTCGTCACAAAACTGTCACGCAAGCTCCCGTCAGCCGCGATCTGGATCGTAGCCGCGGCGCTGGAGATGGCGCATGTCGCGACCGGCTGGACCGTGATCGATGAATTCTGCGGACGCTTCGTCTATTTCTACTCCGGCTATCTGTTCGCTTCCTACGTGTTCGCACTGTCGGACCGCTCGCGAGAGAAGCCCGTGCTGGCGCTGGCCGGCCTCGCGCTGTGGGCGATCGTCAACGGCGCGCTGGTCGTATCAGGCGTTGACGAATGGCCGCTGGTTTCGCTCGCGCTTGGATTTGCGGGCGCGGGCGCGATCATCGTCATGGGCACGCTGCTGGCGCGGGTGCAGTGGCTGAACTTCCTGCGCTATTGCGGCGAGCATTCCATCGTCATCTACCTCGCCTTCTTCCTGCCGATGGCCGTGACCCGGACGCTGCTGCTCAAGACCGGGCTGATCGCCGATATCGGGACGGTTTCCCTGATCGTGACCGTTGCCGGTGTCGCGGGTGCGGTTCTGATCTGGCGCCTGGCGCTGCTGGTCCGCGCCGATTTCCTGTTCGAGCGGCCGGCAGCGTTCTGGATCGCGCCGAAAAAGGCCCGGCCCGCGCTGCAGCCGGCGGAGTAGGGTTTTGCCTGATACGTAGCCCGGATGGAGCGCAGCGCAATCCGGGGAAATCCCACGGCTTTGCGCGAATCCCGGATTTCGCTGCGCTCCATCCGGGCTACGGCATAACGGCAATTTGGCTGTGCGGTAGCGAGCAAAAACCGTCCCCCAAGGCTGTCAATCCGCGCAAAAATCCCTAAATTTCGGCCATGCCGAAAACAGCCCCCAAAGCCGCCGCCAAACCCGCTCCCGCCAAAGCCCCTGCCAAGGCCCCCGCCAAAAATCCGGGCAAGGGTGACCATGTGTTCCTGGTCGACGGTTCCTCCTACATTTTCCGCGCCTATCACGCGCTGCCGCCGCTGAACCGCAAATCCGACGGGCTGCAGGTCAATGCTGTGCTCGGCTTCTGCAACATGTTGTGGAAGCTGTTGCGCGACATGCCGGAGGATGACCGGCCTACCCACCTCGCAATCGTGTTCGACAAGTCCGAGATCACGTTCCGCAACAAGCTCTATCCCGACTACAAGGCGCACCGGCCACCGGCGCCCGACGATCTGATCCCGCAATTCGCGCTGATCCGCGAAGCCGTGCGCGCCTTCGACCTGCCGTGCCTGGAGCAGATTGGCTTTGAAGCCGACGATCTGATCGCGACCTATGCGCGGCTGGCCGGCGAGCGCGGTGCGACGACGACCATCGTTTCCTCTGACAAGGACCTGATGCAGCTCGTGACCGACAAGGTCACGATGTACGACACCATGAAGGACCGCCGCATCGGCATCCCTGAAGTGATAGAGAAATTCGGCGTGCCGCCGGAGAAGGTGGTCGAGGTGCAGGCGCTGGCGGGCGACTCCACCGACAATGTGCCCGGCGTGCCCGGCATCGGCGTCAAGACCGCCGCACAATTGATCGTGGAATACGGCGATCTGGAGCAGTTGCTGTTCCGCGCTGGCGAGATCAAGCAGCCGAAGCGGCGCGAGGCCCTGATCGAGAACGCCGAGAAGGCGCGGATTTCGCGACAACTGGTGCTGCTCGACGACAAGGTCGACCTCGAAGTGCCGCTCGACGACCTTGCGGTGCAAGAGCCCGACGCGCGCAGGCTGATCGCGTTCCTCAAGGCGATGGAGTTCTCGACCCTCACCCGCCGTGTCGCCGAATACTCTCAGGTCGATCCGGCCGACATCGAGCCGGATGCAGGCAACAAGAGCGGCGCCAGTGTCTTCGCGGTGCCGCCATCAGGCAAGAAGCCGGAAGGCTATGCCGAGGGCGCGACGCTGTTCGACGCTCCGCCCGCTGGCAAAGCGGGGACCGCGCCGGATAAAGGCGCCGACAAGCAGGACAAGGCCGCGAGCCACAAGGGCTCGCCGGTCTCGCTCGCCGCCGTGCGCGCCGAGGCGTTACGAAAAGTGCCGGTCGACCGCGGCAAGTACCAGACCATCGGCAGCCTCGATACGCTGAAGGCCTGGATTGCGCGCGCCTACGATGCCGGCACGTTCGCGATCGACGCCCAGGCGAACTCCGACGATCCGATGCAGGCGGACATCTGCGGCATCGCGCTGGCGCTCGCGCCGAGCGACGCCTGCTACGTCCCGCTCGCCCACAAGCAGCCCGGCGGCGGCGCGGGCCTGTTCGACGCCGGATTGGCTCCCGACCAGATCAAGGCCGGCGACGCGCTGGCGGCGCTGAAGCCGCTATTGGAATCCGCAGGAATTCTCAAGGTCGGCTTCAACATCAAGTTCAACGCCGTGATACTGGCGCAGCACGGCGTCACCTTGCGCAATGTCGACGATGCGCAGTTGATGTCCTATGCGCTCGACGCCGGGCGCAACTCGCACGCGCTGGAGTCGCTCACCGAGCGCTGGTTCGGCCATGCCGTCCTCAGCCATGGCGAACTCGTCGGCAGCGGCAAGAACAAGCTGACCTTCGACCAGGTCGCGATCGACAAGGCGACGGCCTATTCGGCCGAGAGCGCCGACATGATCCTGCGCATGCACCGCGTGCTGAGGCCGCGGCTCGCCGCCGAGCACATGACGACAGTCTACGAGACGCTGGAGCGGCCGCTGGTCACCGTGCTGGCGCGGATGGAGCGGCGCGGCATCTCCATCGACCGGCAGGTGCTGTCGCGGCTGTCGGGCGATTTCGCCCAGACCGCGGCGCGGGTCGAGGCCGAACTGCAGGAAATCGCCGGCGAGCCGATCAATGTCGGCAGCCCCAAGCAGATCGGTGACATCATCTTCGGCAAGATGGGCATCCCCGGCGGCACCAAGACCAAGACCGGCGCGTGGTCGACCTCGGCGCAGATCCTCGACGAGCTCGCCGAACAGGGCCATGAATTCCCGAAGAAGATTCTGGAATGGCGGCAGGTGTCGAAACTGAAATCGACCTATACCGACGCGCTGCCGGAATATGTTCATCCGCAGACCCACCGCGTGCACACGACCTACGCGCTGGCTGCGACCACCACGGGGCGGCTGTCATCGAACGAACCGAACCTGCAAAATATCCCGGTGCGTACCGAGGACGGCCGAAAAATCCGCCGCGCCTTTATCGCGACGGCCGGCCACAAGCTGGTATCGGCAGACTATTCGCAGATCGAATTGCGGCTGCTCGCCGAGATCGCCGACATTCCCGTGCTGAAGCAGGCGTTCCGCGACGGGCTCGACATTCACGCCATGACGGCGTCCGAAATGTTCGGCGTTCCGATCAAGGACATGCCGGGCGAGGTACGCCGCCGGGCGAAGGCAATCAATTTCGGCATCATCTACGGCATCTCCGCTTTCGGGCTTGCGAACCAGCTCGGCATCGCCCGCGAGGAAGCCTCCGCCTACATCAAGAAGTATTTCGAGCGCTTCCCCGGCATCCGCGCCTACATGGACGAGACGCGCGACTTCTGCCGGACCAACGGCTATGTCACGACGCTGTTCGGGCGGAAGTGCCATTACCCCGACATCAAGGCCTCCAACGCCTCGGTCCGCTCCTTCAACGAGCGCGCCGCGATCAACGCGCGGCTGCAGGGCACCGCTGCCGACATCATCCGCCGCGCGATGACGCGGATGGAGGACGCGCTGGCGGAGAAGAAGCTGTCCGCACAGATGCTGCTGCAGGTGCATGACGAACTGATCTTCGAGGTGCCCGATGCGGAAGTCGCGGCGACGCTGCCGGTGGTGCAGCATGTGATGCAGGACGCGCCGTTCCCGGCGGTCGTGCTGTCGGTGCCGCTGCAGGTGGATGCAAGGGCCGCGAACAATTGGGAAGAGGCGCATTGAGAGATGCCGTCATCGCCCGGTCAAGCCGGGCGATGACAGACGTGCATGCTTATGGACTGCGCTCCCGGGCAGAAATGTCCTCGGAGCAATATACGAAATGACATCGCGGGCTGGTGCGCGCTAGTAAACGCCCATCCCTCCCCGCGAGTCTCCCATGCCTCACATTGCAACGCTGCTCGGTTTTGCCCTGATCTCGCTCGGCATGGTGCTGACGCCGGGGCCGAACATGATCTACCTGATCTCGCGCTCGATCACGCAGGGGCCCGCGGCAGGGATCGTGTCGCTCGGCGGCGTAGCCCTAGGCTTCGTGTTCTACATGCTGTGCGCGGCGTTCGGCATCACGGCGCTGTTGTTTGCCGTTCCCTATGCCTATGATGCGCTGCGCTTCGCCGGCGCCGCCTATCTGCTTTGGCTGGCGTGGCAGGCGCTGAAGCCGAATGGCCGCTCGCCGTTTCAGGTGAATAAGCTCGCGGTCGACGGCCCGCGCAAATTGTTCGCGATGGGATTCGTCACCAATCTGCTCAATCCGAAAATCGCGATGCTGTATCTGGCGCTTCTGCCGCAGTTCATCGATCCCGCCGTGGGCAGCGTGCTGACGCAGTCGCTGGCGCTGGGCGCGATCCAGATCGTGATCAGCGTCAGCGTCAACGCGATGATCGCGCTCGGCGCCGGATCGATCGCGCGCTTTCTCGGCACGCGGCCGAGTTGGTTGTTGATTCAGCGCTGGCTGATGGGAACGGTGCTGGCAGGGCTTGCCGTGAAGATGGCGTTCGAGGCGAAGCGGGCGTGATGTTTCTTCCTTCTCTCCTTGTGGGAGAAGGTGGCGCGCGAAGCGCGCCGGATGAGGGGTTCTCTCCGCGGAGACAGATCCCTCACCCGTCCGCGATGCTTCGCATCGCGTCCACCCTCTCCCACAAGGGGAGAGGGGAAGTGCTCAATCCAATTTCGCTTCCATGCCCCGCTTGGTCGCCGGGCGGGCCATCAGCGCGTTGTACCAGCGTTCGACGTTCGGGAAATCCTTCAGCTCCACCTTGTGGCGCGGGTGGCGCCAGGCCCAGCCGAGGATGGCGAAGTCGGCGACCGACAGCGCGTCCGCCAGGAATTCGCGGTCGGCCAGCCGCCGGTCGAGGACGCCATAGAGCCGGCGGGTCTCGGCCATATAGCGCTTCAGGCCATAGGCACGGTCGGTTTCGTTCTCCAGCGCGATGAAATGGTGCACCTGGCCGGGCATCGGCCCGAAACCGCCCATCTGCCACATCAGCCATTCATAGACCGGGATCCGCTCGGCCAGCGGCTTCGGCAGGAACTTGCCGGTCTTTTCGCCGAGATAGAGCAGGATCGCGCCCGACTCAAAGATGCTGACCGGCTTGCCGCCGGGGCCGTCGGGATCGACGATGGCCGGGATCTTGTTGTTCGGGCTGATCTTGATGAAGCTGGGCGCCATCTGCTCGCCCTTGGTGATGTTGATCGGGATCACCTTGTACGGCAGCCCCATTTCCTCCAGCGCGACCGAGATTTTGCGGCCGTTCGGCGTGTTCCAGGTGTGCAGTTCGATTGTCATCTACGGTTTCCCCCTCAAAGGCTTGGGGTCTCCGTACCCCGGAACCTCCGGGCCTTACAACCCGCGCTTTCCACGGGGCGCCCCTGCGAAAGCAGGACGCATGCGCCACTGTTGACGGCACCGGATCAGCGCTGGAATGTGCCCGCGAGCGCCGATAGATTGCGGCCCGCCTCAAACCCCGGAAAAACCGCCTTGTCCAAATCAGCCTCCCGCGCCCGCCTCGCCGAGATCATCCGCAAGCGTTCGTTCGGGCGCGGCGAGATCACGCTGGCGTCTGGCCGCAAGAGCGACTTCTACTTCAACCTCAAGCCGACCATGCTCGACCCCGAAGGCGCGGCGCTTCTGGCCGAGCTAACCTATGAGGCGCTGAAGGACGACAGGCTCGATTTCGTCGGCGGGTTGGAGATGGGCGCCGTCCCACTGGCAGGCGCGATCGCGCAGCTTTCCTGGCTGAAGGGCCACCCGATCGCCGCCTTCTTCGTGCGCAAGAAACCGAAGGAGCATGGCGCGCGCCTCGCGGTGGAGGGCCTCGCCAAGGGAGAGAGCCTGGAAGGCAAGCGCATCGTGATCGTCGAGGACGTCACCACGACCGGCGGCTCGGCGCTGAAGGCGGTCGAGGCCGTGCGTGATGCCGGCGGCGAGATCGTCCTGGTGCTCACCATGGTCGACCGCGAGGAAGGGGCGACTGAAGCGTTTGCAGAAGCGGGGCTCGAGTTTCGTTCGCTGTACAAGGCCGGTGAGTTTTTGAAAGGCTGATCGTGGCCTCTCCGCAGATGCAGCCGTCATGCCCGGGCAAAAGCGCGAAGCGCATCTTCGCGCTTTTGCCCGACCATCACGTTGGAGAGAGCGCGGCTCCTCGTTCGCTTCCGCATTTCCTTCCCCTTCTCCGCCCCTGAATACCACTCCTTTACCATCCCCCGTTAAGGTTACTCCCGGCTGAAGCCTGCGCGCTTCAGCGCGTTTGTTGCGTTGGGTGGAGTTGGCGTTGCGTACAGAGTTGGCTTTTTCGCGCGTGCGGCGCCGCGCGACGTTTGTGGCCGCCGCGACCCTTGCAGGCGCGCTCACGCTGACGCCCGGCAGCGTCTCCGCCGAAGGCCTGTTCGATTTCCTGTTCGGCGGCATCCAGAAGCAGCAGACACGGCAGGCCCCCTCGCCGGCCAATTTCTTCGCCGATCCGTTTGGCAATCATCAGCCATCCCAGCCCGTACCGGCACCGCGCGTCGCCGGCCCCAGTGGCCCTGCGTTCTGCGTGCGTAGCTGCGACGGCAAATATTTTCCGCTGACCACGCGCGGCAATGTTTCGCCGGTTCAGACTTGCCAGGCCTTCTGTCCCGCGAGCGCCACCAAGGTGTTTTACGGCAGCAGCATCGACCATGCGACCGCGAGCGGCGGCGAGCGCTATGCCGACAGCGAGAACGCCTACGCCTATCGCAAGGCGCTGAGTGCCGACTGCACCTGCAACGGCAGGAGCCCGTCCGGGCTAGCGCCGGTCGATCTCACGCTCGACACCTCGCTCCGCTCCGGCGACGTCATCGCCACGACCGACGGTCTCGTCGCCTATACGGGCGTGCGCCTCGGCGCCGACCAGGCGGCCGAGTTCACGCCGGTCGCCTCCTATCCCGGGCTGACGGCGGAAGTCCGCGCCCGGCTCGGCGAAATGAAGGTCGCGCCGGTCAGCGCCGAAACGGTCGCGGCCAGCGCGCCGCTTCCGGAAACAAGCCGCGACGCCGATCTGCCGACGGCTTCCATCCCGAAGACGGTCAAGCCAAAAGCGGCGAAGCGGGCGGAAGTGAATTAGCGGCTAGTCATTCCGGGGCGATGCGCCAGCATCGAACTATGGTGCGCAATTGCGCACCTGAGAATCTCGAGATTCCGGATATGGTCCTTCGGACCATTCCGGAATGACCAAGACCAACTCACCGCCCGACGATCACTCCGATCACGTTCGGCGCCGACAGATATTTTTCCTCGATCGCCGCACGCGCCGCGGCGCGGTTTTCAGCCGTCAGCAGGCCGCGCTTCTCGGCCAGGATCATCCAGCAATAACCCCACCAGTCCGTCAGCATGCCCTGATCGTCGACGAGGTCGTAGCCCTGCTCGGCGGCGAAGATGCGCGCCTGCGCTTCATCCAGCCCATCGAGGAAGGCGTGGTCCTCGATCGAAAACAGCTCGTCGCTGAAATCGTCCGTGGTGTAGCCCCACACCGACATGCAGACCGCGTTGAATTCACGGTCGATCGCGTCGTCATCGACGGGCTGGCGGCGCGAGGCCTGGTGCAGGCGCGACAGCGAGCGCGCGAAATCGGCGATGCGGGTGAGAGCGAACTGATCGAAGGCGATGGTGGACATGTAGTCCTCCCAAACTCGGATAGACCATAAATGTTGTGTCGGCGACGCGCCGAATCACAATGATATATCAGATACTTGATAAAGTGTTCTTAATTTGTTCTAGCGACATCGCCAAATATTTCCTACCATAGGT
This sequence comes from Bradyrhizobium jicamae, assembly GCF_001440395.1. Lineage (GTDB taxonomy): Bacteria > Pseudomonadota > Alphaproteobacteria > Rhizobiales > Xanthobacteraceae > Bradyrhizobium > Bradyrhizobium jicamae. The sequence continues at coordinate 93,780 of NZ_LLXZ01000197.1, read as the reverse complement.
TGTTTGTCGGCGATCTGCCGCACAGGATGGAACGATGGACGAGACGCACGCCAACAAAATCCGCTCGCTGTTACTGGAAGCGGTCGATGCGATCGAGCGGGCGCATGCGATCGTGTCGACCCTCGACAGCGAGGATCAAGCCTTGCTTTCCGCGTCTCTCGACGAAATATCGTTAGCCGTGCATTCCAAGCTGCTGCAAAAGCTTCATCTCCGCTATCCCGGATTTTCGGAGGAAAGCGAAGAGTAGGACGGCGCCATGGTATGAACCGTGGCGGACCTCAATCTCTTCACATCGCCGACAACAGCTTGTCGCCGCAATAATTGGCATAGAACTTTCCGCCGCACTGCCGCTTCATCGCCGCACAGCGCGCGACGGGCGATGCGCCCTGCGCGACGCTGAACGTGCAGCTCAGGCCGTCCGCGCTCCTGGCGGACTTGCCTGCGGCAAAGGCCGCGCTGGTGGCGCTGATGCAGACTACCAATAGCGTAGCGGCGGCGATCTCGATCGTCAGTCTCATGGCAAGCCTCCCGTTCTGGCGGCACGCATCTGCCTTGCGCGCACTGGCACCCGGCCACTGAACCCCAGCGATCCTCGGCTTCGCACCGCGATCATAGCACCAAAATCCCGCCGCCGATGCCGCGAAATCGGCCCGGTCCTTGCATAAAATCATGCCAGCGCGATGCACAACATACATCCGGCTGGTTTCGATCGCGGGGCAACGCGCCTATCTTGTCTTGAGTCTCAACTGCAGGAATCAACGTGTTGCAGGAACAATTCCCGGGGAACTATCCGGCGCCGGGGCAGCCGATCGACGAGTTGGCGCTGGCCGAGATCAAGGGCGCCATTCTTGCCAAGCTTCGCCTTGCGATCGGCAAGGACGCCGGCATGGCGACCCGGCGCGACTGGTACAAGGCGGCGGCGCTGGCGCTGCGCGACCGCATCGTGCACCGCTGGCTGACGGCGGAAAAAGAAAGCTACGATTCCGGCAGCAAGCGCGTCTATTACCTCTCGCTGGAATTCCTGATCGGCCGCTTGTTCACCGACGGGTTGAACAATATGGGCTTGTTGCCGATGTTCGAGACGGCGCTCGGCGATCTCGGCGTCGGGCTTGATGACTTGCGCAAATGCGAGCCGGATGCGGCGCTCGGCAATGGCGGTCTCGGGCGGCTCGCGGCGTGCTTCATGGAGAGCATGGCGACGCTGGCCGTTCCCGCCATTGGCTACGGCATCCGCTACGATTTCGGCCTGTTCCGCCAGATCATTTCGCAGGGCTGGCAGCAGGAATATCCGGACGAATGGCTGAGCTTCGGCAATCCCTGGGAATTCCAGCGCGCGGAGGTGGTCTATCACATCCACTTCGGCGGCCATGTCGACCATGTCGATGACCGCGGCCGCGACCGCGCCACCTGGCGGCCGGCGGAAACCGTGCAGGCGGTCGCCTACGACACGCCAATCGTGGGCTGGCGCGGCCAGCACGTCAACGCGCTGCGGCTGTGGTCGGCGCGCTCGCCCGATCCCTTGCGGCTCGACGTCTTCAACACCGGCGATTACCTCGGCGCGGTCGCCGAGGAAGCGCGCGCGGAATCGATCTGCAAATTCCTCTATCCGAACGACGAGAGCCCGGCCGGGCGCGAGCTGCGGCTGCGGCAGGAATATTTCTTCGTCTCGGCCTCGCTGCAGGACCTGATCAAGCGGCACCTCGCGTCCGACGGACAGTTGCGCAACCTCCCCTCCAAGGTCGCGGTGCAGCTCAACGACACCCATCCGAGTCTTGCCGTCACCGAGCTGATGCGCATCCTGGTCGACCTGCACAATTTCCGCTGGGACGAAGCGTGGAAGCTCACGGTGGCGACGCTGTCCTACACCAATCACACGCTGCTGCCGGAAGCGCTGGAGACCTGGCCGGTCGAACTGTTCGAGCGGCTGCTGCCGCGGCATCTCGAAATCATCTACCGCATCAATGCCGCGCATCTGGCGCTGGCCGATCAGCGTTGCCCGGGCGACATCGACTACCGCGCCTCCGTGTCGCTGATCGACGAGAAATCCGGACGGCGGGTGCGGATGGGACAGCTCGCCTTCGTCGGCTCGCACCGCATCAACGGCGTCTCGGCGATGCATTCCGACCTGATGAAGGAGACCGTGTTCCACGATCTCAACCATCTCTATCCCGGCCGCATCACCAACAAGACCAACGGCATCACCTTCCGCCGCTGGCTGATGCTGGCCAATCCAAAGCTGACCGACCTGCTGCGCGAGGTCTGCGGCGAGGCCGTGCTCGACGATTTCTCCCTGTTCGAACGTCTCGAGGCCCGCGCCAGCGACAACGCGTTCCAGCAACGCTTTCGCGACGTCAAGCATCAGAACAAGGTGGCGCTGGCACGGCTGATCAATGAGCGGCTCGGCATCAAGGTCGATCCGTCGGCGCTGTTCGATATCCAGATCAAGCGCATCCACGAGTACAAGCGGCAATTGCTCAACGTCGTCGAGACCGTCGCGCTGTACCAGGCGATCAAGGACGAGCCGCAGCGCGACTGGGTGCCGCGGGTGAAGATCTTCGCCGGCAAGGCGGCGGCGAGCTATCGCTACGCCAAGCTGATCATCAAGCTGATCAACGACGTCGCCGAGGTCGTCAACAACGACCCCGACATCGCGGGACGACTGAAGGTGGTTTTCCTCGCCGACTACAATGTCAGCCTCGCCGAGGTTATCATTCCGGCCGCCGATCTCTCCGAGCAGATTTCGACCGCCGGCATGGAAGCCTCCGGCACCGGCAACATGAAGCTGGCGCTCAACGGCGCTCTGACCATCGGCACGCTCGACGGCGCCAATATCGAGATCCGCGACCATGTCGGCGCGGAGAACATCGCGATCTTCGGCATGGAGGCCGGCGACGTCATGGTCCGGCGCAAGCAGGGGCTGGATGCGACCGATATCATCCGCCGCTCGCCGCGGCTGGCACGGGCCATTACCGCGATCGAGAGCGGCGCATTCTCGCCCGACGATCCCGCCCGCTTCGCGTCCATCGGTCACGCCCTGCGCTACATCGACCATTACATGGTCTCGGCCGACTTCGATTCCTATTACGCGGCACAGCGCGGCATCGACGCCCGCTGGCAGGTGATACCGGCCTGGACCCGCGCCTCGATCCTCAACGTGGCGCGGATGCCGTGGTTCTCCTCCGACCGCACCATCCGCGAATACGCCGAGGATATCTGGAACGTGCCGGTGCGCGCGGCTGCGCCGGAGGCCGATGCCCAGCGCGAGGCCAAGGGCTAGATCGTATATCCGTCGAGCGCGCAAGCTCCCTGGACTTTCTCGAACCACGACATGCTATGATGGCCGGATGAGCGCGCCCGAAGCTACTCCGATTATCCTTCTTCCGGGCATGGACGGAACGGGAGAGCTCCTGAAAGCGCTGGCAGATCAACTATCCTTGCACCGCCCGGTTCAGCTGATCGCGTACCCATCCGACCGACCGCTAGGCTACGCCCAATTGGCCGCCCATGTCAGGGAACGCGCACCGAACCGTCCGTTCGTCGTCCTCGGCGAATCCTTTTCCGGACCGATCGCGGTCGAAATCGCGGCCGCGGACCCGCGTGCCGTCGGATTGGTCCTCGCATCGAGTTTTGCGCGACATCCGCTGCCGGCGCAGTTCGCGGCACTCACTCGGCTCCTTGACCTCAGGTGGCTGCCCAAGCGCATCATTGCGACGGCGCTGATGGGATCGGAGGCAACGCCTGAACTCACCGCTCGCCTTCGCCATGTATTGGCGGCCTTGCCTCGCGAGGTCCTTCAATACCGTGCCCGCGAAGTGCTTCGCGTCGACAAGCGCGATCGACTACGCGGGGTCGCCTGCCCCGTGCTGTGCCTGCAAGGGCGTTTCGACCGTCTGGTGAACAGGCGGCAGGTTGACGAGATCGTAGCTGCTCAGCCACGTTGCCATGTGCATTGGTTCGATTCCTCGCACATGCTGCTGGCAACCCGCCCCGAAGCTGCAGCCAAGGCAATCAATCAATTTTGCGAGCACATGGATGAATGAGCAATCGCAATCCCGGGAAGCGGAAATCCATTACCTCTGGCGTCATTGAATTCGGCAGGATTGTTGCGATACTGCATCCGCGTCATTGCCTGCGACAAACGCGAAGCGTTTGTGCAAGGGAGCGTAAGCGACGAAGCAATCCATTCCTCCGCTTGCGGCGCGATGGATTGCTCCCGCCTTCACTCTTCGAGCTACGGCGAACAAGTCGCTCCGCTCGCAATGACGGTATCTGCGGCAACAACGTCGCGCCCCTCGAAACCGAAGTACATCGATGCTCACAAACTCCCCTCACCTCTTCGACGACGCCACGCGGGTGACCGCCGGCGATAGCTGCTGGCAGGGCAAGACCAGCCCGGACTACTGGGCCTTTGTCGGCCCGTTCGGCGGCTGCACGGCAGCGACTATTTTGCGCGCGCTGATGGAACATCCGCAGCGGGCGGGCGATCCGTTGGCGCTGACCGTGAACTTCTGCGCGCCGGTGGCCGAAGGCCCGTTCGACCTCGACGTGCGGCTGGTCAAGGCCAACCGTTCGAGCCAGCACTGGTGCGTGGAGATGACGCAGGGCGGTGGCGACGTCGCGACGCTGGCGACCGCTGTATTCGCCGAGCGCCGTCCGTCCTGGTCGCACCAGCAGATGAAATATCCGGACGCGGTGCCATTCGCGCAGGCGCGCTCGTTTCCGAACACGCCGATGACCTGGACGCACCAATATGATTTCCGCTTTGTCGAGGGGGAGCCGAGCTTCTACGGCTCGCCTGCGGCGGAGCCGCTCGATGCCTTCTCCAAGCAATGGATCGGCGACCGCGTGCCGCGAAAGATCGACATGCTGTCGCTGATGTCGATGTCGGACGCCTTCTTCGGCCGGGTGTTTCTGGCGCGGCGGGAACTCGTGCCGTTCGGCACGGTCTCCATCACGACGTATTTTCATACCGCGTCGGAAGAGCTGGCGGGCGAGGACATTACCCACGTGCTGGCGGCAGCCGACGCCCGGATTTTCCACAGGAGTTACGGCGACCAGCACGGCGAATTGTGGTCGCCCTCGGGTCGCCTGCTCGCAACCACGACGCAAATCGCCTATTTCAAGGCGTGAGCATCGGCCTGTCGAAAATCTTGTAGGGTGGGCAAAGGCGCGCTTCGCGCCGTGCCCACCATCTATCCAATCCGTCAGGCTGAATGGTGGGCGCTTCGCTTTGCCCACCCTACTGATCGGAAGGTGGCCCGCATGTCTGATGCCAACGTTCCCCGCATCGCCCTGCTCGGCGTCCCCATCGAGATCGGCGCCTCGCAACTCGGCACCCTGATGGGACCGGACGCGCTGCGCACCGCAGGCATCGGCCGCATCCTCGACCAGCTCGGCTTTGCCGTCGAGGACCATGGCAACATGGCCAAGCCCGGCCCCGCCTCCGCCGAGGGCCCGCCGCCGGCGAACGCCAAATATTACGACACGATCAAGGGCTGGATCCGCGCACTCAGCGAGCGCTCCTATGCGCTGGCGCGTTCCGGCGCCATTCCCATCTTCATGGGCGGCGATCATTCGCTGTCGATGGGATCGGTGAACGGCGTCGCGCGCCACTGGCAGGAGCAGGGCCGGCCGCTGTTCGTGCTCTGGGTCGATGCCCATGCCGACTACAACACGCCGCAGACGACGGAAACCGGCAACATGCACGGCATGTCGGCCGCGTTCCTGTGCGGCGAGGCCGGCCTCGACGATCTGCTTGGCGGCGCGCCCCGCGCCTCGATCGGCCCGGATCAGCTCGACCTGTTCGGGATTCGCTCGATCGATCCCGAGGAGAAAAAACTGGTGTTCGAGCGCCGCGTCGCAATCGCCGACATGCGCGCGATCGACGAGTTCGGCGTCGGCGTCCTGATCCGAAAGGTGATCGAACGCGTGCGAGCGCGGAACGGCGTGCTGCATGTCTCTTTCGACGTCGACTTCCTCGATCCCACGGTCGCTCCCGGCGTCGGCACCACCGTGCCGGGTGGCGCGACCTATCGCGAGGCGCACCTGATCATGGAGCTCTTGCACGATTCCGGGCTGGTGTGCTCGGTCGATATCGTCGAGCTCAACCCGTTTCTCGACGAGCGCGGTCGCACCGCACGCGTCGCCGTCGAACTGATCGGCAGCCTGTTCGGCCTGCAGATCACCGACCGGCGGACGCCAAGCAACGCGGTGCTTCCGGGCAACGGCAACGGCTGACTGCGAGCTCACAACAAAAAAGGGCGGCTCACAGAGCCGCCCTTTTTAAACGTGTTCGCCGCTATTGAGCGTTATTCCGCCGCGAGCTTGGTGTCCGGCGCAGCGGCGCGGACTTCGGCGTCCACCTGGGCTTCGAACTTGGCAAAGTTCTTCTGGAACATGCCGACCAGCGCGCGCGCGGTCTTGTCGAACTCGGCCTTGTCCTTCCAGGTGTTGACGGGATCGAGGATCTCGCTCGGCACGCCCGGCAGCGCGGTCGGCACCGCGAAACCGAAATACTTGTCGGTGCGGAATTCGACATTGCGCAAGGAGCCATCGAGCGCAGCCGTCAGCAGCGCACGCGTCACCTTGATCGGCATACGGCTGCCGACGCCAAACTTGCCGCCGGTCCAGCCGGTGTTGACCAGCCAGCAATCGACATTGTGCTTGGCGATCAGCTCGCGCAGCATGTTGCCGTAGACGGAGGGGTCGAGCGGCAGGAACGGCGAGCCGAAGCAGGTGGAGAATTCCGGCTGTGGCTCGTTGCCGAGACCGCGCTCGGTGCCGGCGACCTTGGCGGTGTAGCCGGACAGGAAGTGATACATCGCCTGGGCCGGCGAGAGCTTTGCGATCGGCGGCAGCACGCCGAAGGCGTCGGCCGCCAGCATCACGACGTTCTTCGGCTGGCCGGCGCGGCCGGTACGCGAAGCGTTCGGGATGAAATCGAGCGGATAGGCCGAACGGGTGTTCTCGGTCTTCGAACCGTCGTCGAAGTCGGGCACGCGGGTGCGCTCGTCCATCACGACGTTTTCGAGCACGGCGCCGAAACGGTTGCTGGCCGCGAAGATCTGCGGCTCGGCTTCTTCCGACAGCTTGATGCACTTGGCATAGCAGCCGCCTTCGAAATTGAAGACGCCGTCATTGCCCCAGCCGTGCTCGTCGTCGCCGATCAGCGTGCGGTTGGGATCGGCCGACAGCGTGGTCTTGCCGGTGCCCGACAGCCCGAAGAAGATCGCGGTGTCACCCGCAGGTCCCACATTGGCCGAGCAGTGCATCGGCAGCACGCCCTTGGCGGGCAGATAGTAGTTCAGCGTGGTGAAGACCGACTTCTTCATCTCGCCGGCATAATAAGACCCGCCGATCAGGACGATCTTGCGGGCGAAATCGATCGCGACGACGTTCTCGGACTTGCAGCCATGACGTTTCGGGTCGGCGCGGAAGCTCGGCAGATCGATGATGGTGAGTTCGGGAACGAAATCCTTCAGCGCTTGCGCCTCGGGGCGGATCAGCAGCGTGCGGATGAACAGCGAGTGCCAGGCAAGCTCGGTGAATACGCGCGTCTTGATCTGGAAGCTCGGATCGGCGCCGCCATAGAGGTCCTGCGCAAACAGCGTCATGCCTTCGGCATGCTTGAGGAAGTCGGCATAGAGCGCGGAGAACTGCTCCGAGGTGATCGACTGGTTGCCGGCCCACCACATGTTCTTGTCGGTAGTCGCGTCGCGAACCGTGAACTTGTCCTTGGGGCTGCGGCCGGTGAACTCACCGGTGTCCGCGCACAGCGCGCCGTCCGCCGACAGCACGGCCTCGCCTGCCGCAAGTGAATATTGATAAAGCTGCGGCGCACCGAGATTCCAGTGCACCGTCTTGAGATTCTTTAAACCGAATTTATCGGCGCCGAAGGCACCGTTGCGTAGACCCGTCTCTTGCACGAAGACTCCTCCTCGAACCCGCGTTACTCTCGACGCGCGCATGTCGCTTGACGCGCTCTGTCGCGGTGACCCCTGAATATAGCCTTACGGCCTCGGTCCGGCGACCTAATACTGATGAACGCCCTGCTTGCCAAGCCGATCCACGCTAATTGGTTTATGCAGGCGAGGGCGATTGATCTGAATCAATCGCTTGCTGCGGTGCTTTTTGTTCGTTTGCTGCCATGGTTGCGCGACCATCTGTCTCAACGCGTTAGATGCCCGAATTGTTGCGGCGCACAATCGAAATTTCTTAGCGCGCGGCGCCCTCTCCGACCAGCGCAAACGGCGCCCAGTACGCCGGATAGGCATTACGCGGCGACGACGGGTCATTGAGATAGGCCAGCATGGCCTGCCGCAACGCCTCGGCGCGACCGAGCTTGGGATCGGCCTTCAGGCGATCGAAGGTCGATATCGAAAGCCGCGTGGCAGCCTCCGAGCTGACTGCCCAATGCGACACCAGAAGCGCCCGCGCGCCGGCATAGAAGAACGATCGCGCAAGGCCCGAAAGCGCTTCGGCGCCGGGCTTGTCGCCGGCAATGGTGTTGCAGGCAGACAGCACCACCCAATCGGCATTGAGCTTCAACTGCGCGACTTCGCTTGCCGTAAGCAGGCCGTCGTCGAGTTCGCTGGGCTGCCTCGGGATGCTCAGCACCAGCGATGGTTCGGCAAGCCCCTTCACGTCGCCGGCGACGAGGCCGTGGGTGGCGAAATAGACGATGCCGTAATCGGCGAGCGGCGTGCGCTTGAGCGTGGTTTCGCTGGCGTCTTCGCCGAGATGAATGTCGGCCGCCGCAACGCCGAGATTTTTCGCGATCGTGTTGAGCTCGTCGGCGGTATCGGGCAGTTGCGCCAAGGCATCTGAAAGCCGCGCGCGATCGACGCCGGCGCCCTGCCAGAAATCGGTGTAGGCGCCGCTCGCAAGGCTGCGCGCGGCGGTCCTGGAACGATTGCCATCGGCAGGCTTCGCGGCGGGATTGAAAATGGGATCGCCAAAGCCGGTCATCGGCTTGGTGCTCTGCTCCTTGCGCGCAAACACCCGCAGCGCTTTCAGGCTCGCGGCCGACGGCAAGATCGAGACTGCCTGACGCTTCAACAGCCAGGCCGCATCGCGATAGCCGTCGTACGTCTCGGGGATGGCGGCCTTCGGCTTTTCGGTCACCAGCAGATGGAACGGCAACGCCGTCAGCGCGCCCGACGCCACCACCAGAAGCGAGGGCTTGTCCTTGATCAGCGCATCGACCGGCGCCAGCAACGTCCCGTGCAGTTCATTGGCGAGCGCGAGATCGAACAGGCCGGATTTGCCGGAAGCATCGCTCGCCTTGCCGAGATCAAGACCGCGACGGAACGCGGCCACCTGCTGCGACAAGGTGTCCGCGCCACGTGGGATCGGCTTCCAGTCAAAGTTCTCGCGGGTGATCGCGATGACGTAGCTTTCCACCTCGGTGACGGCGAACTGCACCAGCGCTTCGTTTTCCGACAACAGCGACTGGATCTCCTTCACCGTCATCGGCGATGGATTCGACAGCGCGGCGTAGTTGGGAAATTCCGCGGATAATGTCTTTTGCAGCGACGCCCGCTCGGTCGCGACAGCGGCAAGCCGCGCGCGGGCGCGCTGCTCGGAAGCGGCGTCGCGCTTCGAGCGCTCCTTCGAGACCGCCGCCACGACCGACTTGTCGAGCGCTTCCGCTTCAGTGGCGAGATCCTGATCCCGGCGCACCAGTTCGGCGAGGCGATCGCTGCCCGCGGCCAGCCGTACCGCCAGCTTGTTCACGGCTGATGCAACCGATGACTGGGTGCCGCGCTGGATCACGCTGAGCATATCGTTCACGGCTTTGTCGCGCGGCATCAGATGCTGGCGTTCCGCATCCGCCAGCACCGGAAGCGCCGCGCGGGGTTGCGCGCGTCCATTTCCGATTAGCCGCTGCACCAGCGGCAGCGCGTCGCCGGGACGGCCGGACGCCTGATAGAACGACGCCAGATTGTTGGTCGACGTCGCGGTATCCGGATGGTCGGGACCGACGGCGCGTTCACGGATCGCCAAGGCGCGCTCGAACAACGGCTGCGCTTCGGCGTAACGGCCATGCCGTTCATAGAGGTCTGCGAGATTGTTCAGCGAGCGCGCGACATCGGGATGTTCGCGGCCCAGCACTTTTTCGCGGATCGCCAGCGACCGCTTGATCCGCGGCTCGGCCTCGGCATAGCGGGCCTGGACTTTCGCCACCTGGCCGAGATTGTTCAACAGGGTCGCGACCGCGGGATGCTCCGGGCCGGCGGCCTTTTCGTAGATCGCCAGCGCCCGCTTGAACAATGGCTCGGAATCGCCGTGGCGGCCGAGCTTCTCGTAGTGCGTGGCGAGGTTATTCAGGGCTTGTCCGATGTCGGGGTGACCGGCAGGCAGCGACCGCTCGCGCACCGACAGCGCGCGTTTGAACAAGGGTTCGGAATCGGCATAGCGCTGTTGGCGCTGGTACAGCGCCGCCAGATTGGTCAGCGCGGCCGCGATCTCCGGCGATTCGAGCCCCGTCGTCTTCTCCAGCACCGCGATGGATCGCTTGAGCAGCGGCTCCGCCTCGCCGTCCCTGCCCTGATTGCCGTAGGCCTGCGCCAGATTGTTCAGCGCCGCGCCAACCTCGCGGTTCACGGGACCGAATCTTTTCTCGAGGCTTTCCACCTGTTCCTTCGCCAGCGCGACCGCTTCGGCATATTTGCCGGCGCGGCCGAGTTCGTTGACCTTGACGCTGACCGCGGCGATGTCGCTCTTCTGCGCCAGCGATGGCGTGGAGAGGCACGTGCCCGACAACAGCGCCAGACACACGGAGAATATCAATCGATTGCGGGAGTTCATGCGGGCTTTCGCTGGTCACTTACGCGCAGGTTTGCATTAGGTCGCGGAAACGTCCGCACCCGTTCAAATCCACGTTCGCTATTGGCAGACGTTAACCCTTGTGCGGCTCTCAGTCCTTGGCCCGCGCCTCGCCTGCCAGCCGCACCAGCATCTTGCGCAGTCCCATCGCACTGCTGACCCGTTCCGGGAAATCCAGCCGCAGCGTCGCGCTGTCAGCCTGCATGTCCATGCCATCAGGATCGCAGCCGGTGCAGCGCCAATCGGCGGACTCGGCGCCCAGCAGCCTGGTCGCATACAGGTTCATCGCGTCGCGGTGATCCTCATTCATATGCTCGACCGCGCCCTGCTCGGCTTCCAGCAAATCAGCGGCATCGCCGATCTCGGTCAGAAACTGCGCAGGCTTGAGATCGATGATGCGGCCGAAGCCGGCGACCAGATGCAGGCCCGACGGGGCAATCCGGAAGAACGAGAAATCCTTGAAATCCACAAAGGCTTCCGCGGACGGATGGGCGTTGAGGTAGCGCCGGCGCAGGATTTTCGCGGGCTCGCCGGTGGCCTCCTCGGCCCGGCCAGCCAGCATGATCCGTGAACCTTCCAGCGGGTCGCCGGCAGCGCGCTCGTCCAGCATCAGAGATACCCTGCCATCGGCGAGGACGTTTATCGTATGCAGCGCCAGCCGCGAAATCAGGAGAATTGGGGAGGCATCGGCATGGCTCGCAACGTTGACGAGCGAGCAGTAAGGGTCGCCACTTTCAGGCATAAGCGTGGCCAGCGCGCCCTGACGGCTACGCCGCAGCAGCGAGCGGGCGAGTTTGGAAGCGTCAAAATCTGCGGTTGGCTGCATGGTTCGTTTCCGGTCATCTTATTGCAAAAAGGGGGTTTTCTCGACTTGATAGGGTGCTATATGGGGGATCGTGTTGCTTAGCAGAAACGTTTTGCGGAACTCGGTCACACTTCAGCCCAGCTTGCATTGCTCGTTGACCGTGTACGAAGCCCATTTATGCGGCGTCCGGCTGAAGTGCCCGCCGTTTAAGCCACTCTCTTATTCGAAAGCAGGCTCATGCCCACAATCGCCCTGGTCGATGATGACCGCAACATTCTCACCTCCGTGTCGATCGCGCTCGAAGCAGAAGGCTATCGCATCATGACCTACACGGATGGTGCGTCGGCACTGGACGGCTTCCGCACTTCGCCGCCGGACCTCGCGATCCTCGATATCAAGATGCCGCGCATGGACGGCATGGAAACGCTGCGCCGGCTGCGGCAGAAGTCCGACCTGCCGGTGATCTTCCTGACCTCCAAGGATGAAGAGATTGACGAATTGTTCGGACTCAAGATGGGTGCCGACGATTTCATCCGCAAGCCGTTCTCGCAGCGCCTTCTGGTCGAGCGCGTCAAGGCGGTGCTCCGCCGCGGCCAGCCCAAGGATCCGACCGCCGTGCCGAAGGAGCCGGATGCGCGTGCACTGGACCGCGGCCTGTTGCGGATGGACCCGGAGCGTCACACCTGCACCTGGAAGAACGAGCCGGTGACGCTGACGGTGACGGAATTCCTGATCCTGCAGGCGCTGGCGACCCGGCCCGGCGTGGTGAAGAGCCGCAACGCGCTTATGGACGCCGCCTATGACGATCAGGTCTATGTCGACGACCGCACCATCGACAGCCACATCAAGCGGCTGCGCAAGAAGTTCAAGGTGGTCGACGACGATTTCGAAATGATCGAGACGCTGTACGGCGTCGGCTATCGCTTCAAGGAAGCCTGATCTGCGTTCGCCGGGCGGAAGTGCTGACTGACACATCCGCCCGCTCGGCGTAGAAGCGTAGAACTAGAAGACGGCGCATCACAACCGGCAGCTCGGCCATTGCTAGATCGAACGCAGCCCGATCCCAGCCTGAACCACGAGGACGCTCTGGAGCTCCTCGAACGGGAACGTGTTGCCGAGGTTAATACGGGCGAGACGGGCTGGCGGCGGCCGCTCGGCTGGCTGCGACGGGCCGGGCAGTTCTTCTTCGCGCTCTCCTTTTCGAGCCTCACGCGCCGCATCGTCTCGCTCAATCTGGCGGGCCTCGTCGCACTGGTGGCGAGCATTCTCTATCTTTCGCAATTCCGCGCCGGCCTGATCGATGCGCGGGCGCAGAGCCTTCTGGTGCAGGCCGAAATCATCGCCGGCGCGATTGCCGCCTCCGCCACCGTCGAAACCAACACCATCACCATCGATCCGGACCGCCTGCTCGATCTCAAGCCCGGCGAAAGCTACGGCGCGCCCGACGAATCCTCAGGCCTCGATTTTCCGATCAATCCGGAACGCGTCGCGCCGGTGCTGCGGCGGCTGATCTCGCCGACCAAGACACGCGCGCGCATCTATGGCGGCGACGGCGGCATGATCCTCGACAGCCGTAGCCTCTATGGCCGCGGCGACGTGATGCGGTTCGAACTTCCGCCGCCTTCGACCGAGAAGCCGGGCTTCGTCGAGCGCGCCACGATCTCGATTCGCACCTGGCTCAACCGCGGCGACCTGCCGCTCTATCGCGAGCTCGGCCCCGAAAACGGCAAGGGCTACCAGGAGATCGTGCAGGCGCTCGACGGCGTCAAAAGCAGCATGGTGCGCGTCAACGACCGCGGCGAGGTAATCGTCTCGGTCGCCGTCCCCGTGCAACGCTTCCGCGCCGTGCATGGCGCGCTGATGCTCTCGACGCAGGGTGACGACATCGACCAGATGGTGACCGCCGAGCGGCTGGCGATCCTGAAAGTGGGCGGCGTCGCCTCTGCGGTCATGATCGTGCTGTCGCTCTTGCTCGCGAGCACGATCGCGGGCCCGGTGCGGCGGCTGGCCGACGGCGCCGAGCGCGTCCGCCGACGCATCCAGACCCGCGTCGAGATTCCCGATTTCACCCGCCGCCGCGACGAGATCGGCCATCTCTCAGGCGCGCTGCGCGACATGACGAATGCGCTCTATAGCCGCATCGAGGCGATCGAGATGTTCGCCGCCGACGTCGCCCATGAACTGAAGAATCCACTGACCTCGCTGCGGTCGGCGGTGGAGACGCTGCCGCTGGCGCGCAACGACACCAGCCGTGCGCGCCTGCTTGAGGTGATCGAGCACGACGTCAAGCGGCTCGACCGGCTGATCTCGGACATTTCAGACGCCAGCCGCCTCGATGCCGAATTGCAGCGCCAGGACATGGCGCCGGTCGATATGCGCCGGCTCCTGACGACGTTGACCTCGGTCGCCAACGAAACCAGGCTGGGTCACGACGTCGCAGTTGAGGCCCGCTTCGAGGGCCGTGGCGCTACCGACACGTTCTCGGTGCCCGGCCATGATTCGCGGCTCGGACAGGTGATCTCCAACCTCCTGTCCAACGCGCAATCCTTCTCCACCCCCGGCGGGAAGGTGCGCGTCACCTGCCGCCGCGTGCGCTCGGAAATCGAAATCGTCGTCGACGACGACGGCCCCGGTATCGGCGAGGATGCGCTGGAACGCATCTTCGAGCGCTTCTACACCGACCGGCCGCATCAGGGCTTTGGCCAGAACTCGGGGCTCGGGCTGTCGATTTCCAAGCAGATCATCGAGGCGCATAACGGGCGGATCTGGGCGGAAAATCGCCATGGCCCGGCTGACGCCGACGGCAAGCCGACGGTGGCCGGCGCGCGCTTCGTGGTCCGGCTGCCCGCGCTATGACCGGGGAAGCCAGCGTGCACGCCTCCGCCGTGCTGGTGGGCGAACGCGCCGTGCTGATCCGGGGACCGTCAGGGGCCGGCAAGTCGCGGCTGGCCTTCGACCTGATTCTCGCCGGACGCACCGGACAGCTCCCGCCGGCCGTTTTGGTCGGCGATGACCGTGTCCATCTCGACACAGTAGCCGGACAATTGTGGGTCCGCCCGGCGCGGGAACTGGCCGGCCTGATCGAGGTTCGGGGCCTTGGGATCCGCCGCTGCGACTTCGTGAACGAGGCGATTGTCGGCGTCGTCGCCGATCTCGCAGCCGGCGACGCGGAACGGCTGCCACCGCCGGAAGCCCTCAATATCCGCCTTAATGGTGTAGAGCTACCGCGAATCCCTGTCCCGGTGGGCTTCGACCCCCTCCCGCTGATTGCAGCCGCCCTGACGACAACCGATGGTTCTGGTCTCGTCAAACCTTTGGACGATTGCCCGAAGGGAATTGGTAACCATATAAGCCCCAATATCGCCACCGATTAATCCGGCGCAGGCCTCACTTCTTACCGGCAAATTCCGGAACAATAGCCAAGATGCCCTCTTGCGCGGGGCCTCTGGATGGTCAAAGTGGCGCGTTCGTGCGGTGCACCAAAAAGCACCCGCGAGGAGTTTCCGATGATTGGTCTAGTGCTTGTGACCCATGGGCGCCTTGCCGACGAGTTCAAGGCGGCGCTCGAACATGTCATGGGTCCGCAAAAACAAATTGAAGCCATCACGATTGGAGCCGAGGACGACTCCGATCTCTGTCGAAGCGATATCATCGAAGCGGTGAATCGCGTTGACAGCGGCGATGGTGTCGCCATCCTCACCGACATGTTCGGCGGCACCCCATCCAACCTTGCGATTTCCTGCATGAGCCGCCCGAAGGTGGAGGTGCTCGCAGGCATCAATCTTCCCATGCTGGTCAAGCTTGCCAAGGTGCGCGAAGAGCGCTCGCTTCCCGATGCCATCGCCATGGCGCAGGAAGCCGGGCGCAAATACGTCACCATCGCCAGCCGCGTGCTCGCCGGCAAATGAGCGACGACGCCGCGCCCGGAAAGGAACTCGGGTCCGGCGTGCCGGCCGGCGCCATCTCGCGGGAACTTCTCATCATCAACAAGCGCGGCCTGCATGCGCGGGCGTCGGCCAAGTTCGTCCAGATGGTCGAACGCTTCAACGCCGAGGTCTGGGTGACCCGCGGCAATGAAACCGTCGGCGGTACATCGATCATGGGCTTGATGATGTTGGCGGCCGGACCTGGAACCACGGTAACGGTCTCCGCGACCGGACCCGAGGCGCAAGCCGCGGTCGATGCGATCGCAGCGCTCATTGCAGACAAGTTTAATGAAGAGGGCGTGTGAGAGGCTGAACTGAATGGCTCTGCCTCACCTCTCCGCGCTTGCGAGGAATTTGTAGGGTGGGCAAAGGCGCGATAGCGCCGTGCCCACCATCCATCCGAGCGCTCGGCTCAAAATGGTGGGCACGCTTCGCTTTGCCCACCCTACGGTCTAAGACATCAAAATGGATTCGTAACGATCCCGCCGTCGGCACGGAGCGCGGCGCCGTTGGTGGCGCTGGAGGCTTTTGAGCAGACGTAGCAGATCAGATTGGCGACCTCTTCCGGCTTGGCATAGCGCTGCAGCAGTGAGGCCGGGCGGCGTTCGCTGAAGGTGCGCGAGACCAGATCGTCAACGGTCGTGCCTGCGGCCTTCGCCCGCGCGGCCAGACGCACCGGCGCCATCTCCACCCAGGTCGGGCCCGGCATCACCGAATTGACGGTGACATTGGTGCCCTTGGTCGTCTCGGCCGCACCGCGCGCGATGACGAGCTGCGCCGCTTTGGAGAAGCCGTAATGCACCATCTCCTTCGGAATGAAGACGCCGGATTCGCTGGAGACGAACACGACGCGGCCCCAGTCCTTGTGATCGAGCATCCGCTTCAGATAATGCCGCGTCAGCCGCACCCCGCTCATGACGTTGACTTCGAACATTTTCGACCAATCGGCATCCTCGATCTCGAAGAAGCCCTTTGGTTCGTAGATGCCGAGATTGTTGACGAGGATGTCGACATCAGGGAATTGCGCCACCAGCGCCGCACAGCCCACGGCATCGCCGAGGTCGAACGCTGCCGCATGCACCTTGGCCGACGGCGCCGCCTCTCGGACTTTTGCCACGGCCTCGCCAACCGCCGTCTGCTCGCGCCCGTTGACGATCACCGCCGCGCCCATCTGCGCAAGGCCAATGGCCGTTGCGAGTCCGATGCCGCGCGTCGAGCCGGTAACCAGCGCCGTCTTGTCCGTTAGATCGAGATTCATCCGTCTACCCCCTCTTGTTTTTGTAGCCACTTCTATTTGGCCGGCGGCACGATGTAGATGTTCCAGGCCGTCGCGGGACCGGGCAAGCCTAGGAAGAATCGTCGCGTGGTCATCACCATGCGCTCGGCATTGGCGGCATGGGTCTTCATCCACGCCTCGCATCTTTCCAGCTTCCAGTCGCCGGTTTCGCAGATGCCGATGAAGCCGGATCGCTTCGCTTCCTCGAGCGAGGTCAGGCCCGACGACCACGGCTCATCCGGCGTCAGCGGCGCCGGATGATCGGGGCTGTAGAAGGTGACGGGCTGTCCGGTATCGGTATAGGCGGCGACCACAGGCCAGCGCGATCGGAAGCGGACCTGCCAGGCTTCCGTCAGTTCGCGGGCGAGTTCGGAGCGCGCCCGGTAGGTCGCGCCTGCCGTGCGCTTTTCGCTGAGTTCATGGGCGACGATCCTGGGTGATATCGCCAGCACGACCAGCGAAATCACCAGCCAGGTCGTGGTCAGGTTCATCAGCGCGACTTTCCGAACCCGCACCGCAGGAATCGCGACCAGCGCGAGCGGCGTCAGGAAGAACAGCGGAATGCCCCAATCGGTCTTGATGTAGAAATGCAGCATCAGCGCGCCGAGCGGCGGCCCGACCGCCACCACCGCCTGGATGATCCAGACATTGAGTGCCTGGGACGTGTTCACGCCTGAATTGGCGCCGCGCGCCAGGAACGGAAACGGCGTCAAGCGCCACGGCCGCCACATCAGCGCGATCGCGCCGAGCACCGCCGGCAGGGCCAGCAACGCGAGATTATGTCCGATATAGCCCACCACGAGCTCGTTGATCGTGGCGCGGTCGGTCAGCGTATAGGTGTCGCCGGCATAGGTGAACGGAACGAAGTTCACTTGCTTCAGCCACATCAAATGCGGAAGCATCGCGACGACGAGCGTAATGATCGCGACCCACGGCGCCGGCGAACGCAGGAACTGCAGGCGCGCGGGATGGATCAGCGCGGCAAGGCCGATGGCGCCGATCATGGTCACCGCCCAGTATTTGGTCATCAGCGCCAGCGCGCCGGCGAGCCCGAGCCATACGCCGGATCTGATGCTGCGCTTTTCGAACGCGTCGAGATAGGCCAGCACGAGGAGCGGCAGCGTGACGAGTTGCAACAGGTCCGGATTGTACTTGAAGCCCTTGAAATTGAAGATCGGATAGATCGCGAGCATCACCACGACGAAGAACGCGCGGCGATGATCCACCACGCGCCGCGCCAGCCACCAGCAGATCACGAGCCCGCAGGCCAGTGTCGCCATCGCCAGCGCGTAACTTGACCAGTCGGTAACCGGAAACAGCATGAACCAGACGCCGGCGACCCATCCGGAGAGCGGCGGGTGCTTGCCATAGCCGAGCAGGAACTTCTGCCCCCAGGCGAAGGCCTCCGCGACGTCCATATGAACGTCCTGCCCGGTCTTCAGATTGACCAGAATCAGCGTCCACAGCACGGCGTGGACCACGGCAAAGCCGGTCACCAGCCAGAGCCCGGCCTTGGGATCGCTGGCCCGCGAGGCCAGCCACGCCGTCAGCCTTTGGATCGATGGGAAACGCCTGCCGCGCGCGGCCGCGGACGAAATGGATGCAGTGGACATGGCCCACTCCGTAGCGTGTTTTGGGGCCGAGTGGAATCAGCTTGGCGTGAAGAAACCCCCTTAAAATACAGCAAGATGGTTGCCGCACCGGGGCGTGAATGCTATCCCGCGCCCCATGACAACCACGCCCATTTCCAACATCCGCAACTTCTCCATCGTCGCCCATATCGACCATGGCAAATCGACGCTGGCCGACCGCCTGATCCAGATGACAGGCGGGCTGACCGATCGCGAAATGGCGGGCAAGGAACAGGTGCTCGATTCCATGGATATCGAGCGCGAGCGCGGTATCACCATCAAGGCGCAGACGGTGCGGCTGAACTACCGCGCCAAGGACGGCAAGGATTACATCTTCAACCTGATGGACACGCCCGGCCATGTCGACTTCGCCTACGAAGTCTCGCGGTCGCTGGCGGCCTGCGAGGGATCGCTGCTCGTGGTCGACGCCAGCCAGGGCGTCGAAGCGCAGACCCTCGCCAACGTCTATCAGGCGCTCGACAACAATCACGAGATCGTGCCCGTCCTCAACAAGGTCGACCTGCCCGCGGCCGAGCCTGACAAGGTCAAGCAGCAGATCGAGGACGTGATCGGCATCGATGCGTCCGACGCGGTGATGATCTCGGCCAAGACCGGCCTCGGGGTATCAGACGTGCTGGAGGCCATCGTCACCCGGCTGCCGCCGCCGAAGGGCGACCGCGATGCGACGCTGAAGGCGCTGCTGGTCGATAGCTGGTACGACGTCTATCTCGGCGTCGTCGTGCTGATCCGCGTGGTCGACGGCACGATGAAGAAGGGTAGCCGCATCCGCATGATGGGCACCAGCGCGGCCTATGACGTCGAGCGCGTCGGCTTCTTCACGCCGAAGATGCAGCAGGTCGATGAGCTCGGCCCCGGCGAGATCGGCTTCATCACCGCGGCAATCAAGGAAGTCGCCGACACCCGCGTCGGCGACACCATCACCGACGACAAGAGGCCGGTCACCGAGATGCTGCCGGGCTTCAAGCCGGCCATCCCCGTGGTGTTCTGCGGCCTGTTCCCGGTCGACGCCGACGACTTCGAGACGCTGCGCGCGGCGATGGGCAAGCTGCGGCTGAACGACGCGAGCTTCTCATTCGAGATGGAGACTTCCGCAGCGCTCGGCTTCGGCTTCCGCTGCGGCTTCCTCGGCCTGTTGCATCTCGAAATCATCCAGGAGCGGCTGTCGCGCGAATTCGACCTCAACCTGATCGCGACAGCGCCGAGCGTGATCTACAAGATGCACCTGACCGACGGCCAGGAGATCGAGATCCACAACCCCGTCGACATGCCCGACGTGGTCAAGATCGCCGACATCGAGGAGCCGTGGATCGAGGCGACGATCCTCACCCCGGACGAATATCTCGGCAGCGTGCTGAAGCTGTGTCAGGACCGCCGCGGCTCGCAGAAGGAACTGACCTACGTCGGCTCCCGCGCGATGGTGAAATACGATCTGCCGCTCAACGAGGTTGTGTTCGATTTCTACGATCGCCTGAAGTCGGTGTCGAAGGGCTACGCCTCATTTGACTATCATCTGACCGACTACAAGGTGGCGGATCTCGTCAAGATGCAGATCCTCGTCAACGCCGAGCCGGTCGATGCGCTGTCGATGCTGGTGCATCGCACCCGCGCGGAAGGCCGCGGCCGCGCCATGGTCGAGAAGATGAAGGAACTGATCCCGCCGCACATGTTCCAGATCCCGATCCAGGCCGCGATCGGCGGCAAGGTGATCGCCCGCGAGACCGTCCGCGCGCTGCGCAAGGACGTCACCGCCAAGTGCTACGGCGGCGACATCACGCGCAAACGCAAGCTTCTGGAGAAGCAGAAGGAAGGCAAGAAGAAGATGCGGCAGTTCGGCAAGGTCGACATTCCGCAGGAAGCCTTCATTGCGGCGCTGAAGGTGGATAGCTGAGGCGTCCCTCGGAAGCATTGACGATCTCGTGAGCCGGGCGCGGCCTCTCCGCTGGAGGCCTGGACACAAAATCGCGAAAACAACCCCATGCAAAGTAGAACGGGTCCCGACCGCGGTCGCGACGGATCGCTGTCAACCGCGCCGTTCATCTTGCCCTCACCGGCCGAATAGGCCACCATCTGCCCCGCTCAGATCATAAAATACAAAAAGAGCGGGGAATCGCATGGGCAAGTCCGCCGGGTCTTCCTATGGCTGGGTTGTCGTCGGCGTTGGTGCGCTGATGACGTGCGTGGCATTCGGGTCAATGCTGTCGCTCGCGGTGTTCCTGCAGCCGATTTCGGCTGACATGGGCTGGTCGCGCAGCGGCATCTCGGCGGCGGCCACGATCGACTTTCTCGCGATGGGGCTGGCGGCGTTCTTCTGGGGCACCCTGTCCGACCGGTTCGGCACCCGCATCGTGGTGCTTTCGGGCACGCTGCTGCTCGGTGCCGGCCTGATCGGCGCGAGCCAGGCCACCAGCCTGTGGCAGTTCCAGTTTGCGTTCGGCGTCTTGATCGGCATTTCAGCCGGCAGCTTCTATGCGCCGATGGTGGCGGCGGCGAGCGCCTGGATCGAACAGCACCGCAGCCTCGCGGTGGCGCTGGTGTCCGCGGGCATGGGCGTATCGCCGCTTACCGTTGCTCCCTTCGCAAGCTGGCTGATCGCGTCCTATGACTGGCGCACGGCGATGCTGGTGATCGGCATCGTCGCGTTGGCGCTGTTGATTCCGGCCTCCTTGCTGGTGCGGCAGCCGCCGGAGCCCTCGACGCCCGAGGCTGCAAATGGAACCGACGCGCCCGACGGGCAGTGGACCGTCGCGCAAGCCTTGCGAACACCGCAATTCATGATTCTGGCAGGCGCACACTTCGCCTGCTGCGCGGCGCATTCCGGACCGATCTTCCATCTGGTCAGCTACGCCATGGTCTGCGGTATCGCGCCGCTGACGGCGGTTACGGTCTACAGCCTCGCCGGGTTTTCCGGTCTCGGCGGCCGGCTGCTGCTCGGCGTGCTGGCCGATCGCTTCGGCGCCAAGCACGTTCTGGTTGGCGGCCTGTTCGTGCAGGCGCTGTCGATCGCCACCTATCTCGCGGTCGGCCAGCTCGGCGAGTTCTATGCGCTGTCGGTGGTCTTCGGCCTCGCCTATGGCGGCGTGATGCCGCTCTACGCCGTACTGGTGCGCGAGTATTTCGGCGTGCGTATCATGGGCAGCATGTTCGGTGCCGTCTCCGCCTTTGCCAGCCTCGGCATGGCGCTGGGGCCGCTCGCCGGCGGCTGGGTATTCGACACCTTCCACGCCTACAACTGGCTCTATGTCGGCTCGTTCGCCATCGGCATGGCGGCCGTCGCGGTAGCGTTGAGCTTCCCGTCGGCGAAGCGGCCGCCGCAATCCTCGCTCGATCTCGGACGCGCGGCGGCCTGAGTTCATGCAAGGCCGACAGCCGCTTGGCTGAAGCGCGATGACTTTCTTCGAATCGTCATCGCGCTTTATCTTTTTGTTTGAGCAAGATTCCGCGCAAACGCATTCGCGTTTGTCGCGGGGGGAAACCGCTACACACTTTTCCGGATCATGCTCTATGGCTTTGCGATCGCCGGGTCGGCCGTTACTTCACGCCTTTCCTGCGTCTGCTTGAGATTGGCCTTTGCCCAGGCATCCAGCTTTCCGACATATACCGACATGCTGTGATCGGCGATGTTCTGAAATTTTCCGGTCCTGACCAGCGCAACCAGGCCCCACATCGTACGCCATATCTTCTGTGGCCAGTTCGGCGACCGCCGCACCGGGGCAACGCCAGTTTTTCCGAAGTACCTGGTATCGCCGACGTGACGATAACCAAGGACGGCGGGAGGAACTGCCGGCACGAGGTCGACACCGTTGGTGATTCGATACAATGGAGCCTTGACGTACACATCGAAGGAGGCGTCGCCTGCGCGCGGACAGCCAAACGTGTAGCAGGCCGCAACACTATCGCGCACGGTCGCATCCTCATCATTGGCCAGTTCCGCCGTGGCCATCAGCGCCAGCGCACCGCCGAGCGAATGGCCGGTAATGTAGATCGGACGCTGCTTCGCCTTGATGACGCGTTTGACGACCTCGAACATGGCGTCGCGGATCGGCCAGTAGGCCTGAAAGAAGCCAGTGTGAACACGCGTACCTCCCTGCAGTGCCACGAAGCGAGCGTTCACATTGGTTTTCCAGTCGAGTTCGTCCTCGGTTCCCCGGAATACGACGACGATGATGTCGCTGCCTTCGACGATATAACCTGCCGTGCCGGCATCGCGGTCGATCAGGGCGCGGCAGTCGACAAATCCCTGCCTGCACAATTCCGTGCTGAACGTCTTGAACGTCGC
This sequence comes from Bradyrhizobium jicamae, assembly GCF_001440395.1. GTDB lineage: Bacteria > Pseudomonadota > Alphaproteobacteria > Rhizobiales > Xanthobacteraceae > Bradyrhizobium > Bradyrhizobium jicamae. Next base: position 71,018 of record NZ_LLXZ01000197.1, on the reverse strand, counting down.
ATCGTCGACGTCGTAATTGTTGTAGGCGCGATAGGCGAGCCTGGCCATCAGCAACGCCGTGCGATCCGAATAGGCGGCCCGGAAGGTCGGGATGTTGCTGAGATCTTCAGGCTCGAAAAGGCTGATATCTGCCATTTGCAGCTCCCTGCCGCGCCTCGACTGTAACTCATTTCTCGACGCGACGCACCTGCGGTTGTAGCTATCATTATCCGCACGAGCCCTGCCATTCCGCCACCGGCTTGATCGACGGTGACCGATAGGTCACGATTGCGGATACGAAAAGAACAAGAGAATGCGAGGAACGCATGAACAGGCAGGGCGGCATCGATCTCGTGGAACGCGCGCGGGCGCTGGCGCCATTGATCCTGCGCGAGGCCGACGAGATCGAACGGACGCGGCGGCTGACGCCGGCGGTCACGGCGGCGCTGATCGAGAACGGGCTTTACCGCGCGTTGCTGCCCCAAAGCTTTGGCGGCATCGAGGCTTCGCTCGAGGCATTCATGCAGATGCAGGAGGAGATCGCCAAGGCTGATGCCTCGACCGCATGGTGCCTCGGCCAGTGCAGCGTCTGCGCCATGACCGCGGCCTATCTCGATCCCGATGCCGCCAACGAAATCTTCAATGTCGCGCCCGGCATTCTCGCCTGGGGCGCGATCAATCATGAAGTGCAGGCGGTTCCCGGCGGCTACAAGGCCAGCGCGCGCTGGGACTTCGCCTCCGGCTCGCGGCAGGCGAGCTGGCTCGGCGCCCATGTCCGCGTCGTCGAGGCCGACGGCACGCCGCGGCGCAAGAAGGACGGCTCGCCCGAAATCCGCACCATCCTGTTTCCGGTGACCAGCGCCACGATGCACGACGTCTGGGACGTGATCGGCTTGCGGGGCACCGGCACCGATTCCTATTCGGTCGACAATCTGTTCATCCCGGAGAAATTCGCAGCGCTGCGCGACGAACCGGCGGCGCGGCGCGAAACCGGGCCGCTGTACAAGCTCTCCACCAACATGGTGTTCGGCATGGGCTTTGCGGCGACCTCGCTAGGCGTCGCCCGCGCCACGCTCGATGCGGCGGTCGATCTTGCCCGCGCCAAGACCCCGCAGGCGCTGAAGGCGATGCGCGACAACAATGCCGTGCAGGGATTGATCGGCCGCACCGAGGCGCAATGGCGCGGCGCCCGCGCCTATCTCTATGCGACCGCCGCCGAGGTCTGGCGCGACCTGGCGAGGGGCGATGCCATCACGGAAGCGCATCGCATTGCGCTGCGCATCGCCACCACCTGGACCATCCATCAATCGGCCGCCGTGGTCGACACCGCCTATCGCATGGCCGGCGCCACCGCCGTGTTCAACGCCAACAGGTTCGAGCGCCGCTTTCGCGACATGCATGCGATCGCCCAGCAGATCCAGGGCCGCGACGCGCATTACGAGGATGCCGGCAAGGCGATCCTTTCCGGTGATCTCGACGCCCCGCCGACGATGCGGTGATGGATTGCGGTCCGTAGTTCTACGGACCGGCCGGCGACCCCTGTTGTTAAACAATTCATGAAATCTCTCACGGAGCATTGCCCCGGGGAGCTTTCGTATTTCTCATGATTCGCTCGATCGCCGTTCGCCTGATCCTCGCCATTTCCCTGACGGTAGCCGTCGCCTGCGGCATTCTCGGAACCTTCTCGATCATCCAGCAGCGCTCGCTGACGCAGCTCGCACTCGATCAGCAGCTCAAGCTGCAGTATGACAGCGTGATCGCCGCCATCGACTATGAGGGGCGCGCCGCGCTCGCGGTCTCATCCCTGATCGCAGCCCTGCCGCCTGTCGCCGATGCCCTCGCAAAGACCGACCGCGATGCATTGGGCAAGCTGCTCGGCGAGGCGCTGGAACCCATGAAGGCGCAGGGCATCCCGCTGATCTCGTTCTGGCGGGCGCCTGCGACTTCCATCTACCGCGTCCATGCGCCGAAAGTGTTCGATGACGACGCTTCCGCGCGGCGTTCCACCGTGGTGGAAGCGATCAAGACCGGCAAGCCCATCGTCGGCGTCGAGCCCGGCCGCGAGGCGCTCTCGATCTTCGGCATGACGCCGATCGTGCGCGACGGCAAGACGCTGGCCAATGTCGACGTCGGTGCTGCCTTCGGCAAGGAATTCGTCGATCGCGCCAAGAAGCGCTTCGGCATCGACCTCGCCGTCTATTCGTACGACGGCAAGGCCTTCAAGAAGCTGTCCACGACCTTCGGCGACGAAGCGGTGACGACCGCCGACGAGCTCAAGGCCGTGTTCGACGGCCAGCCGTTGCGGCGTGACGCCACGATCAGCGGCCGGCCCGCCGCGCTCTATCTCGGGCAGATCAGGAACTACGCCGGTCAGCCGGTCGGCATTCTCGAGATCGTCAAGGATACGACCGAGTATGAAGCGGCAGCGGCGAGCTCGCAGCGCAATCTGATCCTCGGTACCGTCGCCATCCTGCTTGGCGCGATCGTGCTGGCGTTCCTGCTCGGTCGCGGCCTGTCGCGCCCGTTGGCCGCGATCACGGCGGTCATGAACCGCCTTTCCGGCGGCGAGATCGACGTCACGATTCCCGGCCGCGAGCGCCGCGACGAACTCGGCACAATGGCGAGCGCGGTCGACGTGTTCCGCCGCAGCATGATCGAGTCGCGCGGCATGCGCGAGGCACAGGAAGCGACGAAGCAGCAGGCCGAACTCGAGAAGAAGGCCATGCAGCGTCAGATGGCCGATCGGTTCGAGAGCGACGTCAAGAGCGTGGTCGCCGCGGTCGCGCAGGCAACGACCGACATGCAGCGCGTGGCCGGCGAGATTGCGACCAGCGTGAACGGCACCTCGCACCGGGCGGCCGCCGCAGCGGCCGCCTCCGACGAGGCATCTGCCAGCGTCAGCGCGGTTGCCGCCGCGACCGAGGAACTGGCGTCCTCGGTTGCAGAGATCGGCCGTCAGGTCACCCATTCCAGCCGGGTCGCCGACAACGCCGTGGTCAAGGCCGGAGAGACGACCGAAATGGTGAGCAGCCTCGCCTCGGCGGCCGAAAAGATCGGCGACGTGCTTCGCCTGATCGGGGCGATCGCCAGCCAGACTAACCTCCTGGCGCTGAACGCGACCATCGAGGCCGCGCGCGCCGGCGAGGCCGGCCGCGGCTTTGCCGTCGTCGCATCCGAGGTCAAGCAGCTCGCCAGTCAGACCGCGAAGGCGACCGAGGAAATCGCCGGACAGGTCGCGGCAATCCAGTCCGCCACCGGTGACTGCGTGAAGGCGATCGGCGGCATCAGCGACACGATCCGCGAAATCAGCGCCATCGCCACCACCATCGCCGCAGCCGTGGAAGAGCAGGATTCGGCGACGCGGGAAATCGCCCGCAGCGTCCAGCAGGCAGCGACCGGCACCGGCGAAGTCTCGGTCAATGTGAGCGGCGCCAGCCAGTCCGCCGACCAGTCGCGCGCACTCGCCGATAATGTGGCGACCGCAACCGACCAGCTCGGCCGGCAGGCCGACGCGCTTTACAGAAGCGTCGACACGTTCCTGGCAGGCCTGCGCAACGCCGCTTGAGCATCCGAGGCGGCGGGTCGCTCCCGCCGCCTTCGGAACCCCCTCGCCATGTCTGCGTTGCGCTTCAATGGCAACAGCGAGGGAGATGGATCATGCCCCGCGGCGACAAATCGAGCTACACCAACAAGCAGAAGCGCAAGGCCGAGCATATCGAGGAAGGTTACGAGAAGCGCGGCGTCGGCAAGAAGGAAGCCGAGCGGCGCGCCTGGGCCACCGTCAACAAGGAAACCGGCGGCGGCAACAAGAGCGGCTCCGGCCGCGGCGTGAAGGACACCAATGTCTCGGCCAAGAAAGGCGGCCGGATCGGCGGTCCGCGCGGCGGCAAGGCCGCGGCACGCCGGCCAGCTGCGGCGCGATCACGCTCGGCGAAGAAAGCAGCCGCCACGCGCAAGCGGAAGGCCGCAGCGAGGTCCAGCGCCCGCAAGACCACACGCTCGATCGCACGCAAGACGTCACGCTCGGGTGCGCGCAAGACCGCGCGACGGCGATAGGCGTTTCGTTTTCGCTTCCACCGACTTGTATCCTGCTCTAGGCTGCACGCATCAGCTCCAGGCAGTCAGACCTTGGCAGGATGCGCGGACCTCCATGAAAGCTACGGCACGTAAGAAAGCGGCAAAGCGTAGCGCCGGGAGGCCGTCGATCGCGGCTGCGAATGCTGCGGTGGAAGCGGTTTTCAGCACCTATCCCGGTCCGGTCAAGGCGAAACTATCGGCACTGCGCCGGCTGATCTTCGATACTGCCAGGACGACCGACGGCGTCGGCGCTCTCGAAGAGACGCTGAAATGGGGGCAGCCGAGCTATCTCACGACCGAGAGCAAGAGCGGCAGCACGATCCGGATCGACGAGGTAAAGGCGGAAGCCGGCCGCTACGCGGTTTACTTCCACTGCCAGACTGATCTGGTCGAGACCTTTCGCGAGCTCTATCCCGAACTGAGCTATAGCGGCAACCGTGCCATCCTGCTCGACGCCGGCGAGAAGCTTCCCGAGAAAGCGCTGCGCCACTGCGTGGCGCTGGCGCTGACGTATCATGCGAGGAAGAAGGCGGGACGGGCGAAGTAGCTCTCGCCGTCATTGTGGCGGCCTCTCCCCGTCATTGCGAGCGAAGCGAAGCAATCCATCTCTCCACGCACGCGGAAAGATGGATTGCTTCGTCGCTTCGCTCCTCGCAATGACGGCTTGGCTTGTACTGTGTCCTCACGCCACCAGCGCCGCACCCGTTGCTGCGCTCCAGTCGCCCTGCGTCTGCAACAGGCTCACGATCTCGCCATTCGGCCGCGCGCGGCTGAACAGGAAGCCCTGCCCCTCGTGGCAGCCCTCGTTGCGCAGGCAGCTCACTTCGGCCTCGGTCTCGACGCCTTCGGCCGTGATGGTGACGCCGAGGCCCTTGCCGAGGCTGATGATCGAACGCACGATCGCCTGCGCATCCGGATTGGCGGCGAGATCGCGCACGAAGGACTGGTCGATCTTGATCTTGTCGAACGGAAAACTGCGCAGGTAGCTCAGGCTGGAATAGCCGGTGCCGAAATCGTCCATCGAGATGCGGACGCCGAGCGCGCGCAGCGCATGCAGAGTCGCCAGCACCTCGCTGCTCTTCTCCAGAAGCAGCGTCTCGGTAATCTCGAGCTCCAGGCGCTTCGCCGGCAACCCGGACTGCTTCAACGTATCCACCACCAGCGACAACAGATTGCCGACGCGGAACTGCAGCGGCGACAGGTTGACCGCGACGCGGACGTCGTCGGGCCATTGCGCCGCATCGGTGCAGGCACGGCGCAGCATCAGGCCGCCGACGGCGTTGATCAACCCGGTCTCCTCCGCAACGGGGATGAACTCGGCCGGCGAGATCATGCCGCGTTCCGGATGCGGCCAGCGCACCAGCGCCTCGAAGCCGGTAATGCGCCCGCTCGCAAGATCGACCAGCGGCTGGTAATAGGGCCGCAGCGCATCGCCATGGACCGCCTCGCGCAGCTCGGTCTCGATCTTGCGGCGGGTCTGGGCGCGCGCGTCCATTCCGGCCTCGAAGAACGAGAATGTGCCGCGGGAATCGTTCTTGGCGCGCGACAGCGCGAGGTCGGCGTTCTTCAGCAGCTTCTCGGACTCGTCGCCATCGCCCGGCGACATCGCGATGCCGATGCTGGCGCCGATCACGACGGAATGCCCGTCGAGAAGATAGGGATCGCCGATCGCGTCCAACAGGCGCCGCGCCATGAACACCGCATCCTCGGGCCGCGTCACGCCGGTTAGGACGATGGCGAATTCGTCGGAGTTGAGCCGGGCCAGCGCATCGTCCTTGCGCAGCATCGATTGCAATCGTTTACCGACACCGCGCAGGAGCTTGTCGCCGACGCCATGGCCGAGCGTATCGTTGATCGCCTTGAAATGATCGAGGCCGAGCACGAGCACCGCCACCTTCTCGGCGTTGCGGCGCGTGTGGAGCAGGATGTCGTCCATCTGCTGACGCAGCAGATTGCGGTTCGGCAGCCCGGTCAGGCCGTCATGCTGGGCCATGAACGTCAGCCGCGCCTCGGCGCGCTTGCGTTCGGTAGTGTCCATCAGCGCGAGCAGGACCGCGGGCTGGCCGCCATAGACGAGCTGGCGCGAATAGATCGCCAGATCGATCAGCTCGCCGTCGGCCCTGACATGCTTCCAGGCGTGGGCCGCGCGCTCGTCGCCGGCATGCTCGCCGGCCCATGGCGGCTCGACGTCGAAGGCCTGCAGGTTACGGATCGTCAGCTTCTCGAATTCGCTGCGGCTGTAACCGTAATGCGCAATGGCAGCATCGTTGACGGCGAGGATCCGTTCGTCACCCTGCGCACACACGATCATCGGAACCGGATTGCTGTCGAACAGCAGTCGGAACGATGCCTCGCGCTGCTTCAATTCGGTGATGTCGACGCGCAGGCCGATGATGCCGCCATCTCGGCGGCTGGTTGAAAGCTTCGCAGCGGGCTTTGCCGGCCGGCCGGGAAAACGCACAATCGACTTCTTCGGTTTCCCGGTTGTTTTCGGCTTCTTCTTCAGCATTACAACGCTCTACTCGCACTCTGCGTGCAAAGTTTTCAGACAAGTCTCTGAAAAAAAGGTATCTCTTGTCGTAGAAACTTCTGTTGTGCACGGCGATACGCTGCCCCGACGAAGTGGTCGTACACACGCCTTGCGTGTGTCGGCTCAATGCGGACCACAGATGCACGCGGCAAAATCGAAGCGTGGCTGCTGGGACACAGGCACTCGCGCCATGGGTGCACAAGGAATGCGCGAAACGCCGCGCGTGCGCATAAAATATCCGTCAATGGCCGGGAAGGTTATTGCACGGTTAATGCGATCGCGCACACCGCCTGTTCAGGCCCCGGGGAAGCTGCCGCGGCCTGCGCTTGGGCCGCTGTGATCAAGTCCGCCAGCGTCGAGTTGCAGTGAGCGCGGCTGCGTTGAACGCCGGCGGCCGGTTTGCTATACCGCGCATGCCATGATGATCCGTACCTCCCCTATCGCTTCGGTCTTCTTCCTCGCGCGCTGACCGCGTTGCCCGCTCAGGCGGGCGGAAGTTTTCGACAGAAACAGTCCGGCCGCCCCTGCTTCGCGCAGGGTCATAGCCGCTTGCCCAGCGATAAGAGGAATTCCATGCCTGACAGCAGACAAGCGCGCGCGCTCAGCGACGCGCAGATCGAGCAATTCATTCACGACGGCTTCGTGCGGATCGATCACGCCTTTCCGCACGAACTTGCCGAGCAAGGGCGCGCCATCCTGTGGCGCGATCTGCCCTGCGACCCCGACGATCCCGCGACGTGGACTGAGCCGGTGATCCGCCTTGGATACTACGGCGACGAACCGTTCAGGAAAGCCGTCAACACCCCGCAGCTTCATGCGGCCTTCGACCAGCTCGTCGGGCGGAAACGCTGGTGGCCCCGGGCCGATCTCGGGACTTTCCCGGTGCGGTTTCCGAGCCCGCGCGATCCCGGCGATGCCGGCTGGCATGTCGATGTCAGTTTCCCGAACGAGGACGACAATCATGATTATGCCGCCTGGCGTGTGAACGTGACGTCCCGCGGACGCGCGCTGCTGATGCTGTTCCTGTTCTCCGATGTGGGAGAAGCCGACGCGCCCACCCGAATAAGAGCAGGCTCGCATCTGGATATCGCGCGCTTGCTCGAGCCGGCCGGCGAGGCTGGCATGTCGCATCTCGTGCTGGACGAAATAGGAAGCGGCCGGCCCGAGGTACTGGCGACCGGTGAGGCCGGCACGGTCTATTTGTGCCACCCATTCCTCGTTCACGCCGCGCAGATGCACCGGGGTTCTTCGCCACGTTTCATGGCGCAACCGCCGCTGCACCCGGCGGAGCCGTTCAGCCTTGCGCGACCCGACGGTGATCATTCGCCGGTTGAGCGAGCCATCCGACAGGCCTTGCAGGCGCACGGATAACAAGAACCGGGAATGAGGCTGGAGCGGGGTCACCAACGAGGGTGGTCGTCCCCGCTCCAGTTTCATGCTACGCTTGCGCGAATTTGAGTGATCCGATGTTCCCTCGCCTGATCCTGATCCCGCTCATCACCTTGATCGCCGCCGCCCATGCCGCCAGCGCATGGGCGCAGGACAAGGGCACGGTCAATCCAAAACCGCTGCCGCCGCTCGCCAATCCCAACGATCCCAGTATCGCCGCCAAGGAACTGTTCGGCCGCAAGCTGCTGCCGGCGGCGATGCCGACGCGTGTGCACGGGTTCTATGCTCATGGCTGCATTTCGGGGGCGGAAGGGCTGCCGCTCAATGGCGACAATTGGCAGGTGATGCGGCTGTCGCGCAATCGTTACTGGGGCCATCCCGATCTGGTCGCGCTGGTGAAACGACTGGCGGCACGAGCCCGCCGGGATGCCGGCTGGCCCGGCATATTGGTCGGCGATATGTCGCAGCCGCGCGGCGGGCCGATGTTTACGGGACATGCCAGTCACCAAGTTGGACTAGACGCCGACATCTGGCTGACGCCGATGCCGAACCGGCAGCTATCGCGCAACGAGCGCGAGGAGATGTCGGCGGTGATGATGGTGCGCAGCGACCGGCTCGACATCGATCCGCACGCCTGGACGCCGACGCATCTTGCCGTGATCCGCGCCGCCGCGCAGGAGCCCAGCGTGCAGCGCATCTTCGTCAATGCCGCGATCAAGAAGGCGCTGTGCCGCGAAGCCAAGGGCGACCGCGCCTGGCTGCACAAGGTGCGCCCGATGTACGGCCACGACTATCACTTCCACATCCGCATCAGATGCCCGCCCGGCGCCGGTGAATGCGACAGCCAGCCGGAGCCGAACGACGGCGAGGGCTGCAGCACGGGCGATCTCGCCTACTGGTTCAGCGACGCGGTGCTGCATCCGAAGCCGCCAAAAGTGCCGCCAAAGCCGAAGCCGCCGATGACGATGGCGTCGCTGCCGCCGGCCTGCAAGGCGGTGCTAAATGCGCCCGATGTGAAGCACTGACGGCGAACAAACCTCGAGGAGGATATCGATGAAGATCTGGCCCGTGATCGCATCCATCGCTTTCGTCACCAGCGTGCATGCGCAAACCCCTTACGCCGGGATGCAGACGCGCTCGATCAAGGCGCTATCTGAGCAGCAGATCGCCGACCTCGGCGCCGGCCGCGGAATGGGGCTGGCGCTCGCGGCTGAACTCAATGGTTATCCGGGGCCGTTGCACGTGCTCGAACTCGCCGACAAGCTCGAACTCTCCGCCGAGCAACGCGCCGGCATGCAGCGCCTGTTCGATTCCATGAAGGCCGAGGCGATGCCGCTCGGCGCCAAGCTGGTCGAGCAGGAAGCCGAACTGGACAAGCTGTTTGCGACCCGCACCGTCACGCCGGAAAGCCTGAAAGCGTCCACCGCGGCCGTCGCCGCCACGCAGGGCATGCTGCGCGAGACCCACCTGAAATATCATCTGTCGACCGGGAGCATTTTGACCCCGTCGCAGATGACGAAGTATGCGGAATTGCGCGGCTACGGCAGCGGCGGCCACAAGCGACACCATCACCATTAACCGGCAAGCCGGCCCGGCTGCGGCGCCTTGCAAAGCGGTGCAGCCGCCTTTACCTCTTCTCCCATCCTGACTATTGTCAGGGCTGGCGACATCCCGATCGACCGCAAGTCCACCAGGGATACCGGAACGGCGCTTCCGACGGTTGCCTTACCCAATCAACGCCTGCTTTGCGCGCGGCAACCGCGACTCGCAATCATGCATGGAGCGCCCGATGAACCGTCTTGCCGGCCTTTTCCTGGCCTTCGCCATATCACTGGCAGTCACCGCCTCACCTGCCGCCGCGCAGGAAAAACCCCTGACGGTGTTCGCCGCGGCTTCGATGAAGAATGCACTCGACGAGATCGACGCCGCCTATACCGCGAAGACCGGCGTCAGGATCACCGTCAGCTACGCCGCCAGTTCGGCACTGGCTAAACAGATCGAACAGGGCGCGCCGGCCGACGTATTCATCTCCGCGGATACCGACTGGATGGATTACGCGATCGGCAAGAAGAACATCAATGAGCCGACCCGGGTCAATCTGCTCGGCAACAGCATCGTGCTGATCGCGCCAAAAGACTCCAACGTCGACAATGTGAGCATCGGCGCCGGCTTCGACCTCGCCAAGCTTGCCGGCGACGGCAAGATCGCCACCGGCGACGTGAAATCGGTTCCGGTTGGCAAATATGCCAAGGCGGCGCTGGAGAAGCTAGGTTCATGGCAAGCCGCCGAGCCGAAGTTCGCCATGACGGACAACGTTCGCGCCGCGCTGACGCTGGTGGCGCGCGGCGAGGCCGCACTTGGCATCGTCTACGCCACCGACGCCAAGGTCGAGCCCGGCGTCAAGATCGTCGGCACCTTCCCGGTCGATTCCCATCCGGCGATCATCTATCCGGTGGCGGCGACGACCACCGCCAAGCCGGAAACGACGGACTATCTCGCCTTCCTGCGCTCGACGGCCGCGAAGAACATCCTCGAGAAATACGGCTTCAAGTTTCTCGTCAGCCCGTCGGCCTGATGTTCGATATTTCGCCGGCCGAATGGACTGCCATCCTGCTGTCGCTGCGGGTGGCCGTCGTGGCGACGCTGGTGGCGACGCCGTTCGGCATCGCGCTGGCGTGGCTGCTGGCGCGATATGAATTCTGGGGCAAATCCGTCATTGATGCGGTGGTCCATCTGCCGCTGGTGCTGCCGCCGGTCGTGACCGGCTATCTGCTGCTGCTTGCCCTCGGCCGTCGCGGCCTGATCGGCGCGTGGCTCGCCGACAACCTCGGCATCGTGTTTGCGTTTCGCTGGACCGGCGCCGCGCTTGCCTGCGGCGTGATGTCGTTTCCGCTTTTGGTGCGACCGATCCGGCTGTCGATCGAGGCGATCGACCGCCGGCTGGAGCAGGCTGCCAGTACGCTCGGCGCACCGCCATGGAAAGTGTTTGCCGGCGTAACCCTGCCGCTGGCACTGCCGGGCGTGCTCGCCGGCATGGTGCTCGGCTTTGCCAAGGCGATCGGCGAGTTCGGCGCCACCATCACTTTCGTCTCCAACATTCCCGGCGAGACCCAGACCATTTCGTCGGCGATCTATTCGCTGATCCAGACGCCGGATGGCGACGCTGCGGCAGGACGGCTGGTTGTCGTTTCCACCGTGATCGCGATGGGCGCCTTGATCGCATCCGAATGGTTCGCGCGGCGCGCCACCAAACGCCTCCACGGAAACTGACCATGCTGCGCGTCGACGTCACCAAGCAGCTCGGCGAATTCTCGCTCGAAGCCTCGTTCGAGAGCCAGGGCCGCGTCACCGGCCTGTTCGGCGCGTCCGGCGCCGGCAAGACCTCGCTGATCAACATGATCGCGGGCCTGCTGCGGCCCGATCGCGGCGTCATCGCGCTCGACGGTGAAACGCTGGATGATACGTCGAAAGGCGTTCACGTGCCGCCGCACCGGCGCCGGATCGGTTACGTGTTTCAGGACGCGCGGCTGTTTCCGCATCTCAACGTGCGGCAGAACCTCGACTACGGCCGGCGGATGAATGGCGTTACGGAAGATGCCGCGCAGTTTGCGCGCATCACCGACCTGCTCGACATCGGCCACCTGCTCGATCGCCGCCCCGGAAAACTCTCCGGCGGCGAGCGCCAGCGCGTTGCGCTCGGCCGCGCGCTGTTGTCAAAGCCGCGCTTGCTGCTGCTGGACGAGCCGCTGGGCTCGCTCGACGAAGGCCGCAAGGAAGAAATCCTGCCCTATCTGGTGCGGCTGCGCGACGAGGGCATCCCCATGGTCTATGTCAGCCATGACGCCGCCGAACTGCGCCAGCTCGCGACGCAGATCGTGATGCTCAAGCGCGGCCGGGTGACCGCGCTCGGCGGCGTCAAGGTACTGACATAGGGCGACGTTTCGTAGGATCGGTGGAGCGCAGCGATACCCATCGCCACGGGCACCGGCACATTGATGGGGTTCACGGAGCCTGTCATCGGGCGCGCGCGACCCGTTGGCTCTACCCATCCTACTTGGCGACTGCGTTCCATAACGGCCGAAATGTGGCGCCTGCCGTGCCCGCTCGCCTACTTCTTTCCCTTTCTTCGCCCCGTTTAGCGCGCGTTTCAAATCCACGATTGCCGCAAATGAGAACTCAGCGCGCCCCTAACTAGCGAAGGAGGCGTCCGATGGATCAAGCGTTGCGTACCGAATTGTCCTTTCAGCGCAAGCTGCGCCGCATGCTTGTTGTTGCCGCCATCGCGGGCCCCATGGCGCTGGCGCCGGAGATGAGTTCGGCCGAAAACTTGCTCGATTTCCTTTTCGGCGGCGGCCCGAAGCAGCAACAACAGCAACAGCAGCCCTCGCTTTTCGGCAACATTTTCAACAACAATCCGCAACCAGCGCCGCCGCGGCCGGCCGTCGCAAGCTCGGGGCCTGCCTTCTGCGTGCGCAGTTGCGACGGCAAGTATTTTCCGCTGATGCGCGGCGCGGCCTCGCCGACCCAGTTGTGCCAGGCCTTCTGTCCGGCAAGCCCGACCAAGATTTTCTTCGGCTCCAGCATCGACAGCGCCTATGCCGCAACCGGCGAGCGCTACGCCGACAGCGAAAACGCCTTTGCCTATCGGAAGGCGCTGCGTGCCGATTGCACCTGCAACGGCCAAAATCCCGCTGGCCTGGCGCCAGTCGATATCGCGATGGACGGCTCGTTGCGCTCGGGCGACGTGCTCGCCACCGCCGGCGGGAATGTCGCGTATTCCGGTATACGGGTCGGTAATGACCATGCCCCGGATGTCACGCCGGTAGCGTCCGTTCCGGGCCAGACGGCGGAGGCGCGCGCCCGGCCGCAGGCTCGCCAAGCGGAAGGGAGCCGTCCGTCGGCGCGGACCCCGCAGTAAGCGCCGCAGCGCTTAGTCCGGCACGACGCGCACGGCGCCGCGGGCGGCGCTTGTCGTCAGCGCCGCGTAGGCCTTCAGCGCCATCGTCACGTTGCGCTTGCGCTTCTGGGCCGGCTTCCAGGCATCCGCTCCACGGGCCAGCATGGCTTCGCGGCGCTTCGCCAGCGTGGCGTCATCGACGGCCAGGCTGATCGAGCGCGATGGGATATCGATCTTGATGAGATCGCCGTCCTCCACCAGGCCGATCAGGCCGCCTTCGGCGGCTTCCGGCGAGAGATGCCCGATCGACAGGCCTGACGAGCCGCCCGAGAAGCGGCCATCGGTGACAAGCGCGCAGACCTTTCCGAGACCCTTCGATTTCAGGTAGCTGGTCGGATACAGCATCTCCTGCATACCGGGGCCCCCGCGCGGGCCTTCATAACGGACCACGACGACGTCGCCCGGCTTGATCTTGTTGCCGAGGATGCCTTCGACCGCGGCGTCCTGGCTTTCAAACACCCGCGCCGGCCCTTCGAACTTCAAGATGCTTTCGTCGACGCCGGCGGTCTTCACGATGCAGCCATCGAGCGCGATGTTGCCCGACAGCACGGCGAGGCCACCGTCCTTTGAGTAGGCGTGTTCGGCGTCGCGGATACAGCCGGCCGAACGGTCGGTGTCGAGTTCTTCGTACCGGCGCTCCTGGCTGAAGGCTGTCTGCGTCGGCACGTTGCCCGGCGCCGCCATATAGAACTTGCGAACACTCTCGCTCTTGGTCTGCTTGATGTCCCAGCGGCTGAGCGCGTCTTCCAGCGTCTTGCTGTGAACCATCGGCAGGCCGCGATTGAGCAGGCCGGCCCGGTTGAGTTCGCCGAGAATGGCCATGATGCCGCCGGCGCGATGCACGTCTTCCATGTGCACGTCGGCGACCGAGGGCGCGACCTTGCAGAGGACCGGCACACGGCGCGACAGGCGGTCGATGTCCTGCATCGTGAACGGGACCTGGCCTTCATAGGCGGCGGCGAGCAGATGCAGCACGGTGTTGGTCGAGCCACCCATGGCGATGTCGAGTGTCATCGCGTTCTCGAACGCCTTGAAGCTCGCTATCGAACGCGGCAGCACGCTCTCGTCGTCCTGTTCGTAGTAGCGCCGGGCCAGATCGACGATCAGATGGCCGGCCTCGACGAACAGGCCCTTGCGGTCGGCATGCGTCGCCAGCACCGAGCCATTGCCCGGCAGCGCGAGGCCGAGCGCCTCGGTCAGGCAGTTCATGGAATTGGCGGTGAACATGCCGGAGCAGGAGCCACAGGTTGGGCACGCCGAGCGCTCGATCACCTCGACCTCTTCGTCGCTGACATTGCTGTCGGCGGCGGCAACCATCGCGTCGATCAAATCGACCGCGCGCTTCTTGCCCTTGAGAAGGACCTTCCCCGACTCCATCGGGCCGCCCGATACGAACACGGTCGGGATATTGAGTCGCAGCGTCGCCATGAGCATGCCGGGCGTGATCTTGTCGCAGTTGGAGATGCAGACCATGGCGTCGGCGCAATGCGCGTTGACCATGTACTCGGTGCTGTCGGCGATGATCTCGCGCGACGGCAGGCTGTAGAGCATGCCGTCATGGCCCATGGCGATGCCGTCATCGACCGCGATGGTGTTGAACTCCTTGGCGACGCCGCCAGCCTTCTCGATCTCGCGCGCGACGAGCTGGCCGAGATCCTTGAGGTGCACGTGGCCCGGCACGAACTGGGTGAACGAATTGACCACGGCGATGATCGGCTTGCCAAAGTCCTCGTTCTTCATGCCGGTGGCGCGCCAGAGGCCGCGGGCGCCCGCCATGTTGCGGCCGTGGGTCGTGGTTCGGGAGCGGTAGGCGGGCATGATCTGTCCTTCGTGGAAGCGGGAAAGGCGTCTTTTAGACGGGAAGCGCGGTCGCTCAAAGCGGCTTGGCGCAGGGTCGATATGCGCTCGCCTGCCCAAAACGGGACAGGAACCGGGCGCCCCTGCCCCGGCTACCGCTAGACGACCTCGCGGGCCCGCAGTTCTGCGATCGCCTTCGTGTCGTAGCCGAGCGAGGCCAGCACCTCCTCGGTGTGGGCGCTGAGCGCGGGCGCCATCCGGTCGAGCCTGCCGCCGCCATGGGCGAGCTGAAAACCGCTGCCGGCGAAGCGCAGGCGGCCATAGGGCGTGTCGATCTCCTGAATGGCGCCGCGCGCCGCGATCTGCGGGTGGTCGATCACCTCCTCGACCTTCCAGATGCTGGCGCAGGGCGCGCCCGCGGCCTCCAGGATCGTCTCCCACTCGCGCGGGTCCTTCTTCGAGAGCGCCTCCTCGATGATGCCCCGCAGCGCGGGCTCGTTCTCCTGGCGGGCGAACCAGTCGGCGAAGCGCGGGTCCTCCAGCGCATCGGCGCGGCCGAGAGCGGTCATCAACGCCTGGTATTGCTTCTCGCTGTTGACGGCGAGCAGCAGATAGCCATCGCCGGCCTTGAACAGGTTGGCAGTCGGCCGGCGGCTCACGGCCTGATTGCCGGAAAGCTGCTGGCGATGGCCGGCGACCGAATAATCCGCCACCTGCCCGGAGAGGAACGCCAGCGTCGCCTCCAGCATGGAGACGTCGACCAACTGACCCTTGCCGGTATGGGTGCGCTGAAACAGCGCGCTCGACACGCCGAATGCCGCGGTCGCGCCCGACAGCACGTCGCAGACGGCAAAGCCGGCGCGGGTTGGCCCGGTCTCGGGATGGCCGGTGATCGACATGATGCCTGACAGCGCCTGGATCTTGCCGTCATAGCCGGCGCCCGATCGGCCCGGTCCGGTCTGGCCGAAGCCGGAAACGGCGCAATAGATCAGCCGCGGATTGATCGCCGACAGCGCGGCGTAGCCGATGCCGAGCTTGTCCATCACGCCGGGGCGAAAGTTCTCCATCACCACGTCGGCTTGCGCGGCGAGCTGCTTGACGATGGCGATCGCCTCCGGCTTCGAGAGGTCGAGTGTCAGGCTGCGCTTGTTGCCGTTGACTGCCTGCCAGCCGGGCGCGAGGCCACGCTCGGCCCATTCGCGGCTGAGCGGCGTGCGGCGCATGTCCTCGCCCTCGCGGCGTTCCACCTTGATGACGTCGGCCCCGAGCAGCGCGAGCTGGTAGCTCGCATAAGGGCCAGCCAGCACCTGCGTGAAGTCGAGAATCTTCACGCCTTCGAACGGTCGGGTCACGCTAGTTTCTCCTGGGGCCCCTGCGCAGCTTATATTTCTTCTACACGCAACGGAATGATCGTTGCCTCATCAGTCTCACGTCCAGGCCAGTTACCCCAGACCACCCTTGCCTCAAACTTCCGACCGCGGCGCGCAACTGTCATCTTTTCACCCACGACCGGCGCAGGACCTTCAAATAGATTCTCGTCGGGCCTCAGTTCACGTTCGGTGACGATCTCACCGTCCCGTAGTATGATCCGCTTCACCCAATAGGTCATCAGCTTCCCATTGGAAGATTTGAATGATGTCCGGGAGCGATCACGCCGCGCGGTTGCCGCGCGCGATCTCTTTCTGCTTGTCGAACTCGGCGCGGCGTCGCGCCAATTCTTCCGGGCTCATCTGCGCGATGTTGTTGTAGTCGAGCTTCCAGGAGGCTTCTTCGCTCCAGCGCAGCGGCGATTGCATCGTGGTGCGCGCGCCGGGGGCGGACTCGAGCAAGCGTAGCGCCAGCTCAAGCGTCTGCGCCTGTGAATCAGCGTCATGCGGCTTGCCGGCGGAGTTGCCGAGCGGGAAGTCCGAGAACAGGAAGCGCGGCGCGGCGGCGTGCTCGACGATGTCCTTGGCGCAGCCCATCACGACGGTGGCGATGCCGTTGGCTTCAAGATGGCGCGCGACCAGCGCTGAGGTCTGGTGGCAGACCGGACAGTTCGGCACGATCACGGCGACATCGACCTGATCGGCGAGACAGCGGGCGAGGATATCGGGCGCGTCGACATCGATGGTGACGCGGTGGCTGCGGTTGGTCGGCGCGCCGAAGAAGCGCGGTGCGACCTCGGCAATCCGGCCCGAAGCCTTGGCTTTCAGAAGCTGCGGCAGCGGAAACCAGGTGCCGCTGTCGGTGGCCGTGGTATGCTTGCGGTCGTAGCCGATATGCGAGATGCGCAAATCGTGCCGCTTCGAGGTATCGCCGTCATAGACCTGGTAGAATTTGGCGCTGCCATTATAGGCCGCGCCGGGGCCCTGATCGCCCTTGGTGGGATCATATTGCGCGGCGGTCGTGACGATGGTGACGCGCGATTGCGCCAGAGGCTTCTTCAGCGGCTGAAACGGCGCATCGACATAATGCGCCCAGCGGTAGGGCGTGGTGTAGCCGATCGCCGCGTAGTAGTCGCGCGTGCGCTGCATATAGGGGACAGGAGAATCGTAATCGGGCGCAAAGCCGAGTTGATCGTCTGACGGGGCGGACATTGTTGTGTCTCTCCTGCGTTTCCACCATGAGGTCAGCGGCTGACCGTCAGCTAAGCTAATGATAGTTCGCCTATTCCTCAACAGCGGAATGGGCCGGATGATGCATACCGGTTGCGCTGCGGTGGATCGCACGCAGGCCTTTTATCGTTGGCTCGCCTGGCGCTCTCCGCATCTGCACAAGTCGGCAGAAAGTCATGGAACTGAGAAGGTCGATAACTCGTTCAGAACCAGGCACCGAAGGCCGCAACGGAGGTTTGCCATGCCCGATACCGCCGGAATGAAAGATCACGTGTACAAGATCCTCGATCTTGTAGGCTCTTCCGAAAAAAGCATCGAGGACGCGATTCAGAACGCCGTCACCCGCGCCTCAAAAACCATTCGCGAAATGAAATGGTTCGAAGTCGTGCAGACCAGAGGCCATATCGAAAACGGCTCAGTTCGCCATTATCAGGTCACGTTGCGGGTTGGGTTTACCCTGGAGGAGTAGCCAGGCTACGGCGATCAAACTCCGGCGACCGACGACCAGATATCCGCAAGCTTGCGCCTGGCCTTTTGCCTGCGCGTCAGCGGCACCGCCTTCTCGTCGTCCTCGGGCAGGCGCAGGCCGACCACGTTGACCCGGCCGCCGCTGATGCTGCGCGCGACGAGCACGATCGGATCGAGCACGAGCTCGGCGCCCACTTTCGGCGCATGATCGAGATGGATGTCGAAATAATCGGCCAGCGTCAGCGCGGCCTGCTCGTCGCCGGTCGATACGCCGTAGATCTGGGCCAGCTCGCCGAGCGTATGCTCGCCGGACACCATGAAATCGCCGAGCAGGTGCGGGTCAGGCGCCGAGCTCGGCGCCATGTCGACAAAGAAGCGGTCCAGCGCCTCGGCCTTTTCCGGCGGCGCCAGCAGGTAGATGTAATCTCCCGCCGCGACCGGATCGGCCTCGACGGGCGATAGAATCCGCTCGTCGCGGATCACCAGCGTCGGCTTGGACCAGGATGGCAGCAGGCCGCGCCGGAAGTAGAGACTTTTCGGACGCACGGGATAGCCGACCAGTTGCTGCTCGAGCTGGCCGGGGAGATCGAGCTCGACGCGCCGGGGACCGCGGTCCACGCGCGGCAGCGCTACATGCAGCCAGCGCGCCGCCGGCGCCAGCGTCCATCCCTGCAGCAACAGCGAGATGATGACCACGACAAAGGCGACGTCGAAATAGAGATAGGCCTTTGGCAATCCGACCAGCATCGGAATCGAGGCAAGGAAGATCGCGACCGCGCCGCGCAGGCCGGTCCAGGCGATGAAGATCTTCTCGCGCCAGTTGAAGCGGAACGGTACCAGGCACAGGAACACTGCGATCGGCCGGGCCAGCAGCATCAGCACCAGCGCCACGATCACCGCCGGCCCGACGCTATCAAGCAAACGCTGCGGCGACGAGAGCAGCCCGAGCAGGACGAACATCACGATCTGCGCCAGCCAGGTCGCGGCGTCGAGAAAGGTGATCACCGAATTATGCGCCCGCGTCGGCCGGTTGCCGACGATGATGCCGGCGAGATAGACCGCGAGAAAGCCCGAGGCATGCGCAATCTGCGCCACGCCGAAGATCACCAGCGCGGCCGTGGTGACGAAGGGCGCATGCAGGCCCTGCGGCAGCGCTACCCGATTGAGCGCCAGCACCACCAGGCGGCCGCCAATCACGCCGATCACGGCGCCGAGCAGACCCTCGCGGGCGAGTTCGAACAGGACATGTCCGGGTGAGCTCTGGCCGATCGAAATGAATTCGACCAGCATCAAGGTGAGGAAGATCGCAAAGGGATCGTTGGTGCCGGATTCCGCCTCCAGCGTCGCGCCGACACGCGGGCGAAGACGCAGGCCCTGGGTGTGGACGAGCAGAAACACCGCGGCGGCGTCGGTCGATGCCACCACGGCGCCGACCAGGAGCGACTCGGTCCAGTTGAGATCGAGCACATATCTGGCGACCGGCGCGGTGACCAGCGCAGTAAGCAATACGCCGATCGTCGCCAGCACCATCGAGGGCGCCAGCACGGTGCGGATGCTCTGAAATTTCGTCCGCAGGCCGCCATCGAACAGGATCAGCGCCAGCGCCACCGACCCCACCAGATAGGTGGTGCGGACGTCATTGTAGCTGAGCTGGCCCGGCCCGGCATCGCCCGCCAGCATGCCGATCCCGAGGAACACCAGCAGCAGGGGCGCCCCGAAGCGCAGCGCGAGCAGGCTCGACAGGATGCCCGCCATCACCAGAACGGCCCCCAGAAAGATCGCGATGCTGACCGAGTCGAGAGAAGCCATGAACCTCTGTAATTATCGCAAATACTTGCAATTGCATCCTTATCGTTGCCACACTTGATCGCCAACCCATTTCTGCGATCGCGGCAATGTGCCCTGATTTAAGGGCTTAATTGACTTGGCCGGCCCAGGCCGGCCCATGTATCGATGGTCCGCCCGCCCCGTTTGTGGAAATCTGCCCACCGTTCGAATCAAATTTACCTGCAAGACGCCTGACGAGATTTACCGATGGATATGGCCCCCAAGGAAGTCATTGAGTTTCTGCAATCGACTGCGCGATCGGTCGGCGCAGAGGTCACCTCGCCATGGTTCTATCTGCAGTTCGGGCTGATGCTGATCGCTGCCGGTATCGCCTATGCGGCGGATGCGGCGATCCGCGCGCGGGTCGACATGACGTCGCTGGCGATGCGCTGGCCGTTGCCGCTCCGGCATTTCGCCCGCGTGCTGGTCGGCAGCGCGTCGACCGCGGTGTTCGCGGTCCTGGTGATCGCCGAGCGCGTCACGATGTACCACCTGACGTGGCCGAGCCGCAGCTACCTCCTGATGGTCGCCGCCAAGCTGGCGCTGGCGTGGCTGGTGATCCGGCTCATAACCTCGGTGATCCGCAACGCTTTTATCGTCAAGCTGGTGTCAATAACGGCTTGGCTTGTCGCGGCGCTGAGCATCCTCGGCCAGCTCGAACCGGCAGCGGAAACGCTGGACTCGTTTGCGATCGAGATCGGCGGCCTGCGGCTGACGCCGCTGCTGCTGATCAAGGCCGGCGCACTGCTGATCGCGGCGCTTTGGCTGACCAACATCGCCAGCAACTTCATCGAAAGCAGGATTACCCGCGCCAGCGACCTGACGCCGTCGGTCCAGGTGCTGCTGGTCAAGATCATCCGCATCGGACTGATGGTGGTGGCGATCGCGATCGCGCTCGGTACCGTCGGCATCAACCTTTCGGCGCTCGCGGTGTTTACCGGCGCGGCCGGCGTCGGCATCGGTCTGGGCCTGCAGAAGATCGTCGCCAATTTCATCTCGGGCATTATCCTGCTGGCGGACAAGTCCGTGAAACCCGGCGACCTCGTTACCATCGGCGACAATTCGGGCCGGATCAGCGCGATGAAGACGCGCTACATCTCGGTGGCCGCCGGCGACGGCCGCGAGTTCCTGATCCCGAACGAGGATCTGGTAACGCAGAAGGTCGTGAACTGGACCTATACCGACAAGAACACGCTGGTGAAGGTGCTGTTCAGCACCAATTACGACGCCGATCCGCGGGCGGTATGCAAGCTCGCCATCGACATTGCCGGCGCCGTGCCGCGCGCCATCAAGAACAAGCCGCCGAACTGCATCCTGACCGAGTTCGCCGAGGCCGGTATGAAGTTCTCCCTGACCTTCTGGATGCCCGATCCGGATGGCCTCGACAACGTCAAGAGCGACGTGATGCTGGCGCTGTGGGACGCCTTCAAGCGCGAGGGCATCCGCGTTCCCTATCCGGTCCGAGAAATCCGCGTCCGCGGCGGTGCGCTGCCGGTCGAGCAGGTGGTGGAGGTCTCCGGCTAGATGCAAGCCTTTTAAGGCGTCCCGGCGTACCAACCTTGGCTTGCACTGAGCGGTCGGATCATTAAATTAGACGTTCAAATCAGCCCTTTTCCGTTCCCGAAGCATGACCCGCCCATGAGCTATATCGAAGCAACAGATACCTCCTTGCGAAAAACCGGCCAGATCAAGCTGCATGGCGCCAGTGGCTTCGCCGGCATGCGCAAGGCCGGCGCGCTGGTGGCCAAATGCCTCGACGAGCTCACCGACATCGTCAAGGCGGGCGTCCCGACGTCCCGGATCGACGACTTCGTCCGTGACTTCGCCTTCAGCCATGGCGCCTATCCGGCGACGCTGATGTACCGCGGCTACCGCTACTCGACCTGCACCTCGATCAATCATGTGGTCTGCCACGGCATGCCCGGGGACCGCGCGATGAAGGAAGGCGACATCGTCAATATCGACGTCACCTTCATCGTCGACGGCTGGTATGGCGATTCCAGCCGCATGTATGTGATCGGCCCGATTGCCCGCAAGGCGGAGCGGCTGATCGAGGTCACCTATGAAGCGATGATGCGCGGCATCGCCGCGGTGAAGCCCGGCGCCACCACCGGCGATATCGGCCACGCCATCCAGAGTTTCGTCGAGCCGCAGGGCATGAGCGTGGTGCGCGATTTCTGCGGCCATGGGCTGGGTCGCATGTTTCATGACGAGCCGAACATCATCCATATCGGCCGGCCTGGCGAGGGCGTGATGCTGAAGCCCGGCATGTTCTTCACCATCGAGCCGATGATCAATCTCGGCAAGCCGCATGTGAAAATCCTGTCCGACGGCTGGACCGCGGTGACGCGCGACCGCTCGCTGTCGGCGCAGTTCGAGCATTCGGTCGGCGTGACCGCAACCGGCGTCGAGATCTTCACGCTGTCGGAGCGCCACGGCGAGAAGCCATACGTCGCCGTCTGAGGCGGCGCGTTCAGCCTGACCTGCTCGCGTCCCTGCGAAGCGCGTTTGTGCCGATGGCATTGCAGCAGGGACAGGCGATGATGATCCGGGAACGAGGCCTTCGAGCGGGATTTGCCGCGACCTGCCTGATCGCATCTGCCGCTTGTTTCGCAATCGGCACCGCCGCCGCCGAGGACGAACTGTTCGCGAGCAAGCGGATCACGCCGCAGGGCGAGTACACGTCCGGCATCGAAGGTCCCGCGGTCGACGCGTCCGGCAACCTCTACGTCGTCAATTTTCGACAGCGCGGCACCATCGGCAAGGTCGCGCCCGGCGCCACGCAATCCCAGCTCTTCACATCGCTTCCCGCAGGCAGCATCGGCAACGGGATTCGTTTCGACCGTGAGGGACGGATGTACATCGCCGATTTCAAGAAGCACAATGTGTGGGTCATCGCATCAGGCGAAACCACGCCGCGAATCTACTTCCATTCCGACCGGTTCAACCAGCCGAATGATCTCGCGATCGCCGCGGACGGCACGCTTTATGCCAGCGACCCCAGATTTGCATCGCCCTCGGGCGGCCAGATCTGGCGCATCACCCGTGGGCCTGACGGCAAGGGGCAAGGCAAAGTGATGTCCTCGACCAGGCGCCTTGGCGTGACCAACGGCATCGATCTCAGCCCTGATGGCACCACCCTGTATGTGAGCGAATCCAATTCGCGGCAGGTATGGGCCTATCGCCTCGACGGCAACAAGTTGCTCGACCCGCGGCTGATCAGGGGTTTTGCGGATTTCGAGGTCGACGGCCTGCGCACCGATGTCGACGGCCGGATCTATCTTGCCCGGCTTTCCGCCGGCAAAATCGCCGTGATCGGCGCCGACGGATCGCTCGAGCGGGAGGTGCCGCTGCGCGGCAAGGAGCCGACCAACCTCACCTTTGGCGGTCCCGACGGCAAAACCGTCTTCGTGACCCAGAAGGACGGCGGCTTCATCGAAGCATTTCGCGTCGGCCGCCCCGGCCGAGAACCCTGTTTGCAAATGCCTCGCATTTGCTGAGGCGTAGAGACGCTGCGATGCGGCAACATGCCTGCAATTGAAGCGGGAGCGCATCGGAATAGCTCGCCTTGTCCGGGGTAGTACTGCGCGAGTCTTCCGGAAGAGAAGGCTCTGGCGGGCTAGGGATCAAATTAAAGGGAGCAAGGGCAATGTTCGAGATTTCACGTCGCGATCTGGTCCTCGGAAGCACGGGGGCAGCGCTGGTTTTCGGCCTCAAGGGACCGGTTTCATTCATCGGCGCGGCGCATGCGCAACGCGCTGCCGACAGCCTCAAATACAAGGTCGGCGACATCGAGGTGTTCAGCCTGCATGACGGCATCATCGAGCGTCCGGTCACCGAAGGCATGGTGAAGAACGCCTCGCTCGACGACGTCAAGAAGGCGCTCACCGCCGCAGGCATCGGGCCTGACAAGATCGACAACCCCTTTACGGTCACCGCGATCCGCACCGGTGGCAAGGTTATCCTGTTCGATACCGGCTTCGGCGGCAACGGGCCGCCGACCGTTGGCAAGCTCGCGGACAACATGAAGGCGGCCGGCCTCGATCCGGCAACCGTCTCCACAGTGGTGATCTCGCATTTCCATCCCGATCACATCTCCGGCCTGTGGGTGAAGGAGACCAACGCGCAGGTATTTCCGAACGCGGAAATCATGATGCCCGAGGTGGAGTTCAAGTTCGCGACCGATCCGGCGCTGGTGGAGAAGGTGCCGGAAGCCAACCGTCCGTTCATCAAGCGGATTCAGGCAACCTTCCCGACCTGGAAGAACGTCAAGCAGTACAATGACGGCGCCGACATCGCGCCCGGCGTGAAGGCCATCGCGACTCCCGGCCATACCGTCGGACACATGTCGTTCCTCGTTGCTTCCGGCGGGCAGCAATTGTTCATCCAGAGCGACGTCACCAGCATCCCTCAGCTGTTCGTGCGAAACCCCGGCTGGTTCTCGGCGTTCGATGCCGACGGGCCGAAGGCGGAAGCGACGCGGCGCGCCTTCTTCGATCGCGTCATTGCCGAAAAGGGCATGATCGCCGGCTATCATTTCGGCTTCCCGAATGTCGGCACGCTGACCAAGGACGGCAACGGCTACACCTTCGCGGCCGTGAAGGCCTGATCGCAGGCTGGAATTGAAATGACCTGAAGGCGCCGCGCTCGGTGCGGCGCCTTTTCCTCAAATGCGCCCGCACTTTAGAGTTGCAAAAGCTCGCCGGCTCGGCATGGTTACGGCCGATGCCCGCCAGGACCAGCAATCCCCCCGATCAATCCACCGAGACGCCGCATTATCACGGCCACCGCGAACGCCTGCGCGAGCGCTTCTATGCTGCAGGCCCGGAGGCGCTGAGCGATTACGAGCTCCTTGAGATGGCGCTCTTCCCGGCACTGCCCCGCCGCGACACCAAACCGCTGGCGAAAGCGCTGTTGAAGAAATTCGGCTCTTTCGCCGAAGTCATTCACGCGCCTGTCGCGCGCCTGCGTGAGGTCGACGGCATCGGCGAGGCCTCGATCAACCAGATCAAGCTGCTCGCCGCGGCAGCACACCGGGTCGCGAAAGGCGAGATCAAGCGCAAGATCGCGCTCGCGTCGTGGAACGACGTGATCGACTATTGCCGGAGCGGAATGGCGTTCGCCGACAAGGAGCAATTCCGCCTGCTTTTCCTCGACAAGCGCAATCAACTGATCGCCGACGAGGTGCAGCAGACCGGCACCGTCGACCACACCCCGGTCTACCCGCGCGAAGTGATCAAGCGCGCGCTCGAACTATCGGCGACCGCGCTGATCCTGGTGCACAATCATCCAAGCGGCGATCCGACGCCGTCGCAGGCCGATATCCAGATGACCAAGGCGATCGTCGAGATCGCCAAGCCGCTCGGCATCGCCGTGCACGACCACATCATCGTCGGCAAGAACGGGCATTCGAGTTTGAAGGGGATGCGGTTGATCTGACGCCAGAGCTGACCATATCTGCCTGCCATAGGCCCTGCTTCATGCCGAAGGCTGGCATAGAAAGTGGGCCTCACGGAGAGACGTACGACGGCCGGTGGTTGACCGTTTGGACGTCGAGACCTGCGGCCTTGGCAAAAGAGGCGGCGATGGCATCGAGTTCGTAACGAGGGATCACATCCTCGATGCGGGAAAACCCATTCGGTGCGCGATCTTCCGCGAGTTGCATGGCGACTTCCGGTCCAAAATTACGATTTCGCATGATGATGTCGTTCATTGCCGGCCGGCGCTCAGCGTCGTAGCGTTCTAGTGCGGCCACCGCATCGTCAGTCTCGACCAGGGCGCGGGTCAGCGCACGGGCATCAAGGATTGCCTGGGAGCCGGCCTGGCTGCCGATCGGCTGCATGGGATGGGCGGCATCCCCGAGCAGTGTGGCGCGGCCGAATGACCACGCGGCGACCGGATCGCGATCGACGAGCGGAAATTCGTAGATGTCGGATGACTGCTCGATGAGAGCGGGCAAGTCCAGCCATGAAAATCTCCAGTCGCCAAACGTTGCCAACACCTCTTCCTTCGTCACGCGCCGGTTCCAGTCTTCGCGCGGCGCTGACCGGTCCGGCACCGTCTTTGAGCAAACCCAGTTGATCAGTAATTTGCCGCCTCGCCTCTCGCCGATAGGGTAGACGACGGCGCGCTGATGGAGATGGCCGGCGATGACCATGGTTCGGCCGTCCAGGAAAGGCTCAGCTTCCACCGCTGCCCGCCAAAGCACATGTTGAGCGAACCGCGGCGCTCCTTCCGCTGGATAGAGTTGATGTCGAACGGCGGAATGGATTCCGTCGGCGCCAACAAGAATGTCCGCCTCGTCGAGTTTCTCCGATCCAGACTGACGGTTGATGAAGCGAACTTTTACGCGGTTCCCATCCTGCTCAAATCTGGTCAGGCTCAGCCCGCATTGGACATTTTCTTCGCTGATACGCTCGCGGACGGCGCGGAGCAGGAGAAGCTGAAGTTCGCCGCGATGGACCGAATATTGTGGCCAGCGGTATCCAGCTGCGAGGCCTCTGCTTTGGCCATGGATGAGCTGACCGAACTTGTTGCAAAGATTCAGTTGGCGCGTGGCGATGCCGATTTCCGCAAGTGCGCCGCCGAGTCCAAGCTCGGTGAGTTCGCGAACCGCGGTCGGCTGCAGATTGATGCCGACACCGAGCGGTGCGGGGGCGCGCACGGCCTCGTAAACACGAACCGCTATGCCGGCTTGATGCAGGCTGAGCGCCAGGCTCAGCCCGCCGATGCCGCCTCCCGCGACGATGACGTCGAGATCTTTCATCTCTCCCTCGATCCGAACCGGCTCGATCTCCGAGCACCGGAAGTCATCGATGCTGATCGCAGTTGAATGCTGCCTCGGGTCCCTGTAGTTTGGAATTTCAATTATTTGACATCCCTGTAGCCTCCCGACTAAGGGGCGAGAAATGGAATGGTCTGACCGGATCGGCCGGCGCATCAGGCTGCGTGATCTTCATATTGTGATGGCCGTTGCCGAGGCGGGCAGTATGACGAAGGCGGCCCGGAAGCTCGCGATCTCCCATCCCGTGGTCTCAAAGACGATTTCCGATCTCGAGCAGACGCTCCAGGTGAGGCTGTTCGACCGCACCGCGCAGGGTATCGAGCTGACCAATTATGGGGAGGCGCTGCTCAAATGCAGTGTCAACGTTTTCGACGAGATGCGTCAGGGGCTGAAGCAGATCGAGTTCCTGACCGATCCGACATCAGGAGAACTCGCGATCGGATGTGCGGAGATCATGAATGCGGGCATCATGCCTGCCATCTCGGAACGCTTCCTGCAGCAGTATCCGCGGGTGCAGTTGCTCGTGGTTCATGCAGATATCGCGACGGAGCAGCTCGATCCCCTGCGCGAGCGCAAGGTTGAACTTCTGATTGGACGGTGGCCGGAGCCCTTTGTCGATGAGGACTTCGTCTTCGAACCGCTGATTCAGGAGCCGTTCGTGGCGGTTGCTGGCTTGAATAGCGAATGGGGGCGCCGGCGGCGCATCGAACTTGCCGATCTGATGCAGGAATCCTGGGTGATTCCGCCGTACGACAGCGTGCCTGGTAGAATCATCTCGGGAATTTTCGTCGCGAGCGGCTTAAAGCCGCCTCGGCCCGCAATTGCCACGTTGTCCGTTCAACTGACCACTGCGCTTGTCGCAACCGGCAAATTTGTCGGCATCCTGCCAAACTCTGTTGCCCGGTACAGTTCTCGACGCGTGGGATTGAAGATAATGCCGGTTAAGATGCCAGCTACGGAATATGCAATCGCTATACTTACCTTGAAGAATCGCACACCGGGTCCGCTGGCCAAGCTATTTATTGACCATGCGAGAGCTGTCGCGAGATCGCTATCAACGTGAACGTCTGCTTTTGGCTCCATCTACGACATCATAGGTTCGGCGATGTCCATTAGCTCGCCCAAGAATCCCAAGCCGACTCGCCATCAACGATAGACGTTGGGGATGGCTACGCCTACCTTGCCGGCCTCCTCAGGGAGCCCACGATCTCGCGTGCGGCGTCCTGCAGATCGGCAAGGTGCCGGGCGGCGAAGTCCTCTACCGTGAAGGCCGTCCTGATCCAGCGAAAATTGATCGAGCCATAAGCACGCCGACCATCGAACAGCGCCACGGCAATTGCGGCCGCCGCGTCGTCAACCGGGATTCCGCCGTATTGACCCGCCACATAGTTTGGGTCACGCGTGGCGTAGCCCCGGTGCCGCACTTCACCGAGAATTCGCTCGAGCTTCCTCGGATCGCGGGCGAGCCAATCCTCCGGGTGTTTGGATTTCCGAAGTGTGCGCAGAATTGCCTCGCGTTCCTTCTCCGGACACCACGCGAGGTAAGCGCGGCCGACGCCCGTCATCAGCCACCCCACCCGGCCACCAACCCGGGTGTCCAGCCCCGAGAGCACGAACGGACTGTGCGGAAAACTCGTCTCACGTCTTTCCATGCAGTCGCCGGCCGGCACGAACAGATCGGACGGCCATTTAACCTTCTTGCACAGCCGGGCCAGAATGGGTGCCGCGGCTTCGGCGACGCGGTCGTGCCGGTCCCGCTTTCGCACCACATCCGTGAAGACGCTGAGCCGATAACGGCCGTCGGCCAGACGCCGCGCGACCATGCCTGCCCGCTCCAGGGTGTTGAGAATGCGCAGCAGGCTGGGCTTGGAGATTGCCGTTGCAGCGTGGATCTCGTGCAGCGACGAAATCGGCTCGGCGTGCAGGAATTTGAGGACTTGCAGTCCTCGCTCCAGCCCTCTGATCGTTTCGACCCTCGGCATGGCCGGTTCCTGTTCTCGTCGAGCCCGGCATTCTTCACGTCCAGTTCCGCAGAGTCCAGCGTTCCGGTCTCCGGAATGCAACGTTCCGCTCTCCGGAATCGTCTCCGATTTCTGTGGTTTCTTGCACAACAGCGTCCGATCCTTCGCGCGCCGAACATCCGAGGCAGCACCATGCTGCGCATCCGCGAGGAGGGTGAGAATGGCAGCGCCAACATTTCGTGGAATGCGTTCGTGGGGACGCCTCCTGCTGGCAGTGAGCCTGGGAGCACTGGCCCAACCGGCGGTCGCGCAATCCTACCCGTCCAACATGATCCGTATCGTCGTCGGAGGCGGCGCTGGCGCGCCGCCGGACATCATCACGCGCATCGTGGCGAACGAGCTTGGGCAGAGCGAAGGCTGGCGGATTGTCGTCGAGAACAGGCCTGGGGCCATAGGGACGCTTGCAGCCGCCGAGGTCCTCAAGCAACCGGCGGATGGACATACCATCCTGGCCTTCACATTGGGCGCCTCGGCAGCTCCCGCACTCCTGTCGAACATAGCTTTTCGTCATGACACCGATTTTGCACCGGTCATCAAGGTCATGACCGCGCATCACGTCCTGGTTGCCAATCCGTCAGTATCCGCCAAGTCGATGAAAGAGCTTGTCGCCCTGCTGAAGAGCCAGCCCGACAAGCTTACGTTCTCATCCGGCGGGATGGGCACGCCAGCCCATCTCGCAGGCGAACAGTTCAGGCTTCAGACCGGGGTGCGCGTGACCCACATCCCCTACCGGGCCCTGCCGCAGGCGATCGGGGATCTCATCAACGGCACCAACCACTATCAGTTCGTCACGCCTCTGCCTGTTCTCGACCTGATCGCCTCCGGCAAGCTCCGGGCGCTCGCCGTCACGGCGCCAACGCGCATGGCAGCCCTGAAGGACGTTCCCACCGTCGCCGAGGAGGGATTCCCGGAGCTCGTTATCGAGGACTGGATCGGTTTCGTGGTGAAGAGCGGCACACCGGACGCCATCATCGGCACGCTGAACGAGGCAATCAACAAGGTCCTGGCGAAGGCGAACGTGCGCGAGACGTTCGCGAAGATCGCGGCGGAGCCCGCCGGCGGCACACCCGGCGAGTTCGGCGCGCATATCAAGTCGCAGATCGCGCACTGGAGCAAGGTCGTGAAGGACGCGGGGATCAAGATGCCCGAGTGACTGCCGAAGGGTGGCAAGGGCCAAGCCCGTGCCCGGATACAAAGCGGCAGAAGCACGCACGCCAACCTGACACTCTCACGCACTGGCATCGACGCTGATCTGGCGGATCGCTACCGCTCAACAATCGTCTCACAACGGGACGACCAGCATCATGCCGCGGCAAGGCTGCACGACGAAATCGCGGCCGAAAGTGCCGAAATCGGGGTGATCGCAACGCGCAGTTGCGCTAATATGCAGGTGTCGAGCATCCCGCGCCGCGACGCTGTCGCGGTCGAGAGACCGGCAAAACTGACGTCGGATAGGTTTTCGTTTTCGGAGGACCGTCATGACCAGCACTTCAGACACCGTGAATACAGCCGCTTTGGATACGGCGCCGCTCCGCGCCAAATGGGGCTGGATCGTCGCGCTCGGCGTCGTCTATCTGATCGCCGGGTTTATCGCGCTTGGCAGTGTCGCTATGGCCACTGTCGTGAGCGTCTTCGTCGTCGGCATCATGATGATCGTCGCCGGCGTCGCCGAGGTGATTAGCGCCTTCCAGATCAAGAGCTGGGGCAAATTCCTGCTCTGGGTCCTGCTCGGCGTGCTCTATATCATCGGCGGCTTCGTCACGTTCCAGAATCCGCTGCTCGCCGCGGTGCTGCTGACGCTGATTCTCGGCGCATCGCTGGTGGTCTCGGGCATCATGCGAATCGTGCTGGCCTTCAGCATGAAACGGGAAACGCCCTGGATCTGGGTGGTGCTATCAGGTGTGATCACGCTTCTGCTCGGCCTGCTGATCCTGGCGCGCTGGCCGGTGTCGAGCCTGTATATCCTCGGCTTGTTCCTCGGCATCGATCTCATCATGGCCGGCGCTAGCTATATCGGGCTCGGCTTCGGCTTGCACCGCGCTCGCTGAGCTATAGTTGGCGGACTGCGCGCGGCGCAGTCCCTTGATCGACGAAAGGGAGGCGCCCATGCGCTGGATCTACCTCGCCGTCATCATTCTGTTCGTCGCCGCGACCGTCATCTTCGCGCTGCAGAACTTCGAGATCGTCACCATGTCGTTCCTCGGCTTGAATGCCCGGGTACCGCTCGCGCTGCTGGCCGCCGTCGCCTACCTGCTGGGCGCAGCGACAGGCGGCAGCCTGTTCGCGCTGCTGCGTCGATCCTACGCAGAGTCGAGAGGTGGTTTCGGAACGTCCTGAATTGAGTGTCGCTTCATCTCCGGCCAACGAGGGTGACGATGAACGAAACAGCGCGCGAACCCGTCCTGATCGACCTCGCGTTGCAGGGTGGCGGCTCCCATGGCGCGTTCACCTGGGGCGTGCTCGATCGGCTGACCGAGGAGCCGTGGCTGCGGATCGAGGCGATCTCCGGCACGTCGGCGGGCGCGATGAATGCAGCCCTGGTGGCCGACGGATGGACGCAAGGCGGAGCCGAAGGCGCGCGGGCGGCGCTCGCGGCCTATTGGCGGCGCGTGTCGCAGGCTGCGGCGTTCAGCCCGCTGCAGCGCTCGCCGCTCGACCGGATGATGGGCCGCTGGACGCTGGACACCTCGCCCGCCTATGTCGCCATGGACCTGATGGCCCGCGTGGTTTCGCCCTACGATCTCAACCCGCTCGGCCTCAACCCGCTGCGCGCCATCCTCGCCGAGAGCATCGATTTCGACCGGCTCGCCCGCGCGCCGATCAGGCTGTTCGTCACCGCCACCAGTGTGCGCACCGGCCGCGGCCGCATCTTCCGCAACAAGGAGATCACCGCCGACGTGCTGCTGGCCTCGGCCTGCCTGCCGACCATGTTCCACGCGATCGAGATCGACGGCGAACCGTTCTGGGATGGCGGCTATGCCGGCAATCCGACGCTGACGCCGCTGGTGCGCGAAAGCGACGCGTGTGACACCATTCTGGTGCAGATCAATCCGCGCGAACGACAGGAGCCGCCGCGCACGGCAAACGAGATCCTCAACCGCCTCAACGAAATCTCCTTCAACTCGCCACTGATGAAGGAATTGCGCATGATGGCGCTGCTGCGCCAGGTGGCGGACCCCGGACACGGCGAGGGCGCGCGCTGGGCCGGAATGCGCACGCACCGGATCATGACCGACACGCTCGCGCAATTCGGCGCATCGTCCAAACTCAACGCGGAATGGGAGTTCGTTTCGCTGCTCAGGGAAGAGGGCCGCAAGAGCGCCGACGCCTTCCTCAAGGCACACGGTGGCGACCTCGGCCGGCGCTCCACCGCCGATCTCGATGTACTGCTGGCGGAGTGCTAGGAGCGATGACTCTGTTGGGCCTTCTCGGCATCCTGATCGGTCTCGGGCTTCTGATGCTGTTCGCGTATCGGGGCTGGAGCGTGCTGCTGCTCGCGCCGCTTGCCGCGCTGGTTGCCGCGCTGTTTTCCCGCGAACCGCTGCTGGCCCACTGGACCCAGACCTTCATGGTCAGCGCTGCCGGTTTTCTGGCCCAGTTCTTTCCGCTGTTTCTGCTCGGCGCCCTGTTCGGCAAGCTGATGGAAGACAGCGGTTCGGTTGTCGCGATCGCGAACTTCATGACGCAGCGGCTGGGCACGCGGCGGGCTGTGCTCGCGGTGGTTCTCGCCGGAGCGCTTGTCACCTATGGCGGCGTCAGCCTGTTCGTCGCCTTCTTCGTGCTCGCGCCGATGGCGCACGAGCTGTTTCGCAACGCCGGCATCCCGCGGCGGCTGATGCCGGCGGCGATCGCCCTCGGCACCTCCACCTTCACCATGTCGGCGCTACCCGGCACACCGTCGATCCAGAACGCGATCCCGATGCCGTTCTTCGGCACCACGCCATTTGCCGCGCCCGGCCTTGGCATTCTGGCATCGTTGATCATGCTCGGGTTCGGCCTGTGGTGGCTCAACCGCGAACAGGCCAACGCAAGAAACAGCGGCGAAGGCTTTGGCGATGGCGTGCCGATGCCTTCCGCACATCTTGCCTCCGACGAAAAGCTGCGCGAACGCGCCACCACCGCGCGCGAGTTCGATCCGGCGGAGATCCTACATGGTGCAGCAACCGACGCGCCGCCGTCGGCTGTGCTCGCAGGACTGCCGCTTGTCGTGGTGATCGTCGTCAATCTCGCGATGTCGTTGTTCATCCTGCCGGCGCTCGACACAAGCTTCCTCGCCGACGCGCGCTGGGGCGGAACGTCGCTCGCAGCCGTCGGCGGCGTATGGGCTGTGATCACAGCCCTCGCCTGTGCGATCGCGGCGGTCCTCGCCGTCAACCATCGGCGATTGCCGTCCCTGCGTTCAACCATGGACGCCGGCGCCAACGCCGCCGTACTGCCGGCTGTGAGCGTTGCCAGTCTGGTCGGCTTCGGTGCCGTGGTGGCGGCGATGCCCGCCTTCGATGTCGTGCGCGACGCCGTGCTCGGCATCGGCGGCGGACCGCTGGTCTCGCTCGCGGTGGCGACCAATGTGCTCGCCGCGCTCACCGGCTCGGCATCGGGCGGGCTGACCATTGCGCTCGACGCACTTGGGGGAACGTATTTGGCGCGCGCGGCGGAGATCGGGCTCGATCCCGCGCTGCTGCATCGCGTGGCGGTGATCAGTTCGGGTACACTCGACACCCTGCCGCATAACGGCGCGATCGTCACGCTGCTCGCCGTCTGCGGATCGACGCACCGGGACAGCTATCGCGATATCGTCATGGCCGGCATCGTCGGCCCACTCGTCGCCCTCGCCGCCGTCATCGCACTCGGCTCGGTGACGGGGTCGTTCTGAGCCATCGGCACGGCCAACCGACTGATGGGTGCCGTGCACGGGAACGCCGGGTCATGCGCCAAGCCATGCCGTTAGCCTTGATCTTTGCCTGACCAGGCCATCCTGATCGAAGTGGTGAACACAAAAATGCGCCCATGAATCTTCATACGCCATGTCCATGTCACCTGTGACCAACGTGGTACCCAGCCCGATTTCTGCGTAGGTGAACTCGAAACTTCCACTGGGACGCGCCAGCGCAATGTGGAATGGTTGCCCGGTGAACTCGTTGATCTTCGGCCTGCCGATGCTCCGCATGACGCCGGGTATCTCTACCCTCGCGGCTCTGCGTTCCAGGTCCACATCAAGATCAATCGGCAGGAACAACGTCTTGCAAAATTCCGAGCATGTGGACGCGAACACTGCGAAAAGATTGCTCAAGGGTTCGCATGCCTTGCCTGACACGATCGTTTCAAGCGCGATCCGTTGAGCTTCATCTGCACGCTCGTCGACAACGATCTGGCGCCGGCCGCCGCCGTCCTTGATTTCGCCAGGCCATTTGTACAGCGCCGCCCAGTTCAAGCCTGAGAGCGGCGTATCGTTGAAATGGCCTTCAACGATGGTGCCGACGAAGGCCGACTGGCAATAGCCGTGAGTACTCGGCAGGTTGAACTGGCAACCACAGTTCATGGCGCAATTGCAGTTATCATAAGTCTCGCTCTTGAATAGCCATTGATCAGCCATCTGCACCTCCATGATGCTCTACTCCCTCGCCGGAGCGATATTCTGGATAATGCGGAAGAAGTTGTCCGGGTCATTGGTCGCCTGCACGCTGCGAGCCGCATCGCTGACGCCATGATTCGCAATCAAACGAGTGTCGGCTCTGAGCCGCCGGGTTAGAACCGCGGGCTTTCAAGGTCGCGTTCACACCCCGTTCGCCGCAGAAGTCTAGCGGAATTGACCTGCGGCTGAAATTGGGATGCCTTGTATTTCCGGATGCCCCCCAACCGACGGAACTCGAAGACGCCCCCGGGTGCTCGCAGTCCAGGGGTAGACTGGACTTGCCTCGCGCGGTCCTCTCCCACCAACCGGACATCGCGCCCTAAAGACGGGAACTGTGGTATCCTCCATCAAACGCGATGGAGGACAACGTCGTGAAGCGGGAGCTCGACCTCATCGTCTATGGTGCGACTGGCTACACCGGCCGCCTGATCGCCGAATATCTGGCGACGTCCTATCGCGGCGATGATGCTCCGTCCTGGGCGATCGCTGGACGCTCGACCGACAAGCTGGAGAAGGTGCGGGCCGACATCGGGGCACCGGATGATCTGCCTTTGGTGAAGGCGGACTCCTCCGAGCCGGCCAGCCTGCGGTCGATGTGCGAGCGTGCAGCCGTGATCATCACGACGGTCGGGCCTTATCAGCGCTACGGTCCCGAGCTTGTGGCGGCCTGCGCGGCCACCGGCACCGGCTATGTCGATTTGTGCGGCGAACCAGCCTGGATGCGGCGCATGATCGACGCCTATCACGACGAAGCGAAACGGACCGGCGCGCGCATCGTGTTCTCGTGCGGCTTCGATTCCATCCCGTTCGATCTCGGCGTGCTCACGTTGCAGGAGAAGGCCCGCGAGAAGTTCGGACGCCCGGCGCGGCGGGTGAAGGCTCGGCTGCGCAAGGTCAAAGGCGGGATGTCCGGCGGCACCGCGGCGAGCGCCCAAGCGACATTGGCCGCCGCCGCGCGCGACCCGGCCCTGATCCGGTTGCTGGCCGATCCCTTCGCATTGACGCCGGGCTTCACCGGGCCGTCTCAGCCGTCGGGCCTCATCCCCGAATACGACCCGAGCCTGAACGCGTTGCTCGTGCCGTTTCCAATGGCGCCGGTCAACACCAAGAACGTGCACCGCACCAATTTCCTGCTGGGTCATCCCTACGGCACGGACTTCGTTTATGACGAGATGATGGTCGCGCCAGGACTCGGGGAAGTCGCCGGCGTGACGACGGAGGCGTTCGCCACGCTGGTTTCCATGTTCGGGACCGGCGGTCTCAAATCTGGCGCAGGCCCGACTCGGGAAGTGCGCGAGAAGGGTTTTTACGACATCCTCTTTGTGGGGGAACTGCCGGACGGCGGACGGGTTGAGGCGGTAGTCACGGGCGACCGCGATCCAGGCTACGGCTCGACCAGCAAGATGATCACCGAGAGCGCTCTCTGCCTCGTGCGCGACGTGCAGGGCGAGGGCGGCGCCTGGACGCCGGGCGCGCTGATGGGTCCGGCGTTGCGCAAGCGACTGAAGGAACGCGCCGGCCTCACCTTCAGTGCGCATTGAGGCCATGCGAAGCGCGAGCCTCAAATCCGGTTCAATGGCCGCTTGCGCCATGACATCCGCGCGCATGATGTCGCGAAACTTGGAAGGGAGCCGACCATGACCCAGCGCATCCCTGAGAACCATTCCGGGGCCGAGTGGAGACTCGTCACCATCATCGGCGCGATGCCGCCGCGTGTCCCCAACGATGACGATGATGATGACGAGGACGAAGACAACGACGACGAGCCGGACGACGAGCCGCCGGTCGTCAGAGAGCCCGACGAAGACGAATAGGCGCGACGGCTCGCGCAGGTTTGAAAGACTGCGGTTCATCCCGCGACGTCAGCGGTCGATCCTGGATTGAGCGCGGTGCGCGACTACATACTTGATCCAGTGCCTTGATCTGCAATCCTGTATTGCAAAGCTGGCGGCGGCGTTCCGTTACTCAGCGCCTTTTGCGCGGGAGTTTCCCCGCCGCGATAATGGAGCATAGGATGCGGACGACCCGCCGAACGTTCGTGCAGGCCTCCCTGGCAGCGACCGCCGCCGCGACACTCCTGCCAATCTCGCTGCATGCCCAGCAAGGCCGGCTCATCCGCCGTCCGATACCCTCAAGTCGCGAGGAGATTCCGATCGTCGGGCTGGGGACCTGGATCACCTTCAACGTCGGCGACGATCCGGCGCTCCGGAACGAATGCGCCGGTGTCATGGCCGCCTTCTTCGAGGCGGGCGGCCGCATGATCGACTCCTCCCCGATGTATGGCTCGTCGCAACCGGTGGTCGGCTACGGCCTGCAAAAGCTCGGGCGACCTCAAGCGCTGTTCTCGGCCGACAAGGTCTGGACGTCCTCGGCAGCGGCAGGCCCGACCCAGATCGAGCAATCGCGACGCTACTGGGGCGTGCCGAAATTCGATCTGGTTCAGGTTCACAATCTGCTTACCTGGAAGCCGCATCTGCAGACGCTATTCCAGATGAAGGCGTCCGGCACGGTGCGCTATGTCGGTATCACCACGTCCGAAGGCCGCCGCCATGATCTGATCGAGCAGATCATGCGGAGCGAGCCGATCGATTTCGTGCAGTTCTCCTACAATGTCGTCGACCGCGAGGCGGAGGCGCGGCTGCTGCCGCTGGCGTCGGAGCGCGGCATAGCTGTGATCGTCAACCGCCCATTCCGGCAGGGCGCGCTGACCGAGCGGCTCAAGAACAAGCCGCTGCCCGAATGGGCGGCCGAACTCGGCGCATCGAGCTGGGCGGAGCTCATGCTGAAATTCATCCTCGCGCACCCCGCCGTCACCGTCGCCATTCCGGCGACCACGCGCGTCGACCATGTGCGTGAAAACCTCTCGGCCGCGGCTGGACCGATGCCTGATACCGCCATGCGGCAGCGCATCGCCGCTCACGTGAAGGCGCTTTGATGTCGGAATGGTGGACCTATCGGGCGGAGGATTTCCTGCTGTTCTCGCCGCGCGTCTACTGGCGCATGTTCGAATTGCACAATGCGGCGCTCTGGCCTCTACACTTCGTGACGTTCGACGCCGGCCTTATCATCCTCCTGCTCATCGCGTGGCGGCCGGGAAGCTCGGCGCGCTGGGTCGCATCTATCCTCGCAATGCTTTGGATTTTCGTCGGCTGGTCCTTCCTGTGGAACCGCTACACCACCATCAACTGGGTTGCCGCCTATATCGCGCCGGCTTTTTTCGTTGAAGGCACGTTGCTTCTCATCGCAGCCCTGTCTGGCGCCCTCGCCTTCGAGAAACGCCGGCCTGGCGATTGGATTGCATATCTCATCCTAGGCTTCGCACTTCTCGGACAGCCGCTGCTTGCCCCGCTGCAGGGACGCGGCTGGGCCTCGTCGGAAGTCTTCGGCATCGCGCCGGATCCTACGGTGATTGGGACGCTCGGCGTTCTGCTCCTCGCCCGCGGCAGGCTTGTGCCATGGCTGCTGCCGATCCCCGTGCTCTGGTGCCTCCTGAGCGGCCTGACTTTGCAGACCATGGGAGAGCCGCAGGCATGGGCAACGTATGCCGGGCTCGCGCTTGCCGCCCTAGGCTGGATATGGAGGATCGTCCGTCAGCGCGGATCGCTTCCAGTTGCGTGAAACGGGCCTGCCCGGCTCCTTCCGCACGACTTGAGCGCTGCCGCGCTCACGGCGCGATCCACCGCTGCACGGCGTCCGTCGTGTCGGCCGGCGTGGTGTTGAAGCAGATCCTGCTTTGCGGCGCGGCAAGGTGAACCAGATTGATGATCCGCTCGAACAAATGCAGCCGCTCCCGCGGCTCGCGCAGGCCGGCGCCGATCACCACGCAGTCGTAGTGTTTGGCGCCCAGCGCCGCCGCCACGACGGCTTCGGCGGTATCGCCGAGATCGATCAGGCAGCTATCGGCCTCAAACCCCGTCGCGCGAAGCCGCTCGATCTGCGCCGCGATGTAGCTCATCACCAGTTCGGCCGTGAGCCCGGGGAAGGCGCTGAAGTCGACGAAGGAAGGCTCGATGCCGATCGCGAGCACGGTCTTTTTCGCCATGCGGATCTCCAATAATCGCCGGAGCAACGCGCGCATCAGCCGACAGGTTCCAGCCTCGACATGGATACCATAGTTCGTCTGATGTCGAAGCATTCTTGTCGCGAAATCGGCCATGCTGAGCTGGCTCGCCGGCTCAGAGCCGGCCGTTTCACAGGAGAACGCCATGACCACCACCAACAACGCAAACCAGAAGCTGGTCGTCACCGCATTCTGGGAAGTCAATTCGGGCGAGGAAGCTGTCGTCGCCGGGCTTCTCAAGGATTTCCTGCCGCAGGCGCAGCGCGAGCCCGGCGTCAGGGAGTTCCAGATTCATCAGAACATCGCAAAGCCGCGAGAATTCTTCTTCTACGAAGTGTTCGCCGGTGAAGCGGCCTTCGCCGAGCATCAAGAGACCGATCACTTCAAGAACATCATCCTCGGGCAGGCTATCCCGAAACTCGCCAAACGCGAGCGTTCGCAGTTCCGCTTCATCTGACGTTGGGCGGACGCCGGACCGGCGTTACGCGGCGACGTTCGAGAGGAAGCGATCGACGGACGCGCGCAGATCGGTTGCCTGAACCGAGAGGTCGCGCGCGGTCGCCAGCACCAGATCGGCGGAACGATTGGTGTTCTCGGTCGCGGTGGCCGTTCCGGCAATGCTTCGGGCAACGCTTTCCGTTCCGGCGGCGGCGTGCCCGATGCTCCGCGATATTTCGTTCGTCGCTGCATTCTGCTGGCTGACGGCATCGGCGATCGCCGCGGTGAAGCGATCGATCTCGTCCATGATCGACGCAATGGCGCCGACATTGTCGACCGCCTGCTTGGTCGCCGATTGCACCTCGGCGATCTGCGAGGAGATATCCTCGGTCGCCTTCGCGGTCTGGGTGGCGAGCGCCTTGACTTCCGAGGCGACCACCGCAAATCCGCGGCCAGCCTCGCCGGCGCGTGCCGCCTCGATCGTAGCGTTGAGCGCCAGCAGGTTGGTCTGGCCGGCGATGTTGCGGATGAAGCCCACGACCTCATCGATATGTTGCGTGGAGCTGGCCAGCGCCCGGATCGTATCGTTGGCCGTCCCGGCCATGCCGGAGGCGCGCTGCACGATCATGGTAGCGTCATTGACCTGCGTCTTGATCGCCTGCACGGAATCGCCGAGCTGGCTCGCGGCGCTTGCTACCGTCTGAACGTTGGCCGAAGTCTGGCCGGCGGTGGAGGCCGTCTCGACCGACTGCTTGCCCGCGGCGTGCGCGATTGAGGAAAGGGTTTGCGCGGTGTTCGTCAACTCGCCCGTCATCCGGTCGGTGTTGGCGAGCGCCGCGGTGAAGGTGGAACGGAAGGCTTCTATCTCGGCCTCGATGCGCTGACGCCGGTTGACCTGTTGCGCATGCGTCTCGTCCTTGGAGGACATCAGCGCCAGGTCCTGATCGGCGCGGGCCTTCAGGCTCGCCTGCATCACGGCAAGCGATTTGAGAAGCCGGCCCAGTTCGTCCCGTCGCCGGACCGCGATATCGTCGGCGAAATTGCCGGCCGCCACGCGTTCGGCAACGCGCACCGCGGCCGAGATCGGCTTGCTGAGCGAATAGGCAAAGGCCATGGCGATCAAGAATCCGACCAGCGCGGTCCCCACAGCGATGCCTAACATGGCGCTGCGTGCGGCGGTGACCGACGCCTCCGCCTCGGTCCGATAGTCGAAGCCATAGGCCGCCACCAGTTCCACGAGATCGTCGAGTGCCGCAACAGCCTCGTCACCCTGCTGCGTCAGCGCGAAGATCGTGGGGATCTCGGTCAGACCGCCGGGCGCCGGCTTGAGGATTTTCAATCCGGCATTCGACCAGCCGCGGAGGCTGGCTTCGGCCTTCTCGCGGGCAGCCTTGGCGTTTGCGCTGTGGACCCGGTCCCGGACCACGTTGAGATCTTCGGAAATGTTGCGAACCAGCTTTTCGTAGCGGGCCACGGCTTCGCTCGTCGTCCCCTCGGTCAGGCTGCGCTGCATGATGAGACGCGCCTCGTTCAGCCCTGCATGCGCCGAGCGCGCGTGATTGATCCCCATCAGCGGGCCGTCATAAAGCCGCACCACCAGGTCGCCCGCGGTGGAGATACCCTGGATGCCGTAGAATGCGAGCCCGCAGGCGAGCAGGATGACAACGCTGAAGGCGCCGAAAATCTTGTAGCGGATCGACATCAGAAATCTCCGGCGCGGCGTTGGCGCGATTAGTCCGTAACCTTCACCATCATCTTCATCCGCGGATGGATCGCGCAGATCACCTGAATGTCGCCGGCTTCCTTGAAGGTGACGTCCGTCGACGTGCCGGGCGCCTGCGAGCCGAGGTTGAATTCGCTGCCCTTGGTGGCCGACATCAGGTTGTGGGGAATGCTGTCGTCGTTGACGAAGGTCAGCGCGTCACCCTTCTTGATGGAGACGTTCTCGGAAGAGAACACCCTTCCCTTCTGGTAGACCATCTGGTTGGCGGCGAGCGCGCCAGCCGAAAAGCCGGTGAGGACGACGAGAGCGAAGGCGATAGTCTTGTGCATGGAATTTTCCCTGGAACGGAGTGGTTGAGATCAGCGGGGCAGGACCGGCACGGCGGTCGGACTGAGGTTACTGGTGAGCGTCTTCATGAAGGCGACCAGATCGGCCTTTTCCTGAGCGGAGAGGCCCAGCGGTTTCATCAGGTCGGAGCGGCTGGGACGGTCGACGCCGCCATGGTCGTAATGCTCGACCACGGCTTCCAGCGTGTCGAGCGATCCGTCGTGCATGTAGGGGCTGCGGCGCTCGATCTCGCGCAGGCCCGGCGTCTTGAAGGCATGCTGCATCTTGACCACGCCGGGCACGAACTCGCCGCGGCCGATATCCTTGCTCGGCAGGCCGATGTCCTGGAAGCCGTCGTTGGTGAAGTTCCAGCCTTCATGACACGCCGAGCACATTGCCTTGCCGTTGAAGACGGCGAAGCCGCGCTTGGCCTCTTCGGAGATCGCCTTCTCGTTGCCTTCGATCCAGGCGTCGAACGGCGCTCGTTCGGAGACGACGGTGCGTTCATAGGTGGCGATCGCCTTGGCGAGCGTCTTGGCGCTCATGCCCTCACTGGGAAAGGCGGCGGCGAACAGCGGCTTGTACTCGCTGATCGACCCGAGCCGATCCATCAACTGATTGAGCGGCATGTTCATTTCGCCGGCGGCCTCGATCGGGCCGAGCGCCTGCTCTTCAAGGGTGGCGAGCCTGCCGTCCCACATGAAGATGGCGCCCCACGCGGCGTTGACGATGGTCGGCGAGTGACGACCGAGCTTGGCCATGCCGTGACCGACACCGACGGCAAGACCATCGCCCCAACCGAAGCCCGGGCTGTGACAACTCGCGCAGGATTGCGCCATCGAGACCGAGAGTCGGGTATCGAAATACAGCTTCTTGCCGAGCGCAGCCTTTTCCGGCGTGTAGGGATTTTCCTTCGGGAACGGGATCGTTGCCGGCCGCTTGTATTGCGACTTGATCGAATCGATCCCGGGCGCAGCCTTCGAGCCGAGATCGATGCGGCGCGTCTCGCCGACAACGACGGCGCCGAGGCCGATGCTGGCGAAGCTGATGGCCCCGATGCTGGCGGCAACCACGACGGTCCCGAACAGGTTTGATCGACGAGGGAAAAGTCCCGGCATGCCGCGTCCTCGAAACTAGCGCCAAGGGCCGCCGAACCGCGTGACCGAAAGGCGAATCCAAAAATCAAACAATGAGTCGCAGTG
Source organism: Bradyrhizobium jicamae (assembly GCF_001440395.1). Lineage (GTDB taxonomy): Bacteria > Pseudomonadota > Alphaproteobacteria > Rhizobiales > Xanthobacteraceae > Bradyrhizobium > Bradyrhizobium jicamae. The sequence goes on along the minus strand of NZ_LLXZ01000197.1, from coordinate 29,210 downwards.
ACGATAGTGCTGATTGGTTAATCACTGTGTTCGGAATCAGAACTCCGAAGCCCGTAGTACTACGAGCAGCGAGAGGGCTTTATTTGCAGCGGATTCGGCAATTCTAGCGTGCGCGAGATTCCTCGCTCATTCAGAAATCAGCGAACGATTGCGAGCTGCATCGCGTGCTTCATCTGCGCGCCGCATCATCAATTCCCGCTCGCGCTTGTTGCCGGCGAGCTTCACGGCAACCTCGAATGCTGCGCGCGCTTCGGCAAAGCGGCCGAGCTTGTAGAGCAGATCGCCGCGGACACTGCCCAGCAGATGATAGTTTTTTAGCGCAGGCTCGTGAGCCAACTGATCGACAATGACAAGCGCGGCCGCCGGTCCCTCGGCCATACCGACTGCCACGGCGCGGTTGAGCTCGATGACGGGCGAACGCACCAGTGCGGCAAGTTCGGCATAGAGTTTCGCGATGCGCGGCCAGTCGGTGTCGGCAGGCGTCCCGGCGCTGGCGTGACAGGCGACGATCGCCGCTTGCAGCGTGTAGAAACCCTGCCCGCCGCCGAGGCCGTGCGCCCGCGCCAATGCCAGCAACCCGCGGCGGATCTGAAGCCGGTCCCACCGCGCGCGGTTCTGGTCCATCAGCAGGATCGGATCGCCGGCTGCATCCGTGCGCGCCGCGATGCGCGACGCGTTCAGCTCCATCAGCGCCAGCAGGCCGTGGGCTTCGGCCTCCTGCGGCGCCACCAGCGTCAGCACCCGGCCCATGCGCAGCGCGTCGTTGCAGAGCTGCGGCCGTAGCCATTCGTCGCCACGCGCTGCCGCATAACCTTCATTGAAGATGAGATAGACGACCTCCAGCACCGAAGCGAGCCGCTCCGAAACCTCCGCGCCGCGCGGGGTTTCGTAAGTAAGCCCGGATTCCGACAGCGTGCGCTTGGCGCGCACGATACGCTGGGCAATCGTCGCCTCCGGCTGCAGGAAGGCGCGCGCGATCTCTTCCGTGGTCAAGCCGCAGATCATCCTGAGCGCCAGCGCCGCGCGGGCTTCGCGCGACAGTTTCGGATGACAGGCGGTGAAAATCAGCCGCAGCAGCTCGTCGCCGATATCGTCATCGAGGGCGGCGTCCGGATCGGGCATCGCCTGTTGCTCCTGCTCCTGCTCGCGCGTCAGCATCTCGTGCTTGCGCGCGAGCATGCGGCGGCGGCGCAGATCGTCGAGCGCGCGGCGTTTGGCGGTCGCCATCAGCCACGCGCCGGGCTTGTCCGGCACGCCGGTGACAGGCCAATGTTCGAGCGCCGCCACCAGCGCTTCCTGCGTCAGGTCCTCGGCCAGCGTCACATCGCGCAGCATCCGGGACAGGCCCGTGATCAGGCGCGGCTGTTCGATGCGCCAGACCGCCAGAATGGTGCGATTGACGTCGGCGGCAATCATCGCCGCCGACGATGTCCGCCGATCGTTAGCATCATGCGTGGGCACGCACGCCGACATCGCAGGCACCATCCACGCCCGGTGTCGCCATTACGCGAACCTCGCAGGTGCCGTCCCAGCCCGGCATGTGATCGAGGTGGAGCTGCATGAACTCCCTTGCGCCCGCCATCGCCTCTTCCATGTCCCGGTGTTCGAAGATGGCGTAACCGCCGATCAGTTCCTTGGTCTCGACGAACGGCCCGTCGATCACGCCGAGCTTGCCGTCCGTTATCCTGACCTGTGCGCCGGCCACGGCGATCGGCATCAACCCGCCGCTGTCGAGCATCCGCCCGGCCTTGATTTCCCGGTCGGCGAGCTTGCCCATTGCCTCCATCAAGGCCGGGGTCGGCCCCCTGTCGGGCTGCGAGGACGTGACGATGTACATGATCCGCATGAGGAAACTCCCGTTGGGGCGAGTTGCGGCGGTGATCGCCCGCAAAACTGGCTCGCTATGGGAGACGACGAACGGGAAGCCGTCGGATCGACAGGGGGTTTGATAAAATTTGTCCAGCTCCCCGAAGCGATGGCCGACGCCGATGACGTCCGATTATCGGGGTGGACCGGAAGTGACTGGCCGACTTTCTAAACGCCGCCTTTAACCCAACTAGGACATCGTTGAGCGACGCTTAGCAAGCGGCACCAACACGTCACAATCGTTGTCTTGATCTAAATCAAACAGCCGCGCGTTGAAGACGATCTGACACAGGGCTAAAACAACCCTGCGATCGAGCCTTAGGAGAACCGAGTATGTTCCGAAGCAATCGCGATCCGGCAGTGTTTGTTTCGCTTGCATTAGCGATCTCGTTGTCGTGTGCCGGGAGCGTTTTACTTCCTGCACCAACTGCGGCCCAAACGTCCCCGGATCAGTCGGTGATCTATCTCAACCAGGGTTGGTCGCAGAACGATCGCGAGTGGTACTATAACTTCTCGCAGGGTTCGGCCATCCTCTCTTATGACATCTTTTTGAATCTGGAAATTGCCAACGGCCAGGAGCTATTCCGGTCGGACGCCAACAGCGTCCGCTACGGCCTGATTCCCGGAGCACCCAACTGGATAAATCCGGACGGTCTACCGATCGGTATGAGCAAGACGACTCTCGCGACTGCGATCGGGGACTGGCCGGCAGGCGACTATGCAGGCCCGACGTGCGCGGCCTGCCACGAAACGCAACTGAACTACAAGGGCAAGCGCGTTCGCATCGACGGCGGGTCTGCAAACACGTTTGATATACAAGCCTATATACAGGCTCTCAACGCAGCGACACGCGAGACTCTGACTGATGCGGCGAAATTCGACCGGCTCGCGACGCGGCTTGGAGCGGCAGGGCCCGAAGCTAAGGCCAAGTTGCGCGAGCGCTTCGAACATCAGGCCCCGGCGATACACCAATACGCGACAATAAGCTCTGCAAGCCCCTCGCCCTGGGGGCCGGCGCGAATTGATGCCCGCAGCCTGATCAACAACAGGCTGACCGCCATTCTGCCTGGCATCCCCGAGAACACGTCAACGGCTATCGCGCCTGTTAAGCCGCCGTTCCTGTGGAACTCTCCGCATGGATTGTGGACACAGTGGGCGGCGTATATTCAAAGCCCGCTGGACCGAAACCTGGGCGAGACGATGGGCGTCTTCATGCCCATCAACCTGCACGCCAAAACTCCCGCCGAAGGGCTGTACGATTCTAATGCGGCCATTCCAGAGCTTCAACGCGTTGAAAAACAGTTGGAACGACTGGCGCCGCCAAGCTGGCCGGAGGACGTGTTTGGAAAGATTGACCGCGAAAAGGCCAAGACCGGCAAGGCACTGTTTATGGAGCACTGCGCGAGTTGCCACAATGCATGGCCGTATCGCTGGTCCGAGCCGAACAAATACGGCAAGCGTTTCGTTCTCGTCGGCCTTGTTCCGCAGTCCTATATGGGCACCGATCGCGCGCAGTCCGAGGCCATCCGGCCATTCGCAGTCACTGGTCAATTCAGCAATCATTTGCCGCCGCAGTTTCGCGGGAAGTATGTTGTTCCCATGTATGACCTCGCACGAACAATACGGATCGCGGTCGAGGAGAAGGCCGTCGCAAAACTGAACCCGACTCCAGCCGAGCTGGTGGAGCTGAATGGTTATCGAGAACTGCCACAGCCCCCAATACCCGATCAGGTCTGGAAGGCGGCGCCGCGTGACGGCGTATGGGCTACTCCGCCTTTCCTCCACAACGGATCAGTACCCAACCTTTACGAGATGCTGGTGCCGACTGGCGAGCGTTCGAAAAAGTTCTGCATCACCAGCGAGTTCGATCCGATCAAAGTGGGGTTCGACACGACCTGTGGGCCCAACACGTTCGTCTTGGATACAAGCTTGCTCGGAAACACGAACGCGGGTCACTCGTTCCAGGATGGGCCGCGCGGCAACGGTGTTGTCGGTCCCTTACTGAGCGACGATCAGCGGTGGGCGCTTGTCGAATATCTCAAGTCAATTCCGGAAGAGCCGGGCCGCGTCACGCCATACGGCGGTCCGCCGGAAACGAGCCAGCCGCAGAAGCCGTGACAAACCCCGCCACGGGCGTGATTGGCGAACCGGTCACGTTCAGGTTGGCGCAGTTAAGTCCGATATGAATGGAGTCTGGCGATGTCCGATCACATCGATGGGCCGAGACAAATCGGCGACCCGTCGGCGGACTTGACCGATCTGTTTGCCTTCACTAGCCCGGAGAACCCATTACGCACGGTACTGGCTGCGAATGTCTTTCCAACTTGCGGCCGCGACGCGACGTTCTCGAACGCAATCACCCACTCGATCGTAGTTCGGCGTGCAAAAGTAAATGGTTTGGGCGACGCCACGAAATTCGTGACCTCGGATCCGGAAATCCGTTTCAGTGTTCGTTTCGATACTCTGGAACGCGGCGCGTCAGGCCAGAAACCCATCCAGCGCGGCACCTGCACGTTTCCCGACGGCCAGACGCTTCGTGTCGTCGTCAATGACGAAAAGGGCGCCTCCACTCCCGATGGCACCTTCCGCGTCTTTGCCGGCCTGCGTTCCGATCCGTTCATCCTCGCATGGATCGTATCGGCTATGAGGCCGTTTCAAAACCTCCTGCAAAACGACAATGTGCTCTGCATCGTGATCGAGTTCGACACCCGGCGGGTCCTGGAGCCAGACAGAGGCTCCTTGTTTGGTGTCATTGCCGAAACGGTACCGCTGGCCAGACAAAACGCCTTGGTTGGGCACGAGCCTTCGCGCCTCGACTGGGTTGGGCGCCCTGAACAGACCAACGTTCGTCTCAATTGTGCGTTTCTCAAGGATGCCGATGATCTCCGTGACCTATGGAACCAGCAAACACCTTTTGCGATTGCGGATGGATTTCGTTCGTTATTCCTTCAGCGCTTGAAGGATAGCTTGGCGGCCTACGATATGCACGACGGCAGACAGGATTGGACACCCGCAGCACTAACCGCAAACGCTAATATGTTTCTTGATGACTTTCTACTGTTCGATGTTGCCAAGCCGATCAACGATACTAGTCACATGGAGATCGAAAAAAGTACCCTTGACGGCAAGACCTATCAAACTGGTGGCGGACGAACGGTCGATGCCAATGTCATCGATGTCTTGCTTACATGGATAGTGAACCGCGATCGGGAGCTGCTTCGCGGCGGCACGACAAAGGCCACGAAACCGGGCAGCAAGACCTTTCCGTACTTCGCCACGCCGAATCTGGAACTGCAACATGTGACAGAACGCGTCAACCTTAATGCTGCGCCGGACAAGATTTGGGAATTGATCGGACAATTCGGCGGCGACTGGCATCCATTGATCGCCAATATCAAGCTGATCGGCACCGGCATTGGACAGCTGCGCGTTATTGAGACCATCGATGGCAAGCAAATTATCGAACGCCTCGATGCAACCGACAACTCCGCAAGGTCTTATCGTTACACGAACATCAGCGGGATCCCGGCGTCGGACTACACTGGAACGCTTGAGGTCAAACCCAGTGGCACCGGTAGCTCCGTCGAATGGCGAGCACAGTATCTCGGAAATGGCCAAGGCGACCTTGTCGTCAGAACGATTGTGTCAACGCTTTTCAAAACTGGATTGGAGAGCCTGAAGCCGCGCTTTGGAGCCGGAAAGTGATCGTTACACCGGAGCTAGATTGCGCCATCACACCGACCACCGACGGCGAGATCGCCGTCATCAATCTGGAGAGCGCGCGCCGACGATCCTGGACCAGGTTCTTCGCGGATCCGACACGGAACGGCGTAGCCGAGACTGTGGTCGAGCACGAGCAGCTTGCCTTGCAGTTCGTCGGCGACATATTCGCACTTGATCGTGTCGAAGCATTGGCCGTCCAGCTCAATCAAATGGACGCTGCGTCAGCGCGAGTAATGTTGATCCAGGCTCGAGTGGCGTCGATGGCGCACAAATTTTCCGAGGCCAGAAAATATCTTGTGCAAGCCGAGATTGGCGGCGCGCCCACAGCGGACGTTGATCGCCTTCGATTGAATATCGATCAGGCGTGCGGGTCGAATCTCGACAACGTGCTCGATGCGCGGCGCAGGATTGCAAACGAAAACCACGGGCTGGAGGATTTTGTTGCCCTGGGGTCTCTGTTAGCTGATCTTCACGACTTCGTCGCCGCTGACCGGGCTTACAAAGAGGCCTTGTGGGCCTCCCACGATGTGTCGCCATTTCCTGTTGCCAGGGTTTGTTTCCAACTCGGCGTGCTTTGGGGCGAACTGGCGCCGGAGCCTGAGTTTTCCACGGCTGCCCAATGGTATCGGCGGGCGATCGCGGTCCTGCCGATGTACACAAAAGCCCGTGTGCATTTGGCTGAGATTTATTCCTCAGACGGCAGTTTGGACGACGCCGAAGCATTACTTCGGCCAATTGTTACGGTTGGAGATCCGGAGGTCGATTGGCGCCTTGCCGACGTCTTGGCCGCTCTAGGCAAGTTTGAAGAATCCGAAGCACGCATGAAAGTGGCCCGCTCCGGTTTCGACTCGCTTCTCGAACGTCATCCGCTTGCCTTCGCGGACCACGGCGCTGAGTTCTATGCTGGGAGCGGCAACGATTGTCGCAGGGCTCTTCAGTTGGCGCGGATCAATGCCGACAATCGGCCCACGCTTCGTGCGCTTGAACAAGCTCGCAACATTGCGACTTCTGCCGACGATGCGGGAGCCGGCTTCGAACTCCTGTCCGTGGCCACCAGGCGATAAGGCCAGGCCGCCGCATTTTCGTTATCGGCACTGCAAAGACATCGATTGAAGAATCTGGAAGGGGGAGCGGCATGATAATCGATCGTAGGACCTTTGTTGGAGGCACAATGTCGCTCGCCCTTGCGCCAGCGCTTGATCTGTTGCCAGTGCAACTTCTAACTCCTGAAACGGCAGCAGGTCAGCTCGATTTGATGATCGACGGATGGAACGTGCCGAGCGAGTGCGACGCCGCCGACGCAGTGTGGATCAGGATCGGGCGCTCCTGGCGAACGACTTGGCGATGATTTTCACTGGCGACACCCAATTCCGGTTCTGGCCCCTTTGAGACATGCCGACGGACTCGGGAAATGTCTGCTTATCGGGCTAGATCGGAAGTAGTCGGCGCATAGTCGAAATGACGCGTTTGGCCCTTCGGCGACCTCCGCTCTTATGCTGATGTTGAGCGATGAGCCGACATCAGGCGCGACCAAGACTGAGCGCCTGATTTACGAGTACGCGCCCTGGTTCACGATCCGAACGACTGAACGCTACTGCCCCCGCAGCATGATCAGGGGATCGGCGGTATCGGGCACGCGCCGCCACTGCGCATTGTCGTCGGCCTCGAACTGCCAGCTCTCGCCGGACTTCGACGTCAGGATCATCTGCCCACGATCGAGCCGCCACTCCGTCGGCGCGAAGGCTGCGACCGCGGGATCGCATTTCGGCTTCAAGAATACCTGGAAATTATCGCCTGACGCTTCGGTGTTGGTCAGCGTCAGGCCGCAGATCGGCCGGCCGTTGCCGCGGACCATCGACCAGTCGCCGATCATCTGGTCCATCGACTTGGCGAGCGAGCGCGCCGCGGCGAGGTTCTGCAGGATGTAGACGCCCTCGCCGCTCCGCAGGCCTTCGAAGATGCCGCTCTCGACCTCGGTGAAGTCGATCACGGGCTGGCCGGCCGCATCCTGCAGCCGCACGATATCCAGCCCCTTGATGTTCCAGGCGGTGATGTCCTTGGTGAACGGCAACGCCTTGGGACAGTTCGGCTCCAGCTCGAGCTTGAACCCCTGCGACGTCGTATCGCTCTTCAGCGTGACGACACAGGTCTTGCTGCGTTCGGTGGTGGCGAGCTCCCACTGCCCGATCATTTCCTTCTTCAGGCTCGAAGCATCCTGCGCCGCCAACGGCGACGCGGGCGTAAGCAGCGCCATCAGCGCTGCTGCTGCGATACCCGAACGCGCAAGCGACATCAGCGTCCCTTTACCGGGGTTTCCGGAACCGGCGTCAACGGCGCCTTGCCGGCGAACCAGTTCTTCAGATTGTCGACGACGAGCTGATCCATGGCGTTCCGCGTTACCACGGAAGCCGAGCCGATATGTGGCAACAGCACGACATTTTGCATGGCCTTCAGTTCGTCCGGCACGTTCGGCTCGTTGGCGAACACGTCGAGCCCGGCCGCGAGGATGGTGCCGGATTTCAGCGCCGCGACCAGTGCCGGCTCATCGACCACAGAGCCACGGGCGACGTTGATCAGGACGCCGCGCGGGCCGAGCGCCTTGAGCACATCGGCATTGATCATCTTGGCGGTGGAGGCGCCGCCGGGCACGATGACGACCAGCGTATCCACGTCCTTCGCCATTTCCAGCAGGTCGGGATAGTGCTTGTAGGAGACGGCCGAGGACGGGTTGCGCGAGTGATAGCACACCGGCACAAGCGAGGCATCCAGCCGGCGTCCGATCGCCTGCCCGATGCGGCCCATGCCGACGATGCCGACCTTGCGATCGCGCAGCGAGCCTGCGCTCAACGGATAGTTCTGCGCCTGCCACAGCCCGGAGCGCAGATAGCGATCGGCCTTGACGAACTCGCGCAAGGTCGAAATCAGCAGCCCCATCGCGACGTCGGCGACTTCTTCCGTCAGCACGTCGGGCGTGTTGGTGACGACGATATTGTGCTCGCGCGCGTAAGCGGAATCGACGTGGTCGTAACCGACGCCGAAGCTCGCGACGATTTCGAGCTTGGGGAAATGCGACAGCGCCTTCGCGTCTGCCGGCACCATGTGATAGGTCACCGCGATGCCGCGGATTTTCGCGACCGTATCCGGCGTCAATCGCTCGAGGTCGGCGCGGCTCTCCGCCATATGCAGGACGTACTGATCCGAAAAGCCGTTTTCCAGGATCGGCCTGACCGGGCCATAGATCAGGAGATCGATCTTCTCGGACGAAATATCAGCGGCAGCCATCAATTTTCCTTTCCAAGCGCGCTTTCATGCCAGCGCCGTAATACCAGGTGCGAAACTAGCGCCAGCAGCCCATAGATGACAATCCCGGCCACCGACAGCAACAGCAACGCCGCGAACATTCGGGGAATGTTGAGGCGGTAACCGGACTCGGCGATCCGGAACGCCAGGCCCGAGCCCGAGCCCGCGGAGCCCGCCGCGATTTCGGCGACCACGGCGCCGATCAGCGACAGGCCGCCGGCGATCCGCAAGCCGCCGAGAATAAAGGGCAGCGCCGCCGGCAGTTTCAGATAGCGCAGCGTCTGCAGCCGTGACGCGCCATAGAGCTGAAACAGGCCCGCCAGATTGCGATCCACCGAATTCAGCCCAAGCGTGGTGTTGGACAGAACGGGGAAGAATCCCACGATCCAGGCGCAGACGATGACCGCGGTCTGCTGCGGCAGATAGATCAGCAATAGCGGCGCAATTGCGATGACCGGCGTCACCTGCAGGATCACGGCGTAGGGAAACAGCGAATGTTCCAGCCATTTCGACTGATTGAACAATAACGCCAGCGCGATGCCGCCGACGGCGGCCGCGATGAAACCTTCCAGCGTGGTGAGCAGGGTGACGCCGAGCGATTGCGACAATACCGGCCAGTCGCTGACCAGCGTCTGAAACACGACATAAGGGCTCGGCAGCACATAGGGCTGGATGTCGTTGACGCGGACCACGAGCTCCCACAGCGCCAGGCCCACACTAAGCACGACGATGGGCAGCAGCATGCGGCCGATATTGTGCAGGGAACTCATGCGCTGCGCTGCCCGGAATAGGACGGCGTAAGCGCGCTGGAGACTTCGCGGCAGTGGGCAGCGTACTCCGCCGAGGTGCGAAACTCCTCCCCGCGCGGCTCCGATGTCGTGACGCGAAACTCGCGGGCAAGACGGCCCGGCCGCGCTGTCATCACGATCACCCGCTGCGACAGATAGACCGACTCGAACACCGAATGGGTGACGAAGATGACGGTCTTGTGCAACTTGCGCCAGAGATCGAGCAGATCGTTATTGAGGCGAAAGCGCGTGATCTCGTCGAGCGCCGCGAACGGCTCGTCCAGTAGGAGGATGTCCGGATCGGTGACGAGTGCGCGCGCCAGCGACACCCGCATCTTCATGCCGCCGGAGAGTTCGCGGGGGTATGCATCGGCAAACTCGGCCAGTCCGACCTGCGCCAGCGCGTCATCGATCCGACGGTCGGCTTCCGTCGCCGTCACATGCGCAAGCTTCAACGGCAGGCGCACGTTGTCGTGCACATTCGCCCACGGCATCAAGGTGGGCTCCTGAAACACGAAACCAATGGGATGACGCCCATCCGCTTTGCTGGCGCGATGGGAAACGTCCACCGTACCAGCGCTCGGCACAGCGAGGCCCGCGATCAACCGCAACGCGGTGGACTTTCCGCAGCCGGAAGGCCCGAGCAGCGAGACGAATTCGCCTTTTGCAATGTCGAGATCGAGCGGCCCCAGCGCGGTTACCCCGCTATCATAGGTCTTGGTGACGGCGCGCAGACGCACGGCAAGGCCCGCCGCGTCGATATTCGTCTCGGACAAAGCGGGCTCCGCCATCTCGCGTCAGTTCTTCGGCCGCAGGTCGAGACCGACGCCCTTGTTGACGAAGCGCAACGTGTAGGCCTGGCGATAGTCGATGTCGCGGCGAACCACGCCCGCGCGAACCATCTTGTCGAAAAAGCTCGCCACCCGCGCGTCGGTCATGGCGCCGATGCCGTCGCGCAAGGTGTCGCCGGAATCGACAATGCCGTATTCCTTCATCTTGTCGACGGAATAGCGCAGTAACTCGTCGGTCATTTCCGGGTTCATCTGCTTGATCATGGCATTGCCGGCCGAATTATCGCCGTAGAGATAATTGTACCAGCCGATCATGGAAGCATCGACAAAACGCTGCACCAGGTCCGGCTTCTTCTCGACGATCTCGCGGCGCGTCTCGATCAGCGTCGAATAGGCATTGAAGCCGTGATCGGCCAGCAGGATCACGCCGGGCTTGAAGCCAGCGGTCTTCTCCACGGCGTAGGGCTCCGAAGTAACATACCCCTGCATCGCGCTCTGCTTGTTCACGATGAAGGGCTGCGGATTGAAGGTGTAAGGCTTTACCTTGCTCTCGCTGAATCCGTATTCGGATTTCAGCCATTGAAAGTAGCTCGCCACGCCCTCCTTGGACACCAAGAGCGTCAGCGGCTTGAGGTCTTCGAGTTTGGTGATCTTGGCTTCCGGATGGGTCAGGAAAACCTGCGGATCCTTCTGGAAGATCGCGGCGACTGCGATCAGCGGCACATTGTTGGCGACCGCATCGAAGGATTGCAGCGTGTTCGCGCTCATGAAGAAGTCGAGCTTGCCGGCGGTCAGGAGGATGCGGTTGTTGGTATTGGGCCCGCCGGGAACGATGGTGACGTCGAGGCCATATTTCTTGTAGGTGCCGTCGGCGACCGCCTGGAAGAAGCCGCCATGTTCGGCCTCCGCGACCCAGTTGGTTCCAAATGACACCTTGTCGAGGGTTTGGGCGCGCGCAGGCATCAGGGCGGAAACCAGCGCCAGAAGACCTGCGGTTAACGCTCGCGGCAAAAAGGCCGGGTTCATGGTTGGACTCCGTCGATCGTTCTGGCCCATGATGGAAGCAGTGGACGTGGATATCGTCCCACGGCTGTAGCCGGGGATTGGATCAATTCCCGGACTATCTAACAAACTACCCTGCAAATTCATCCAAAGAAACGCTTCGCTCGATGGCCCCAACCGTTCCGCCCCATGACTGGACCGAGATCCACTGGCCTGAGGTCACCCAGGCCGACGCCGCGCACTGGATCGCGGTGCTGCCGCTGGCGGCGACCGAGCAGCATGGCCCGCATCTGCCGCTGGAAACCGATGTCCTGATCGGCGAGGCCTACCTTGCGCGGGTGCGCGAACTGGTGCCTGTGGCGCTGCCGGTCACCTTTCTGCCGCTGCAGCCAGTCGGCATTTCCACCGAGCATATCGACTATCCGGGAACACAGACGTTGCCGACCGATGTCGCATTGAAGGCGTGGATGGCGATCGGCGAGCGCGTCGCGCAAGCCGGCATCCGCAAGCTCGTGATTGTCACGAGCCATGGCGGCAACAGCGCGGCGATGTCGCTGGTCGCGCAGGATCTGCGCGCGCATCACGGCCTGCTCGTGGTGACGACGAGCTGGTCGCGCTTCGGCGCGCCGGACGGATTGTTTTCCGCCGAAGAAATCCGTCACGGCATTCATGGCGGCGCGGTCGAAACCTCGATCATGCTGGCGCGCTATCCGCACACCGTGCGAAAACAAGCGATCGCCAATTTTGAATCCTCCAGCATTGCGATGGAGAAAAAATTTCGTTGGCTCTCCGCGCATCGGCCGGTCCCGTTCGCATGGCAGGCGCAGGACCTTAACGAAAGCGGTGCGGTCGGCGACGCCACCCAGGCTTCCGCGGAGAAGGGTGAACAACTGCTTGATCACGGCGCACGCGCATTCTGCGAATTGCTCGAGGACGTCGACACATTCGATCCGGAATTGTTTCTTCGGAAAATAGGAAATTGAGATTCCTCCGCCTAACTAATTGTATTTTCTAGGAAATAATTGACGAAACCATATTTCCGGCGGTCTTTTCGAACCGCTTTCCAGGGCGCTCCGTCCAACTGGGCATGCGGACCACACTGGCCGCTCAACACAGGATGGAGACTTCCATGTCGATCAAGACCAAGTTCGCCGCTATCGCTCTCGCTACCCTCGCCGTCACCGGCGCCATGGCTTCCTCGCAGGCTCAGGCCAAGCCGCTGCACTGGGGTGTTGGCGCCGGCCTCGTTGGCGCAGCCATCGTCGGCACCGCGATCGCCGCTTCCGGTCCCGGCTACTACTACGACGGCTATCGCCGCTGCGGCTGGGTTCGCCAGTACGACGCCTTCGGCAATTACATCGGCCGCGTCCGGACCTGCGGTTACTGATTTTTTCGGCTGACTTGGTTGCTGTTTGAGAAGCGTCGTCTTTCCTGAGCGAACCACATCAGTCCCTGAACACGCTTCTCGTGGATTTGCGTCCGGCACGGGCGCTTCATCCACCCCCGTGCCGAACACGACCCGCCCGGCGTCCCACCGGGCGGGTCACCTTTTTGCACGGACCGGCCGGCAACCGGCGACGACGTGTCAGCCATGTCTCCGAACACCTGTCAGCCATCTGTCCCGAACGAACGCTCCCCTTCCCACCCGCGACATCGCAATGGCTGTTGCAGCATCGTCACATAATGGTGCCATCGAACCGTAGCGGCGCCCCTTCTCCTTGCTGTTGCGAATTGGTCGCAATAAGGATTGGGGGCGTGAATGGCGGTATTCCGGTCCGACGCCGGCCGGGAGAACCTTGAGACTTGGGGCTACAGGATTGATGACTTCATTTGTTGGGTGGCGGCAGGCGTTCGAATCTGCGGTGATGGCGGGCAACCAAAGCGCAGGCTGCGCCGGGAATATCTGCACCGTGAACCGCAACCGCCGATCCCTGAATTGTGCACTGGCCGGCGCCGCGTTCGGTGCGCTGGCGCTCGGCACCCCGGCGATCGCGGCCGACATGCCGCTGAAAGCGCCTTATCTGCGCCCTGCGTTCGACTGGAGCGGCTTCTATATCGGCGGGCACATCGGCTACAGCCGCGGGTCTTCGACCGCGGTATTATCGGATCCGCAGGCGGTCTCGACCCACGGCGTCTTCAGCGGCGTTATCGGCGGCGTCCAGGGCGGCTACAATGTTCAGATGCCGTCCGGCCTGCTGCTCGGCGTCGAAGCCGACCTGACGTTTCCGAACTACTTCACCTCGAACAAGATCGTCTCCACACTGACCGGCGCGCGTTCAGAGGTCGTCGAAGCGTTCGACTATGCCGGCACCGTGCGGGGCCGCATCGGCTACGCGAGCGGGCACTGGCTGGTTTACGCCACCGGTGGCTTCGCCTTTGCCGGCGAGCGGTTCATCAATGCGCCCGACGTCGGCACCGACCAGAAGATCATCAATGTCCGCCCTGGCTGGGCCGCCGGCGCCGGCGTGGAATACGCCTTCGCGCCGCACTGGAGCCTCAAGCTCGAATATCTCTACAGCCAGTTCGATCGCGCCAATATTCGCTTCCCCTCGGGCGCGGAGCACACTTCCACGCTCGATTTCCAGCAGATCCGGATCGGCCTCAACCGCAAGGTCGACTGGCCGGGATCGAACAGCCGCACCCCGAAGTCCGACCTGACCGATACGGAATCCGATCGCTGGGAGATTCACGGCCAGAGCACCTATCTGGGTCAGGGTTATCCAGCATTCCGCGCGCCCTATACCGGCACCAACAGCCTGACGCCGGCGCGGCAGGCGCAGGCGACCTGGAGCAACAGCCTCTACCTCAACGCAAGGCTCTGGGAAGGCGGCGAGGTCTACTACAACCCCGAACTGCTGCAGGGCTTTGGCCTCAGCGACACCGTCGGCGTCGCCGGCTTTACCAGCGGCGAGGCGCAGAAGTCGAACTTCCCCTATCCGCACTACAACACCTCGCGGCTCTATGTGCGCCAGACTTTTGGATTTGGCGGCGAGCAGGAGGAGCTTGCCAGCGGGCAGCAGCAGCTTGCGGGCAAGGTCGACGTCAACCGCCTGACGCTGCAGGCCGGCAAGCTCTCGGTCGGCGATGTCTTTGACGGCAATTCCTACGCGAAGGACACCCGCCGTGACTTCCTGAACTGGTCGATCTGGGCGCCCGGCGCCTTCGACTATGCCGCCGACAGGCTTGGATTGACCTATGGCTTCACCGCCGAGCTCAACCAGAAGCAATGGGCGTTGCGCGCCGGCTATTTCATGATGGGGGCGGTATCCAACTCCAACAATTTTGACACGCAGGTTTTCCGCCGCGGCCAGTATGTCGCCGAACTGGAGACGCGCTATTCGATCTTCAACCGGCCGGGCAAGCTGCGCACCATCGGCTGGGTGAGCAGCGCCAATTCCGGCAGCTATCGCGAAACGCTGAATGATCCGGCGCTCAATATGGACATCGCGCTGACGCGCACGGGCCGGCTCAAATACGGCTACGTCTTCAACGTCGAGCAGTCGGTCACGGACGATATCGGCCTGTTCGGCCGCTGGAGCTGGAACAACGGCAAGACCGAGATCATGTCATTCACCGATATCGACGCCTCGCTCTCGCTCGGCACCTCGATCAAGGGCACCAAATGGGGACGGCCCGACGACACCATCGGCATCGCCGGCGCGATCAACGCGCTGTCGAACGATCATCGCGACTTCATCGCCGCCGGCGGACTCGGCCCGCTGATCGGCGACGGCCAGCTCAACTACCGCAAGGAACGCATCGTCGAGACCTATTACGCCTACGCGGTCACCAAGGCGATCACGGTGACGGCGGACTACCAGTTCGTCACCAATCCCGCCTACAACGCCGACCGCGGCCCGGTCCACGTATTCTCCGGGAGGCTGCACGGGGAGTTTTAGGTTCTTCGTCGTCCCTGCGTTCGCAGGGACGACATCGGGCGATGCTCACGTGTCTGCCTGAACCGAGACATCGCTGATTTTTGTAGCCAGCAGTTTGTCGATGCGTCGACCATCGAGATCGACGATCTCAAAACGCCAACCGTCCACCTCAATGTGATCGCCGACACCGGGGATCCGGCCGAAATGGTTGAGCAGGAATCCCGCAACCGTCTGGTAATGACGCGACACCGGCAACTCGAACCGGAGCAGCGACGCAAACTCGACGGCGGACATCCATCCCGAGATCAGATACGAACCGTCGTCGCGTCTGATGACGGCTGCTTCCGGCGGCCCCTCCTCGGTGTGGAAACCACCGACGATCGATTCCAGGATGTCGGCGCTGGTCACCACGCCCTGAAACCCGCCATATTCATCGTGAACCAGTCCCATGTGGACAGGGGAGTCGCGCAGGATGGCGACGACGTCCCTCGCATCGAGAAATTCCGGAATGACCGGCGCGGTACGGACCAGCCTGGCGATGTCGGGTGTCTGCCCCGACAGATAGCAGTCCAGCATATCCCTGGCCTGGACGATGCCGACCGCGGCATCGGTGGCCGGATCGAACACCACAAAGCGAGAATGGCTGCTGGCGGCGAGCGCGGCGCGGACGGCTTGCATGTCGTCGGTCAGATTGATCATGCTGACCTCCCGGCGCGGCGTCATCACGGCGCCGACGGGAAGATCGCCGAGGCGCATCACACCGGCGATCATTTCCTTTTCGCCGGGCTCGAGCACGCCGGCATTTTCGGCCTCGACGACCAGCGTGCGGATTTCATCCTCGCTGACTTTCTCGCCTGCCGCGCCGCGGTGACCCAGCAACCACAGCAGCGCCTTGCCGGACCGATCAAGAAGCCAGACGGCCGGCAGCGAGATCTTCGCCAGCAGCATCATGGAGGGCGCTACCCGCACTGCCACCGATTCCGGATCGCGCAAGGCGATCTGCTTCGGAACCAGTTCGCCGATAATGAGCGAGGCATAGGTAATCACGGTCACCACGAGCCCGACGCCTATGGCGTCAGCTACGCCCTGTGACCATCCGACCGCGGTCAACAAGCCGCTCAGCCGCGAGCCCAGCGTGGCGCCGGAGAACGCACCCGACAGCACGCCGATCAGCGTGATCCCGATCTGCACCGTGGAGAGAAATTTTCCGGGATCGGATGCCAGCGCCAGCGCACGGCGAGATCCCTTGACGTTTCTTTCAGCGAGCGCCGCGAGCCGTGCCGGCCGCGACGATACGATGGCCAGCTCCGACATCGCGAGCAGGCCGTTGGTTACAATCAGGATCGTCACGATCCCGAGTTCAAGGTAGAGCATTATCGCTTTCTTGCGGGTTCCATTCCAAGCGCCCACGCGAACCTTACCAGAAAGCCATCCCGGCGAGATTCAAGAGCGCGTGGGAAATCGCCGGGATTTTTATCCCACCGGCTGGAACGAATCCGCGCGCGCCATCGCCCAGGCGTCGCGGAAGCGCGGATCCTGGGTCCCTTCGATCAACTCGCCTGGACGCAGCGTCGGGTAGAGTTTCGCGAACGACATCACCTCCGTGCTCGACGTCCGCTTCGAGAAGTGGATAGGCCGCAGCTGCTTCGGGTGGTCGAGACCGGCGGCGGCGAGAAGCTCGGACAGCGCATGCAGGGTGGCATGATGGTACATGTAGACCCGCTCGGTCTTGAGCGGCACCACCAGCGCCCGGGCGCGAATAGGATCCTGCGTGGACACGCCGGTGGGGCAGCGATCGGTGTGGCAGCTCAGAGACTGGATGCAGCCGAGCGCGAACATGAACCCGCGCGCGGAATTGCACCAGTCCGCGCCGATCGCCATGGCGCGCGCCATGTCGAAGGCGGTCGCGATCTTGCCGGCGGCGCCGATCTTGATGCGGTCGCGCGCATTGATGCCGATCAGCGCGTTGTGGACGAAGCTGACGCCCTCGCGCATCGGCATGCCCAGATGATCCATGAACTCCAGCGGCGCCGCGCCGGTGCCACCCTCATTGCCGTCGACGACGATGAAATCAGGATAGATACCGGTTTCCAGCATCGCCTTGCAGATCGCCAGGAATTCCCAGGGGTGGCCGATACACATCTTGAATCCGGCCGGCTTGCCGCCCGACAGCCTGCGCATCTCGCCGATGAAGGCCATCATCTGCAGCGGCGTCGAAAACGCCCCGTGCGTGGCCGGCGAAATGCAATCCTCGCCCATCGCCACACCCCTGATCCTGGAAATCTCCTCCGAGACCTTGGCTGCCGGCAGCACGCCGCCATGGCCGGGCTTGGCGCCCTGGCTGATCTTGAGTTCGACCATCTTGATCTGGTCGTCGGCCGCGACGCGGGCGAACTCTTCCGGATTGAACGAACCGTCGCGGTTGCGGCAGCCGAAATAGCCGGAGCCGATCTCCCAGATCAGGTCGCCGCCGTTTTCGCGATGATAGGGACTGACACCGCCCTCGCCGGTATCATGCGCGAAGCCGCCCTTCCTGGCACCGGTATTCAGCGCGCGCACGGAGTTGGGGCTGAGCGCGCCAAAACTCATCGCCGAGATATTGAAGACCGATGCCGAATACGGCTTGGTGCAATCCGGGCCGCCGACGGTAACGCGAAATTCCGCGCCGCCATGAGCCTTCGGCGCCACCGAATGATGCATCCATTCGTAACCCTCGCGATAGACGTCTTCCTGGGTGCCGAACGGCCGCTTGTCGAGCTGCATCTTGGCGCGCTGATAGACCAGCGCGCGGGTATCGCGGGAGAACGGCATGCCGTCCTTCTCGCTCTCGAAGAAGTATTGCCGTATCTCCGGCCTGATCTCTTCAAGCAGGAAACGAATATGCGCCGAGATCGGGTAGTTGCGCAGGACGGCATGATTCTTCTGCAGGAGATCGCGAATGCCGAGCACCGTCAGCGCGCCGAAAATCACGATCGGGATCAGCAGGATTTCCCACACCTTCACATTATGGTCGAAAATCCCGATGCCGATCAGCAATGCCGTGACGACGGCGCAGACCGTCAGCACGATGTAGCGTGGCGAGAACGGAAGCAGCAGCGTTTCCATGGAATCCCTCAGCCGATTATCCTTGCCGGCCAGCAGCTTAGTCCAACCGCTGCAGCGCGCGCTATACGATATACGAAGCAGTCCTCACGGAAGTGACGGCGGTTTGAAGAAATAATCGGCGGCCTCACCCGGGGCTGAAATAAACCTGTCGTCTTTTGCGATGCAGCGAAGCGACCCGGGTCCCCCACCCTCGGCTCAGTGGCTGTGCAGCCGCATCTCGTGCGGGATCCTGCCCTGCTGCAGGCTGTGCTGGGCCAGCCAGGCATCGGTGGAAAGAATGGCGCGGTCGATATGATCGGCCGTGCGCGAGAAATCGTAAGGCGAACCCACCAGCGGGCATAGCGGCGGCACCACGTAATACTCGATGTCGGGCCCGAGCATTTCGAGCTCGTTGACGAGTTGGCGTGCGATCAGCAGCGTCAGCGCATGCAGCGCATTAGCGACCGCGCCGACCGGCGGTGCCTGGTTGGCGCAGGCATGCCCGGTCGGCAAAACGATCAGGCGTCTTGCGCCCAGCTTCACCGCGACCTGGACTGGCGTGTTCGAGGAGATTGCGCCGTCGGCGAGATAGGTGTCCTTGTAGCGGATCGGCGAGAACGCGCCGGGAATTGCGGTGGACGCAACGATCGCTTCCGCCGTCGAGCCTTCCGACAGCACCACGCTGTCGCCGGAGATGATGTCGGTCGCGACGATATGCACCGGCAGCTTTGCCTCTTCGAGATTGCGATAAGGAATGTGATCGTCGATCAGCTTGCGGATGCCGTCGTGCGGAATGAGGAAATCGCGGCGCCACAGGAAGCTCAGCACTGTGCGCCAGCTCATCGGAAACACGTCGTGCCGCTGCAATCCGCGCCAGATGGCGGCAAGCCGCCGCACGCCGTCGGGCGTGGGGTCGCCGGCATAGAACGCGCCGTTCAGCGCCCCGACACTGCAGCCGACCACCATGTCCGC
Organism: Bradyrhizobium jicamae; assembly: GCF_001440395.1. Taxonomy (GTDB): domain Bacteria; phylum Pseudomonadota; class Alphaproteobacteria; order Rhizobiales; family Xanthobacteraceae; genus Bradyrhizobium; species Bradyrhizobium jicamae. The sequence continues at coordinate 9,806 of NZ_LLXZ01000197.1, read as the reverse complement.
CGTCACGCCATAGGCGGCGAGCGATTGCAGCATGCCGACCTGGATCGCGCCAAAGCTGCCGCCGCCTGCGAACACGAAGGCGGTCTTGGCCCGGCCGGTCTGCTCAAGTAGCGACACGCGCGCACTCCCGTTGTCGTCGCATCGGATACGCCGCGCGACGTTCGGGAATGGTTATAGCAGTGCGAGAATGGGGTGGGCTACATGGCCGGCTGTTATTCCGGGATGGTCCGAAGGACCAGACCTCAGGTGCGCAATTGCGCACCGGGGAATCTCGAGATCCCGGGTTCGCGTCTTCGACGCGCCCCGGGATGACCGGAAACTTATCAGCGCTCGACGAACGCCTTTTCGATCACGAAATGGCCGGGCTTGTTGCCGCTGCCTTCGATGAAGCCGCCGGATTCGAACATCACCTTCAGTTCTTCCAGCATCCCGGGACTGCCGCACATCATGATGCGGTCGGTGTCGATATTGAGCGGCGACTGGTGGATGTCGTTGAACAGCTGCTCGGACGAGATCAGGTCGGTGATGCGGCCGCGGTTGCGGAACGGCTCGCGGGTCACGGTCGGGTAGTACATCAGCTTCTCCGACAATAGCGGCCCGAACAGTTCGTCGTCGCGTAGCGTGGCGACCAGGTCCTCGCCATAGGCGAGTTCGGAAACCTGCCGGCAGCCATGCACGAGCACGATGGTCTCGTAACGCTCATAGACGTCAGGATCCTTGATCAGGCTCGCGAACGGCGCCAGCCCGGTGCCCGTCGACAGCAGCAGCAAGCGCTTGCCCGGAATCAGATTGTCGGTGATCAGCGTGCCGGTCGCCTTGCGGCCGACCAGTATCTCATCGCCCTCGCGGATCTTCTGCAGTTTCGAGGTCAGCGGACCGTTGGGGACCTTGATCGAGAAGAACTCGAGCTCTTCCTCGTGATTGGCGCTCGCCATGCTGTAGGCGCGCAGCAGCGGCCGGCCCTCGACCTCGAGGCCGATCATCGCAAACTGGCCATTCTGGAAGCGGAAACCGGAATCGCGGGTGGCCCGGAAGCTGAAAAGCGTGTCGGTCCAGTGGCGAACAGAAAGAACTTTCTCTCGATAGAACGCGCTCATGTGTTTTCGTTTTTCCTGACGTCTCGATGTAGAACGTTTCGGTCTTCGGGCCTCAAAGTGCCAAAAATCAGCGAAATCATCGGCGATTTGGCGCTTCATTTGCGCACGGCACACACATAGTCAATATGACCTGCAGCACAATTGAGAACTCGGAATAGCTGTCGGTCTATTTTGCAAAAAGGTTCGATCGGCTTCGTTAATGCGGCCTTCACGCAATTAACTTGCTGAATTCGAGGCCCATCTGGCAATAAATGACTACGGCAAATTAAGAACGTTTCAAAAGAGATCGCATGCGAAGCCCAAGCGAGTTTCGAACGGGAAAACCGGGCTTCTATCCGGACCAGGCGGTCTATGCGGAATTTGCCTGTGCCGAATTTGGCCTCGTGTTTCGCGACCTCGACGGCGGCTCGGGACTGCTGTTCAGCGTCGCCTCGCGCGACCGCGAGATTCATTTCGGCGCCGGCCGATGCTCCTGGTATCCGCAGAACAATGCCACCGCCTCGACGCTGGTATCCGACAAATATTTCGCAAGCCGGATTTTGCGAGACGCCGGCGTGCCGGCGCTTGGCGGCGAATACTTTTTCCTGCACGACCGCCACCGCGCGCATCGCCCGGCGGGACACGAGCGCAGCGACGCGATCGACTATTTCGGAAAGCTGGGCGGCGCGGCCTTCGTCAAACCGCTCACGGGATCGCGCGGCGATTTCGCGCAAGTCCTTCACAACGAAGCGGCGCTCAGTCGCTATCTCGACGACGTGATGAAATACTACGACGCCGTCCTGATCCAGCCGATCGTCGAAGGGATCGAATATCGCGTCTTCCTGCTCGACGATGACGCGCTCTACTGCGCGCGCAAATACCCACCATCCATCACAGGCGACGGCGCGCGCAGCATTCGCGAACTGCTCGACGCCCATAACGACGCGCTGCGCGCCCGCGGCCTGTCGCCCGCGGCGCTGCCGGCCACCGATCCATCGCTCGATGCGGTGCCGGCGAAGGGCGAACGTCGCGAGATCCCCGGACGGATGAACCTGAGCGCGGGCGGCACGATGGTGCTGGCGCCAGCACCATCCGAAAAGGCGGTTACGCTGGCGCGGCAGGCTGCCCGCGCGCTCGGGCTTCGTGTCGCGGCGGTGGACATGTTCGTCGATGTCGGCGGCAAGCCGGAAACAATCGAGATCATCGAGGTGAATTCAAACCCCGCGATCCGCCTGCTGGAGGATTCCGATCGGGGTGACCTGATCCTGAAGATCTGGCATCACACCTTCTCCGCCACGGGATTATTGTAGTGTTCGACCTGCCGAAATTTGGTGACGGCATCTGCCTCGCGCGCATGGCGGAGCTGCTGGATGTGCTGGCTGTCGATCGCGCGCAGCTACGGCGCATCTCGGTGGTGGTAACCGGCTCGAACGGCAAGGGCAGCACGGCGGCGATGTGCGCGCGAATCGGCCGGGCTTACGGTCTGCGCACGGGTCTCTTCACTTCACCGCATTTGTTTCGTTTCAACGAACGCATCCAGGTCGATGGCGTCGAAATCAATGACGATACGTTCGCCCGGCTGAAGCTTCAGGTGGACGCCGCGGTCGACGATGTCGCGAAGCGTCGCGGTGAGCAATTCGGGGCTTTCGAAGCGCTGTTCGCGCTCGCCTGCCTGCACTTCCAGAAGAGCGGATGCGATTTCGCCGTGTTCGAGGCCGGCATCGGTGGGCGCTACGATCCTGTTCGCCTGATCGGCGCCCGCGAAACCTGCGTCACCTCGGTCGATTACGAACATGTCGGATTGCTCGGGAACACGCTCGAGCTGATCGTATCGGACAAGAGCGACGCCTGCGCCGCCGCCGGCACGATTATCTATGGCGAAAACTGCGGCGGCCTGCGGCGGCACCTTGTCGAGTATAATCGCTGGCGCGGCTGCACTTCGCTGTTCGTACGCGACGAGATCGGTATCGACAACGAGGTTACAGCGGCGTCCAGCCAGCATTTCGATTTCCATTTCGGGGATTACGATTTCCCCGACATCGAATTGAGCCTGCCCGGCGCGTTCCAGGTCAACAACGCGGCCATCGCAACGACGCTGCTTCTGCTCTGGCTGCAACGCCACCCGCGCAAGGCGCCCGAGCGGATCGAAACGGCCATCCGTTCGGGCCTGCGTGACGCGCGATGGCCCGGCCGCCTCGAGGTGATCCAGCAAGATCCGCTCACCGTGATCGACGTCGGCCACACCCCTGACGGCATCCGACAATCCCTTGCGGGCCTCACCGCGGTTCATGGCGCCGACGGCTGGATTCTCGTCACCGGCGCTTCGCGCGACAAGAAGGCGGACGAGATCGTCGGCGCGCTGGCGCCCTTCTCCGACACCATTATCTGCACGGCGGCGCATCACAAGGGAGCCGACGTGAACGCGATCGCTGCGGCGGCCAGGCGCGGCAATCCCAAAGCGAACATCGATGTCGCCGCGACGATCGCGGAGGCCGTGCGCCTCTCGCAGGATTTGGCCCGGGCACAGAAGCGAAAAGTGTATGTGGCGGGCGGATTATTCCTGGCGGTCGAATACGCAACGATCGTCAGGGGCGGCCGCGCGGAAGAGTTGGATTTTTTCTGAACGTGGCGCACAATCGCTGCAACCGAACGGCTTGTCCGCGATCATCATCCGGAAGGCACGTCAGAATACGACACCAAGGGGAGAGAACATCATGAGCGACACCGTCAATCGTCAGATCCTGTTGGTCGAGAAGCCGACCGGCAAGCTCGGACCCGAGCATTTCAAGCTGGTCAACGGAAGCGTTCCCGCGCCGAAGGATGGCGAGGCGCTGGTGCGAACGCGCTATATCTCGCTCGACGCCGCCAACCGCGCCTGGATGCACGGCGCCACCTACCGCGCGGCGGTGGAGGCCAACACCGTGATGGCGGGCGGCAGCATCGCGGAAGTCGTGTCCTCGAAGGCGCCGGGACTTGCACCGGGCGATATCGTGTTCGGCGACACCGGCTGGCAGGACTACGCCGCCGTGCCGGCAAAGCATCTGAACAAGATGCCGAAGATGGAACCGATGACGCACCTGCTCAGCGTCTACGGCATCGCCGGCCTCACCGCCTATTTTGGTCTGCTGCATGTCGGCAAGCCGAAGGAAGGTGAGACTGTCGTCGTATCGGCGGCCGCCGGCTCGGTCGGATCGATCGTCGGCCAGATCGCCAAGATCAAGGGCTGCAACGTCATCGGCATTGCCGGCGGCAAGGACAAATGCCATTGGCTGACGTCCGAACTCGGCTTCGATGCCGCGGTCGACTACAAGGACGGCGCCACCTTCAAGGCGCTGCGTGCCGCGGCGCCCAAGGGCATCGACGTCTATTTCGACAATGTCGGCGGCGACATCCTCGAAGCCTGCCTGTCGCTGATGAACAACCGCGGCCGCATCGCCTGCTGCGGCGCGATCTCGCAATATGACGGCGTGCCGTCGGCGCATGGCCCGCGCGGCGTGCCCGGCCTGATCGTGGTGAAGCGGCTCGTCATGCAAGGCTTCATCGTGATGGATTACATGGACCAGAGCGCCGCGGCATTGCAGGACCTGCAGTCCTGGGTCGCGTCAGGCAAGCTCAAGGTGCAGGAAGACGTGATCGACGGCATCGAGAACACGCCGCAAGCGTTGATCGGCTTGCTCGCCGGCGAGAACCGCGGCAAGCGCATGGTGAGGGTGTAGGGCCGGGTCCGGATGCGTAGGGTGGGCAAAGGCGCGCTTCGCGCCGTGCCCACCATCTCTCGACTCGCGCTCACGTTTGGTGGGCACGCTTCGCTTTGCCCACCCTACGGATCTACGGATCTACGAATCAATGCCCGGCGGCAGGCGCTTGCGGCGCAGCCTGCACGCCCGCCTTCTTCGCCTTCCGCTCCTTCAGCCAGTTCTCGAACCGCTGGATCACGACAAAGAACGTCGGCACGAACAGCACGGCGAGACAGGTCGAGGCCAGCATGCCCGAGAACACGGTGATGCCGATCGACTTCCGCGCATTGGCACCGGCGCCGGTGGCGAGCACCAGCGGCACGACGCCGAGGATGAAGGCGAACGACGTCATCAGGATCGGGCGGAAGCGTGCGCGCGCCGCCGCAACCGCGGATTCCAGCAGCGGTTTGCGATCGCGCACGTGAAGCTCCAGCGCCACCTCGACGATCAGGATGGCGTTCTTGGCCGACAGCGCGATCAACAGGATGATGCCGATCTGGGTATAGAGATTGTTCTCGATCCGGAGCCCGCTCAATACCAGCATCGGGCCGAGCAGCGACAGCGGCACCGCGAGAATGACCGAGATCGGCGCGTACCAGCTCTCATATTGTCCGGCCAGCACGAGGTAGACCAGCAGCAGGGCAAGGCCGAACGCCCAGTAGATCTGCCCGCCCACCACCTTCTCCTGGTACGACATCGCCGTCCATTCGAAGCCGGTACCCGGCGGCAGCGTCTTTGCCGCAATCTCCTCCATCAGCTTCATCGACTGTCCCGAGCTGTAGCCCGTGGCCGGCAGGCCGATGATGGTTGCGGAGGGATAGAGGTTGTACAGGCTGATCAGCGACGGTCCCACCGCCGGCGTGATCTTTGCTACCGTGCCGAGCGGGATCATGTCGCCATTGCTGTTGCGCACCATCATGTTCTGGATGTCACGCGGCGTCAGGCGGAATTGGGAGTCCGCCTGCGCATAGACCTGGAAGGTACGACCGAACTTGTTGAACTGGTTGACGAAGCTGGAACCCATGTAGGACGACAGCGTCGAGAAGATCTGGTCGGTCGTGACATGCAGGGTCTGGGTCTTGATCCGGTCCACCTCGATGTCGAACTGCGGCACCGTCGAGCGGAACGGCGAACTCACACGCTGCAGCGCGGTCTGTGACGACGCATTGGCGACGATCGCGCCAGTGACGGCTTGCAGCTTGCTGAAATCGGAACTGCCGTCGCGCAACTGCACCTGCATCGCAAAGCCGGCGGCGTTGCCGATGCCCTGGATCGGCGGCGGCGGCACAACCAGGATCCGCGCCTCATCGATCACCGAGAGCTTCTCGTTCAACCCGACAAATAGCGATCGCAGATCCTCGCCCTCGCCCCGCGCGCTCCACTCCTTGAGGATCAGGTATGCGACACCGGCGTTCGCGAGGCTGGAAGAATTGTCGAGCGCGGAGATGCCGGCGATGGTGATCACCTGATCGACGCCGGGCGCCTTGCCGGTGATTTCGCTGACCCGTGTCAGCACGCGCTGTGTTCGATCCAGCGATGCGCCGTCAGGAAGTTGCACGGCCACCAGCAGATAGCCCTGATCCTCGATCGGGATGAAGCCGGTCGGCACCCGCGACAGGCCATAGCCGCCAATCGCGATCAGAATCAGGGCGCAAATCACCGAAATGTTGCTGTGCGCGACGAGACGGCCGATCAGCCGGCTATACCAGGCCTCCAGGCGGTTATAGACCGCGTTGAAGCCACGGTAGAAGAAGTTGCGCTGTTCCGGCGGCGCGGGCGGACGCAGCCACAAGGCGCACTGCGTCGGCTTCAGCGTCGCCGCGTTGATGGCGCTGAGCAGCGCGGTTGCGGCAATGACCAGCGCGAACTGCGCATACATCTGCCCGGTCAACCCAGGCAGAAACGCCGACGGCAGGAACACCGAGATCAGCACCAGCGTGATGCCGACGATCGGCGCGAACAGGGCGTTCATCGCGCTGATCGCGGCGTCATGGCCGGACATGCCTTTCTCGATATTGTGCGCAGCGCCTTCGACCACGACGATGGCGTCATCAACCACGATGCCGATCGCGAGCACGATCGCAAACAAGGTCGAGATATTGATGGTGAAGCCGAGCGCCGCCATCGCCGCAAAGGCGCCGATGATCGTCACCGGCACCGTGGTCGCCGGCACCAGCATTGCGCGCCAGTCCTGCAGGAAGACCAGGATCACGACGAGGACGAGAAGGCCGGCCTCGATCAGCGTCTTGTAGACCTCATTGATCGATTCCGAGACGAATTTGGTGGTGTCGAATGGCGTGTCGTAGGTTATGTCCTGCGGAAACGCCTTCGCCAGCGCCTGCATCTTCTTCTCGACGGCCTGCTGAACCTCGAGCGCATTGGCGCCGGGCGACTGGAACACACCGATGCCGGTGGCCGGCCTGTTATTTAACGAGAACACCTGGCTGTAGGTCTGGGCGCCAAGCTCGACCCAGCCGACGTCGCGTACGCGCGTGACATCGCCGCTACTGCCGGTCTTGACGATCACGTTCTCGAATTCGGTGGTGTCGTCGAGCCGCCCGGCGACGTTCAGCGTATATTGGAACGCCTGCCCTGCAGGGGCCGGCGGCGCTCCGACCTGGCCCGCCGTGACCTGCTGGCTCTGCTGCTGGATCGCGTTGATCACGTCCTGCGGCATCAGGTTGCGCGCATACAGCTTGTTCGGATCGAGCCACACCCGCATCGAATACTGGCCGGCGCCGAACACGGTGACATTGCCGACGCCAGGCAGACGCGACAGCTCGTCGCGGATATTGATGGTAGCGTAGTTGCTCAGGAACAGACTGTCATAGGTCGCTTTCGGCGAGGTCAGCGTCACGAACAGCAGAATCGCTGTCGATCTTTTCTGCACCGTGACGCCCTGGCTCTGCACTGCTTGCGGCAGTTGCGCCAGCGCGCTCGACACCCGGTTCTGCACCAGCACCTGCGCGAAGTTGAGGTCGGTGCCGATCTTGAACGTAACGGTCAGCGTATAGGTGCCGTCGGCGCCGCTGTAGGACTGCATGTAGAGCATGTCCTCGACGCCGTTGACCTGCTGCTCGATCGGCAGCGCCACCGTATCGATCACGGTTTTCGCGCTGGCGCCGGGATAGCGGGTGGTGACCTGCACCGTCGGCGGCACGACCTCAGGATATTGCGCGACAGCCAGCCGGAACAGGCAGACGCCGCCGATCAGGATCATCAGGATCGCGATGACGTTGGAAAGAACGGGCCTCTCGATGAAAAATTTCGAAATCATGGCCCGGCTCCTACTTGGCCGCAGTTGGCTGTGTTTCGATCTTCTTCAGTTGCGGATCGACCTTCTGGCCGGGAATCGCGCGCAACAGCCCGGCGGTGACGACGCGGTCGTCGGCCTTCAGGCCCTCCTCGATGACACGCAGTCCGCCGTCCAGCGGACCGACCCGCACCTTGCGCTGTTCGACGATATTTTCGCCGTTCACGACCAGCAGATAGCGTCCTGCCTGGTCGGCGCCGAGGGCGACGTCAGGCACGAACAGCGCGTTCTGCACCTGATCCACCGGCACGCGAACCCGAACGAAAAATCCCGGCAACAGCGCACGGTCCGCGTTGCGCAGCACGCCGCGCACCGGAAGCGTGCCCGTCGCCTGGTTGAGCGTCGCTGCGGCGTAGTCGAGATTGCCCTTGTGCGGAAAGCCTGTCTCGGTCTGCAGCCCGATCTCGACCGGCAACTGCCGGAGATCATCGGCTGTCATCCCGCGCCGGCGGGCTTCCTCACGGATCCGCAGCACGTCCTGCTCATTGACGTTGAAATTTACATAGATCGGATCGAGCGCCACGATGGTGGCGAGTTGCGTCGGCGGCGTCGATGCCCCGACGAGTTCGCCGATGGAGACGAGATGCGCGCTGACGACGCCGTCGAACGGCGCAGCCACATTGGTATAACCGTAATTGACCGCCGCGATCTTGGTATTGACCTGGGCCTGCAGCAGACTTGCCTGGGCGTTGTCACGCGTCGAGGTCGACGTATCCAGCGTGGCCTGCGAAACGGCTTGCCGCTGCACCAATTCCTGCTGACGCTTGAAGTCCGCCTCGGCCTGCCTCAGCGTCGCCTGCGCGCCGGTCTCGGCGGCCTGCGCCTGTTCGAGCTTCAGCTTGTAGGTTTCAGGCTCGATCGTGAAGAGCGACGTGCCCTCCTTTACATAGGCGCCGTCTTTATAATTGATCGATTGCAGAAAGCCCTGCACGCGCGCGACCAGATCGACATTCTTGAAAGCTGCCGTATTGCCGGTCGCTTCCAGATAGCGCGTGAACGACCGCTGGACCGGCACCGCTACATCGACTTTCGCCGGCGGAGGCTGGACAAAAGTATTTTGTTCGCAGGCACTTAGGACACAAATCGCCGCGATAGCGAAGACCGCACGGCAGGCGATCGCGCCCTTTTGTGCAGCGGTGCCGTATGATCTCGAACGTGCAGGCGAACGCGCAGCCTTCATTTTCAGTGCCCCAATCGGTTCTGTTTCTGGAAAAGGCATTATTCAAAAATCGGCTTTCCGCTACCCCATGAAAATAGCAACAATCCGCTTGCAGCGGAACCGGAAAGCGAAAATGATGCAGGCCGATTTTTTCTTCAGGCGCTTTCGAGATTATCACTTCGGTTGAAGCGGCGGGCTTCCGGCGACAACAAAAGGATTATTCAAATGATCAACACATTGACGCGCGCGAGAACATTTGGGCCGTTGTTGGCGGCGGCGATAACAGCAATTGCAGCACCCGCGCTTGCGCAAGCGCCAACCCAGGCGCAACGTGACGCGATCAAGTCCCAGTGCCGTTCCGATTACATGGCGCATTGCTCCAGCGTTCCGCCGGGTGGCGAAGCATCGCTGCAATGCCTGCAGAAGAACATGTCGAGCCTGTCATCGAGCTGTCAGGGCGCGGTGCGCGCGGTGGCAGCCCCGGCGGCTGCCAAGCCGGCCGATACTGCGGCGCCCAAAGC
>NZ_LLXZ01000196.1:572-13985 GCF_001440395.1 Bradyrhizobium jicamae | reverse complement strand
TCTCGCCGTTGATTTGATTGGTATTTTCCCGCCACAACATTGCCTTGCGCAGGGAATGCCGGAGTGCCTCCGCTGAACCTGTATGCTCGTGTGCGTTTCCTTCTACCCATTGCACGCGAGACCGCGGGTGCAGCGCGCATCCGGCATTCCCTGCTCCCTCTCTCTCGAGGGAACCAAGGCCAGGCCTCGGGCAGATCATGCCGCGAGATCGCGGAGGCGTATTCCGCGGGCATCGCGGATGTGACAGGTTAATCCCCGGTTGAGCTACCCATTAAGCTTTCCGCTTAAGACTGTCTCAATCCGCAATAATTATTGAGTATCTGTCGGACTTCATTTCTCGTTAAGAGATGAACGGGTTGCGACGCTATTCGTCGATTTGGGGAAGTTGAACCGCATGTGCGGCATTGTCGGCATTCTTGGAAAAGCTCCGGTCGCGGAGCTCCTGGTAGACTCACTCAAGCGGCTTGAATATCGCGGCTATGATTCCGCCGGCGTCGCCACCCTGGAAGGCGATCACCTCGCGCGCCGTCGCGCCGAGGGCAAGCTGAAGAACCTCGAAAAGCGGCTGCAGGCCGAACCGCTCGGCGGTCACACCGGCATCGGGCACACGCGCTGGGCAACTCACGGCAAGCCGACCGAGAACAACGCGCATCCGCACGCGACCGAACGCGTCGCGGTGGTCCACAACGGCATCATCGAGAATTTCCGCGAGCTGCGCGAGGCGCTCGAGAAGAAGGGGGCGGCCTTCAAGACCGAAACCGACACCGAGATCGTTCTCCACCTCGTCGACAGTTTTCTGCAGAAGGGCGTCAAGCCGGTCGAGGCGGTGAGGGCGGCGCTGTCGGAATTGCGAGGCGCGTTCGCGCTCGGCTTCATCTTCGCCGGCGATGACGATCTGATGATCGGTGCCCGCAACGGCCCGCCGCTGGCGATAGGTCATGGCGACGGCGAAATGTATCTGGGGTCGGATGCGATCGCGCTCGGGCCGTTCACCGATACGATCAGCTATCTCGAGGACGGCGACTGGGTGGTGCTGACGCGCAAGGGCGCCGTCATCTACGACAAGAACAACGCCATCGTGCATCGCGACGCGGTCAAGCACTCAGCCTCGACCTCGCTGGTCGACAAGGCGAACTACCGCCACTTCATGGCCAAGGAAATCCACGAGCAGCCGGAAGTGGTCGGCCACACGCTTGCCAGATATATCGACATGGCGAGCGAGCGCGTGATGCTGCCGGTCACGCTGCCGTTCGACTTCAAGGACATCCAGCGCGTTTCGATCACGGCTTGCGGCACCGCGAACCTTGCCGGTTACGTCGCCAAATACTGGTTCGAGCGGCTGGCGCGCATTCCGGTCGAAATCGATATCGCCTCCGAATTCCGCTACCGCGAGGCGCCCTTGCGCAAGGGCGATCTTGCGATCTTCATTTCGCAGTCCGGCGAGACCGCCGACACGCTGGCCGCGCTGCGCTACGCCAAGGGCGAGGGCGCTCACACGCTGTCGGTCGTGAACGTGCCGACCTCGACAATCGCGCGCGAAAGCGAAACCGTGCTGCAGACGCTCGCCGGTCCCGAAATCGGCGTTGCCTCGACCAAGGCGTTCACCTGCCAGTTGATGGTGCTGGCCTCGCTTGCGGTCGCCGCCGGCAAGACGCGCGGCGAATTGTCGGATGAGGATGAAACCAAACTCGTGCACGGCCTGGTCGAGATTCCGCGGCTGATGGCGGCGGCGCTGACCATTGAACCGCAGATCGAGAAGCTTGCGCGCGACATCTCGAAATCCAAGGACGTGCTCTATCTCGGCCGCGGCACCAGCTATCCGCTGGCGCTGGAGGGCGCGCTGAAACTGAAGGAAATTTCCTACATCCACGCCGAGGGCTATGCCGCCGGCGAACTCAAGCACGGGCCGATCGCGCTGATCGACGAAAACATGCCGGTCGTCGTCATCGCGCCGCACGACCGGGTGTTCGAAAAGACCGTGTCCAACATGCAGGAAGTCGCGGCCCGCGGCGGCAACATCATCCTGATGACCGACGCCAAGGGGGCGGCGGAAGCCACCATCGAATCGCTCGTTACCATCGTGCTGCCGGACATGGCGGCGACATTCACCCCGATGGTCTACGCCGTCCCGGTGCAACTGCTGGCCTATCATACCGCCGTGGTGATGGGCACCGACGTCGACCAGCCGCGAAATCTCGCCAAATCGGTAACGGTCGAATAGTCAAGGCCATTTGGCTGTCACGCCGGGTCTTCAAAAACCTGCTAGGATGGCTTAGCTGGATCAAGCCGGCTGCTCCGACCTGGAACCACGATGAACCGCGAAGAACTGCCCCCGACCGCGCCCCCGGAGGAACCCCTTCTGGAAGAGCATCACGCCGGGCTGGTCGCCCGTTTCCGGAACTATTTCCTCACCGGACTGATTGTCGCAGGGCCGGTCGCCATCACCCTGTACTTGACCTGGTGGTTCGTGAACTGGGTCGACAGCATCGTCCGCCCGTTCGTGCCCACGGCCTACCGGCCGGAAACGTATCTGCCGTTCGGATTGCCGGGCTCCGGGCTGATCGTCGCGGTGTTTGCGCTGACGATGCTGGGTTTCCTCACCGCCAATCTGATCGGGCGGACGCTGGTCGATCTCGGCGAACGGCTGCTCGGCCGCATGCCGGTGGTGCGCGCGATCTATCGCGGCCTGAAGCAGGTGTTCGAGACGCTGTTCTCGGGCAAGGGCTCGAGCTTTCGCAAGGTCGGCCTGGTCGAATTTCCCTCGCCCGGCATGTGGTCGATCGTTCTGATCTCGCAGTCGCCGAGCGCGAATGTCGCCAGCCAGCTTCCCGGCCAGGAGGAGCACATCTCGGTGTTCCTGCCCTGCGCGCCGAACCCGACCACGGGCTTCTTCTTCTACGTGCCGAAGAGCAAGATCATCGAAGTCGACATGACGACGGAGGACGCCGCGACGCTGATCATGTCCGCCGGCGTGGTGCAGCCCGGCTCCGATCCGCAGAAGCGCAATGCCGCGCTGGCCGGCATGGCGAACGCCGCGCGCGTGGCGAATTCGGCCGCGCTGCAGCCGGCTCCCGCAAAGGTAAAGGTGGAATGATTTGAGCCGTCATTCCGGGGCGCATCGAAGATGCGAACCCGGAATCTCGAGATTCCGGGTCTGCGCTTCGCGCATCCCGGAATGACGGCAATGATGATGCACCCGACAATCCCCAATGCTCCCAGGCCGAACATGACCAAGAAGATCGAAGGCATCATTCCCGTGATGATCACGCCGTTCACGTCGAATGGTCAGATCGACTATCCCGGCCTCGGCCGGCTGGTGGAATGGTACATCGACAATGGTTCGGACGCGCTGTTTGCGGTCTGCCAGTCCAGCGAGATGCAATTCCTCACGCTCGACGAACGCGTCGAACTCGCCGCGTTTGTGAAAAAAGCCGCGGCAGGCCGCGTGCCCGTCATCGCTTCCGGCCACATCAGCGAAAGCCTTGACGACCAGCTTGCCGAACTGACTGCGATTGCCGCCACCGGGGTCGACGGCATGGTGCTCGTCACCAACCGCCTCGATGCCAAACGGGAAGGCGGAACGAAGTTCATCGAAGACCTGACCTGGCTGCTCGACCGGCTGCCGAAGCAGCTTCCGCTCGGCCTCTATGAATGCCCGGCGCCCTATCGCCGCCTGCTCAGCGACGACGAACTGAAATTCTGCGCGCATAGCGGCCGCTTCGTCATCCTCAAGGACGTCTCCTGCGATCTCGAAACGGTCAAGCGTCGCGTGGCGCTGACAAAGGGCACGCCGCTTGCCATCGTCAATGCCAATGCGGCGATTGCCTATGATGCGATGAAAGCCGGCTCGCGCGGCTTCACCGGTGTGTTCACCAACTTCCATCCCGATCTCTACCAGTGGCTGATGACCGAACACGCCAGCCATCCTGATCTGGCGGATGAGCTTTCGGTCTATCTCGCGCTCTCAGCGATGGCCGAGCCGATGGGCTATCCGAAGCTGGCAAAGCTCTATCACCAGCGTCTCGGCACCTTCGCGTGCACCGACAGCCGCGCCGTCACCTTCGATGTCAGCGAAAAATTCTGGGCGCTGGAGGCGCTGATCGACAAGATCGTCGAGGGCACCGAGCTCTACCGGGGCCGCATTGCCGACGTCGCGGCGCGTCATCCCGCGCCGATCAGCGGCACGGCTTCATCGCGCTCATACAGGTAAAGCAGGCAGCGCAGCGCCTCGCCGCGCTCGCCCTTGAGTCTTGGATTGTCCTTCATGATCCGCAGCGCCTCGTCGCGCGCCTGCGTGATCAATTGGGCGTGCACGTCGGAGCGGGCGATACGGTAGCCGGGCAGGCCGCTCTGGCGGATGCCGAGCACGTCGCCTTCGCCACGCAGTTTCAGGTCCTCCTCGGCGATCCGGAAGCCGTCGGTGGTCTCGCGGATCACCTTCAGCCGCGCCTTCGACATTTCGCCGAGCGGCTCCTTGTAGAGCAAGAGGCAGGTCGACGCCTCCGACCCGCGCCCGATCCGGCCGCGCAACTGATGCAATTGCGCGAGCCCGAAACGCTCGGCGTTCTCGATCACCATGATGGTCGCCGCCGGAACGTCGACGCCGACCTCGACGACGGTGGTCGCAACCAAAAGCCCGATCTCGTGCGCAGCGAACTGCGCCATCACGCGGTCTTTCTCCGTGCCCTTCATCTGCCCGTGCACCAGCCCAACGCGATCGCCAAAACGCTTCTGCAGCTTCTCGAACCGTTCCGTCGCGTTGGTGAGGTGCTCGGTCCCCTCGGCCTCGGATTCCTCGACCAGCGGACAGATCCAGTAGACCAGTTTGCCGGCCTTGAGCGCGCGACCAACCGCATCGACGACCTCGTCGAGGCGGCTTGCCGGGACCGCGCGGGTCTCGATCGGCTGCCGGCCGGCTGGCTTCTCGCGCAACTCGGATACATCCATGTCGCCGAAATAGGTCAGCACCAGCGTGCGCGGAATTGGCGTTGCGCTCAGCACCAGCACGTCAACGGCCTCGCCCTTGTTGGTGAGCGCAAGACGTTCGCGTACGCCGAAACGGTGCTGTTCGTCGACGACCGCCAGCGCCAGCGACTTGAAGATCACATCGTCCTGGATCAGCGCATGGGTGCCGACCAGAAAATCGATCTCGCCGGCTTCGAGCTGCGCCAAAATCTCGCGCCGCTCCTTGCCCTTCTCGCGGCCGGTCAGGATGGCAACCCGCAAGCCGGCGCGCTCGGCCAGCGGCGCGATGGTCTTGATGTGCTGTCGCGCGAGAATTTCGGTCGGCGCCATCAGCGCGGCCTGCTTGCCTACCTCGTTGACCGCAGCCGCGGCGAGCAGCGCAACGACCGTCTTGCCGGAGCCGACGTCGCCCTGCAGCAGCCGCAGCATCCGCACCGGCTGGCGCAGATCTTCGGCAATGGCAGCCATCGCCTCACGCTGTGACGCTGTCAGCGCATAGGGCAGCGCGTCGATGATCCTGTGGCGCAGATGGCCGTCGCCGGCGTTGCGGTCGCCGGCCGGACGTCGGAGTTGGGCCCGCACCAGCGCCAGCGCCAGTTGACCGGCCAGCAATTCGTCGAACGCCAGCCGGGACCAGAACGGGCCATCAGGCAAAATGTCCGTGAGTTCGACCGGCACATGCACGCGGTTCAGCGCTTCCCGGATCGACGGAAAGCTGCAGCGGCGGATTACTTCCGGACTGATCCACTCGGGCAACTCCGGCAGCTTCTGCAGCGCCTGCGCGATCGCCCGCCGCAGTGATCCCAACGCAAGGCCTTCGGTCAGCGGATAGACCGGGTCGATGCCGCTGAGTTTTGAGAATGTCGCTTCGTCAACGACGCGGTCGGGGTGCACGATCTGCGGGATGCCGTCATACATCTGCAGCGTGCCGGAGACGTAGCGCTTCTCGCCGACCGGCAGCAGTTTTTCGACATAGCCGGGCTTGGCGCGGAAGAATGTCAGCACGACGTCGCCGGTATCGTTAGAGGCATAGACGAGGTAGGGCGCGCGGGAATTGCGCGGCGGAGGCGGCCGGTGACGGTCGATGGTGACTTCCAGCGTCACCACGGTTCCCTGCGCCGCCTCGCGGATCTTCGGCCGCGCGCGGCGGTCGATCACGCTGGCCGGCAGATGCAGCAAGAGATCGACCAGCCGCGGCGTCTCATCGCGCGAGAGCAGATAGCGCAACAGCTTGTCCTGCTTCGGCCCGACCCCCGGAAGGGTCGTGACCGCCGCAAACAAAGGATTGAGCAGGGTGGGGCGCATTGCGAAACCTAAGACCGTTTCGTGCCGTCATGCGCGGGATTGGGCGGAACGTCCACGGCTTTTTTCCAGTTACGACGCCCGGAACGCCTCGCCCTTGAACCGCTTCACCGCCCGCCCGCGTTCCAGCCGATCATGCGCCGCATGCGCATCGTTCCGGGCGGTGATGGCTTCGAGTTCACCCTGCAGCCTGAGCAGCGCCGCAATCCGCTCCAGTGCCAGCGCCTTGTTGCGATGCTGCGAGCGCTCCTCCCGCGCCACGACGGAGAGGCCGCTGGCGATGTGGGTGGCGCGCACGGCGCTCTCGGTCTTGTTCTGATGCTGGCCGCCGGGACCTCCGGCCCGGAAGGCTTCGAAGCGGACATCCTGCGCCGCCAGCGCCTTCGGTGCTTCCGGCGGCGTCGGAAGCTCGACAACGCCGATGAACCAGTTCTTCCGCTTGTGGTGCGGCCGGACCGGGCTTTGCGCCACCCACTGGATCGCACCGATCCACGGCCGCGCGAACGCCGCCGCGGCCTCGCCATGGACCACCACGATGGCCGAGCCCGGACCATGCTTGTCGGGGCTCGGGCCTTCTACGCAGTCGGTTTCAAGGCCTAGCGCAGCAGCCTCGTCCGCAAGCGTTGCAATGGCTTTCCGGACCGCGATCCGGCATTCCGCCGGGCCGCGTCCGCTGGTGAAGAGAAGCCGGATCATCGGCGATACTCCTTCCAGGATTTCTCCCGTCGGGTGGAGCCGGCTACGACACTGGACTGCGCCTTCTTGAACGTCACGAGCGGCCGGAACGTCGCCACCACGCGCGCCAGGCCGAACTCGACGATATCGTCGATGACGCGTTCGATGTTCTTGTAGGCCTCGGGCGCCTCTTCCGCGAGCAAGCCGCGATCGCCGCAGACGACGATGCCGCCATACGGATTGCGCTCCAGCCGCGCCACGTCGGATTTCTTGACCCGGACGCGGCCGTGCATGGAGGCACGATCGTATTTGCGGCCGGCACCGTGGGCGAGGGAGGCGAGTGCGTCTGTTCGCATCGCCGTCAGCGGCTCCACGAGATAGGACAGCGTGCCGCGCGATCCCGGCACCGGGACGAGGCCGCGATCGGACGCCGCTGCGCCTTTCCGATGCAGCGCCATCACGTGGCCGCCCGCATCGTGACGCTCGACCATGTTGTGCGCGAGATCGTTGACAGGACGCAGGTCCGCACGCGCAGCGGCCGCAGCGCGTTCAGCGATGATGCGGCGGTTGAGCCTGGCCCACTGCACCGCGTGGTCATGCGCATCCATGTAGGCACTGCCGGATTCGCTCACGGGATCAAGCGCCGCCTGGCCATTCCGCATCTCTCGCTCCAGGATCGAGAAGCCGAGGCCCCGCGAACCGGAATGGACCAGGACATAGGCATGGTCGCGGTCGAGCCCGACCTCTGCGGCTATGTCAGGCTCAAGGATTTCCTCGATCGCCTGGAATTCGCAGAAGTGGTTGCCGCCACCGATGCTGCCCAACGAAGCATCGAACATGGTAGCGTGAAGGCCGGCGTCGGCCAGGACGTTGCCGGTGTCGCCGTCCCACGGCTGATCGAGCGCGTGCAAGCGCCCGGCCAGTTGATCGAGCCGCAGCTTGCGCGCGGCCACATCAAGCTGAAACAGCCCCATGCCGCAGCCGATGTCGGAGCCGACCAGTTGCGGGTGAATGAGATCAGACAGAACGGCGCAGCCCACGGGGCCGTATTTGCCGGGATGAAGGTCCGGCATCGCGGCGACCGCGCGGACGCCGGGCAATCCGGCGACCTGTTGCAGTTGTAGCGTAGCATTGCCCTCGATCCAGGATTTGGACGAGGCGAAGACGTGGATCGGCGCGCAGCCGTCCACCTTGGGAGAAGTGCCCATTGAAAAGCTTTCAGGAGATTTGAGAATCGTCGACGCGCGCAAACGCAGACATCGCTGGCTTCAAGCGCGCGAGTTCCCAAGCGGCGCGGCTAACGCACGCGCGCTTAGGCGATGCCCTCGACGGGGCGGCGAGACATCAACGTCATCGAGCCTTCTCCCTGATGATCGTGCCAAAATCGGCCACCGATCGCGGGCAGACACATAGCGGCGAAATGCAAAAGCTGCAACCCCTGCGGCCAGCCCACGCTGGCGGTGCGGGCGCAATGAAGTCCCTCGCGAGCGATACACGTCACTTTCGCATGGATCTGTGGGCGAAACGCTACTGACAATCCCGAGGTCCGGGACTATATCAACCCCGCCCGGCACGTCCGGGCTTTTGGCGTTCGGATGGGACAGGGAAATGACGGGTACGACACGATCGAGCGGTGGCCTGGATGACCGCCGCAAGCGGCTTTTGTTTCGCTGCTGGCATCGCGGCACCCGCGAGATGGACCTGATCCTCGGACGCTTTGCGGATGCCGAGATAGCTGACATGCGCGATGACGAACTTGCCGAGCTGGAGCGCCTGATCGAGGTGCCCGATCCCGATCTCTATGCCGCGCTGATCGGCGACACGCCGCTCGATCCGGAATATGCAACCGCGCTGTTCGAGCGCATCAAGGCGTTTCGCGCCGTGGATCACGACGCATGAAGTCATCAGTCAAATCACCCGCCGCGCTGCTGGCTCCGGGCCGTGCGCTGACCTTTGCCAATGTCGCCGAGGGCGCCGAGGGGCTGGTCGTCTCGGACCTCGCCCGCGCGGTGGCGGCACGACCAAAACCGCCGGCGGTCAGCCTTGCCGTGGTCTGCCGCGACGGTCCGCGCATGCAGCAACTGGCGCGGGCGCTGGAATTCTTCGCGCCCGACCTGCCGGTGATGCAATTTCCGGCCTGGGACTGCCAGCCCTATGACCGGGTGTCGCCGCATGGCGGTATCCTGGCGCAGCGTCTGACCACGCTGGCGCGGCTGTCGCGCCTGCAGGGCAGCGACAAGCCGCTGATCGTGCTCACCACCGTCAATGCCATCGTGCAGCGTGTTCCCGCGCGCGAGGTGGTGGCGGCGCAGGCGCTGTCGGTTGCGCCCGGCCACGTGGTGCCGATGGATTCGATCGTAGCCTGGCTGGAGCATAATGGCTACAACCGCTCCTCGACCGTGCGCGAGCCCGGCGAATACGCGGTGCGTGGCGGCATCCTCGATCTGTTTCCGGCCGGGCTCGACCAGCCGGTTCGGTTCGACTTCTTCGGCGACAGCCTGGAATCGATCCGCACGTTCGATGCCGAAACGCAACGCACGCTGCTCGACATGCGCGCGCTCGATCTGGTGCCGATCTCGGAATTCCAGCTCGTCACCGAGACCATCCGCCGCTTCCGCATGGGCTATGTCGCGACCTTCGGCGCGCCGCAGCGCGACGATCAGCTCTATGAGGCCGTCAGCGAAGGCCGCCGCCATCCCGGCATGGAGCACTGGCTGCCGCTGTTCCAGGAGCGGATGGATACGCTGTTCGACTATCTCGACGGCGCGCCGGTTGCGATCGAGCCGCAGAGCGAAGACGCCGCGCGCGAGCGCTTCAAGCAGATCCAGGATTATTACGAGGCGAGGCGCGAGGCGCTGGAGCATCCGGGATCAGGCGCGATCTACAAGCCGCTGCCGCCGGACCGGCTCTATCTGACGGAAACGGATTGGACGACGCGGCTGAGCGATGCCGCGGTGGCGCGCTTGACGCCGTTTGCGGTGCCTGAGGGCACCAGCGACATGTTCGACGCCGGCGCGCGGCAGGGCCGCAATTTCACGCCGGAGCGCGCTGACACGGCTGTCAATGTGTTCGAAGCCGTGGTGGCGCATGTGCTGGCGCTGCAGGCGCAACGCAAGAAGGTGGTCATCGCGCTGTGGAGCGAAGGCTCGCGCGACCGCATGGCCAGCATGCTCAGGGACCACAAGCTTGCCAATATCACCAGCGTCAACGCCTGGCGCACGGTGCAGGCGACGCCGCGCAACGAGGCGATGCTGGCAGTCGTCGGCATGGAAAGCGGTTTCGAGACCGACGAATTCGCCGTCATCACCGAACAAGACATCCTCGGCGACCGCCTGGTGCGCCAGCGCAAATCGAGCCGCAAGCTGGACAACTTCATCTCCGAGGTTACGAGCCTCGCCACCGGCGACCTCGTGGTTCATGTCGAGCACGGCATCGGACGCTTCGTGGGCCTGCAAACCATCGAGGTCGGCGGCGCGCCGCATGACTGTCTCGAACTGCATTATGCCGCGGAAACGAAGCTGTTCCTGCCGGTCGAAAATATCGAGTTGCTGTCGCGCTACGGCTCCGAGCAGACCGGTGTGGAACTCGACCGGCTGGGCGGCGGCGGCTGGCAGGCGCGCAAGGCCAAGCTGAAGAACCGCATCCGCGAGATCGCCGGAGAGCTGATCAAGATCGCGGCCGAGCGTCAGTTGCACGAAGCGCCGAAAATGCCGGTGCAGCCGCACGTCTATGACGAGTTCTGCGCACGCTTCCCCTATGAGGAAACCGAGGACCAGCTTGGCGCGATCACGTCCACGCTGAAGGATCTCGAAAGCGGCCGCCCGATGGACCGGCTGATCTGCGGCGACGTCGGGTTTGGCAAGACCGAGGTGGCGCTGCGCGCAGCGTTTGCGGTGGCGCTGGATGGAAAGCAGGTCGCCGTCGTGGTGCCGACCACGCTATTGGCGCGGCAGCACAGCAAGAATTTCGCCGAACGGTTCAGGGGCTTTCCAGTCAACGTCGCGCAGGCCTCGCGCCTGATCCCGGCCAAGGAACTGACGCAGACCAAGAAGGGGCTGGCCGAAGGCAATGTCGACATCGTGATCGGCACCCATGCGCTGCTCGGCAAGGCGATCAAGTTCCGCGACCTCGGCCTTTTGATCGTCGACGAGGAGCAGCACTTTGGCGTTAGCCACAAGGAGCGGCTGAAGCAGTTGCGGGCACAGGTGCATGTGCTGACGCTGAGCGCCACGCCAATTCCGCGCACGCTGCAGCTCGCGTTGACCGGCGTGCGCGACCTCTCGATCATCGCCTCGCCCCCGGTCGACCGGCTGGCAGTGCGCACCTTCGTGGCGCCGCATGATCCCCTGATGATCCGTGAAGCCTTGCTGCGCGAACGCTACCGCGGCGGGCAGGCGTTCTACGTGGTGCCGCGGATCGAGGACCTTGCCAGCGTCAAGGACTTCCTCGACAAGAACGTGCCGGAGATGAAGGTGGCGGTCGCGCACGGCCAGATGCCGCCGACCGTGATCGAGGACATCATGTCGGCGTTCTACGACGGAAAATACGACATCTTGCTCTCGACCACCATCGTCGAGTCCGGCCTCGACATCCCGAACGCCAACACGCTGATCGTGCACCGCGCCGACATGTTCGGCCTGGCGCAGCTCTATCAGTTGCGCGGACGGGTGGGGCGCTCGAAACTGCGGGCATATGCGCTGTTCACGCTGCCGGCGCAGCAGAAGATCACTGGACAAGCCGAGCGCCGGCTGAAGGTGCTGCAGTCGCTGGAAACACTGGGTGCCGGCTTCCAGCTTGCGTCGCATGACCTTGATATCCGCGGCGCCGGCAATCTGCTGGGTGAAGAACAGTCCGGCCACATCAAGGAAGTCGGCTTCGAACTCTATCAATCGATGCTGGAGGAGGCGATCCTCAACCTCAAGGCCGGCGTGGTGGAGCCTGCCGCCGACCGCTGGTCGCCGCAGATCACCATCGGCATGCCGGTGCTGATCCCCGAGGATTACGTCAATGACCTCGCAGTGCGGCTGTCGCTGTACCGACGGCTCGCTGATCTCGAGACCGACGAGGAGATCGACAATTTTGCAGCCGAGATGCGCGACCGCTTCGGCGTGCTGCCGGATGAGGTGCGCTATCTGTTCAAGGTCGCCGCGATCAAGGCCTATTGCCGCAGGGCCAATGTCGAGAAGGTCGATGCCGGGCCGAAGGGCGCTGTCATCTCGTTCCGCGACAACAAGTTCGCGCAGCCGGACCGGCTGGTGTTCTTCATCCGCCAGCACGGCCAGGCCGCGAAGGTGCGGCCGGACATGAAGGTGGTGTTCCTGCAGACATGGAAGACGCCGGAAGAGCGGCTGATGGGAACGACCGAGATCCTGCGGCAACTCGCCAATCTCGCGGAGAGCAAGAAGGCGGCGTAATTGGCTCAGATCGTAGGGTGGGCAAAGCGTAGCGTGCCCACCATTTCGAAGCGCGATCGGTGATAGGTGGTGGGCACGTCGCTAACGCTCCTTTGCCCACCCTACAGGCCGGTGAATGCTCTACGACGCCGCGCGCTGTGCGCCTTCGTGCAGCCGCGACCGCAGCGACTTCGCGGAATCGTTCGGCAGCAGCGTTGCGACCGTGACTGAAGGCTCCGACCGTGCGTCGCGGTTGCCGTGGCTGGTATGGCGCATCACGCTCGACAGCCGCCGCGCGACGGCGTGGGCCGTCTTCAGGTCGGCCTCGGCGAACACCACGACCACCGAGCCGTCGTCCTGCGCGGCGCCAAAATCCATTCGCCGCATCAGGCGGCTGATGATCCGCGCGCCGTCGAATTGCGCGCGGGGATGATCGGGATCGAACGCAAAGCGCGCGACCGACAGGCCGCCACCGCGCTGCTGGGTCTGGTAGATGGCGCTGGCAAAGTCGCGCTCGAAGGCTTCGGCCGTGAGCAGACCGGTCCGGGCATCGATCAGGCCGTCGGCGTCGATGGCCTTCAGCGTGCGGCTCAGATGCGCTTCGAAGGCGTGCTGGCGGATCAGCGGCAGCGCCGTCGTTGCCACCTGGGCGGCATCGCCGGAGATGATTTCGAGGTTCGGCAGATCATAGGCCGGCGCCAGATCGCCTGCGGTTACGACGACGGGGAGGTTTCGGAAACGCGCATCCTCCGTCAGCACGGTGAGGAAGGCGTCGACGACGCGCAGGCTGAAGCCTTCGCCGAGCACGATGCCGTCGATGTCCCTGCTGTTGAGATGCTTTGCCGCCGCCTCGATCGAAAGCGCGCCGACCACGCCGCTGCGCTCGCCAAGCGCGACCGACAGCGCGGGGTAGGCGCCGCCGCGGCCGATCAGCAGCACGGTAGCGTCGCGCGCCGGATCGATCTGCGACAGCGTCATCGGCGCTGCCGGCACCAGCCGGCGCATCACGGTCGCATGCAACGCCCGCACGCGCAGCGCGGCACGCACGCGGGCCATCAGCCGGTCGGAGCCGGCTTGT
>NZ_LLXZ01000196.1:0-393 GCF_001440395.1 Bradyrhizobium jicamae | reverse complement strand
CTCTCGCGGCGAGGCCCCGCAGTCCGGCGGTATCGGCGTCGGAAGTGGCGGCCAGCACAGCGGCCGGTTGGACCTGTTCGACCGCGCGCGCCGCATCCGCCCAGCCGGTCTCGACTACGGGAAACAGTCCTGCGCCATCGAGCGTGGCGACAAAAGATGGCCGGCTCGCGCTGGATACAACGAGGATCGGACCTTGCTGGGACATCGGTGAACTCGGAATCAGGCACGCAAAACAGGGAACCGCGATCCTAGTTCGCGGCACTTAATGCGGCGTCAACGATCGCCCGCCAATGGTTTCCTCAGGCGGCGTTGCTCCGATCCCGAAATGCTTCCACCATCAAGGGGTTAAGGCCCAGTTCTGTCAGCGCGTCGCGGGCGCGCGCGTTGTCGAGG
>NZ_LLXZ01000195.1:871-5199 GCF_001440395.1 Bradyrhizobium jicamae | reverse complement strand
CTTGGGCGGCCCGCGTCTTTTCTTCCTGTCGCGCCAGCGCGACCAGCACTGGGTCCGGAGCTGGCGGCGGCCGCTCGGCGGGAGTCCATTGCCGGCCGGGCGGCGTCTGGCCGGCAGACGCGGCCTTGCGGAATGCGGCGCGGGTCGGAAGCCGTTCGGAGCGGGTGGGGGCGTACTGTGCGGCGAGGCGCTGCGCCCGCTGCAGCAAGGGCGTGCCGCTCTCCGGATCGACCATCACGGCGAAATGGCCGAAACCGAGCAGCGACCGGATCACGTCCTTGCCGGGGCCGAAGTGCTTGCCATCAGGGCCGTGGCGCTCAACCTGCTGCAGCACGGCACGGTAACGGCGCAGCAGGTCGCGCGGCACGGCCAGGGCCTCGTTGACCGTGAGGCCGGTGACTTCCTGGCGCGTCGACCGGCGCATCACGCGCGTCTTGTCCGGATGGACCTTGAACCCTTCGGCCTCGACAATGCCGTGCACGGCCTTGAGCAAGGTGCCGATCTTTTTCACCGCTTCGCCCGAGGCGGAGAAGGTCAGATCGTCGGCGTAGCGGCTGTAGACAAAGCCGAGCGTGCGCGCGAGCCCCATGAGGCGTCGGTCGAGCCTGCGGCAGATCAGGTTGGTGATCGCCGGGCTGGTCGGCGCGCCCTGCGGCAGCAGCCGCGGGCCATCGGCGATGAAGTGGCGCTCGCCGTCGAGCGTCACCTCGTCGACAACAGGCTCGGTGCACAACAGCGCGAGCGGGATCGCGACCGCTTCAGCATAGCCCAGCGCCTCGAACAGACCCTTGACGCGGGCGTAGGTCAGGGTCGGGAAGAAATCCTTGAGGTCGAGATTGATCACCACGTCGCGGCCGACATGGTTGCGCGCGTTGGTCAGGATGGAGCGCTGCGGCGCAAAACCGTGCGCGGCATCATGCAGTGGCACCCGTGCGAGGATGTTGTCCAGAACCCAGTACTGCGCGCGCTTGAGGCGCGGCATCGGCGCCGAGATCAACCGCTCGCCACCGCTCTTCTTGGGGATCGTGAAGCGCTGATAGTGATTGACCGACGCCACCTTTCTGTTGAACGCGAGGAAGCGCAGCTCGCCCAGCGGTACGCCTATCGCGTCAGCCAGCGCCTTGGCATCGGCGAGCGGCGGCAAGCCGTCGTGCAACGGAATGGTGGTCGTGCGGCTGTGAAGGCCGGGCGAGACGTCCTCGCCAAGGTAGAGCACATCGCGTTTGCGGCGTTCGAACCAGGCAAACGCCCGCGTCTGTCGCGCCTCGGCGTTGCGGCGCTTGGTCTCCTGCCGCCGCGCCATCGCTTCGGCCTTGCGGCGCTTGTGCATTTCCTTCAGCGCTCGCACGGGATCGGCGAGGGTGGCGTTCTGACGCTGCAATTCGCTGAGTTCGCGCATCGCCTCCGCGCGCTCGCGGATCGTTTCCGCGGCGGGCGCCGGCGCGCCTTCGTCGGGCCAGAATCCGAGGCGGATCATCTCCTCGAGGATGACCTCGTCCCTCGAAGACTGGCGGATACGGTCGTAGAGTTCCTGGCGCGTCATCGTGCCGGGAGAAACGGTCTCGGTCACGCGGCCAGCCCTCCGGTCAGGAAGGTGGTGGTGGCCACGCGGAGGAGGGGGATCGGAAAGGGCGCAGGCCGGATTGCCTTCGTCTCATCCAAGAACTGGATCGATCCACTCGACGCCGGGGCGTCCACCCATCCGCAATTGGGTTCAAGGAACCCATTCTGCGATTGCGGATGGGTGGACTGCCCCGGCCCAGTGAAGATCGGGCCAGTGACGCATGCATGGTCATGGTGCAAGGACGGCGATACGCCGCCCGGGTTGCAAGGTCCTGACCAGCCTGCGCCCTTCCGAATGCGGTGATACGCGAACTGTCGTCTCCGGTTCAAGCCGGATCTGCAAATGGCAGCTTTCATGTCACTCATGCGATGGCGCGTCCGTCCTGGGCGACGCCCTCGACCTGGGCATGGAAGATCCGGCGCAACGCCAGCATGTGTTCGCAAGGGCCGCGCGCCATCTTGTTGTGGCCGTAGAAATGACAGCTGCATCGCGCCTCAACGAGACGGTCGTCGTCGTCGATGACGAGGTTCACCTGCTCGGTGCGGGCGTTGTCGAGCACGCTGCCGTTGACGGCGCGAGCGCCCTGGTTGCGATCAATGCTGCCGATCGTCACGAGGTTGGCGTTGATCAGGCGGTCGGCCTTCTCTTCCTGCGGGCTCGCAAAACGCAGTTGAGCAGGCGACAACGGCTCGCGCGTCAGTTCGCGCAGGCGGTAGAGCGACTTGTCGAGGTCGAACATGACGCGTCCGGCCTGGGTGTAGGCGGTGAGCGCCGCATGCACGAGCGTCTGGTCGACACCGGTCCACTGCGACAGCTCGGCGGCGGTCGACGCATGGGATTTGCCGAGCGCCGCGAAAACGCGCTGGGCGCTGTCGGTGTCCACCTTGTGGCGCGGCGCCAGCAGATCGAACTGCCCGGCGGACGACCAGTCGTTCGCGATCCAGCCGGACAAGCCGAGCGTAAATCGTAGCCCGCCGAAATCGACGACGAAGAACGACGGCAGGCCGCTCTGGGTCAGATGGACCCGCACCGAGCGCGCCAGCGGCAGCGCGCGTCCGAGAATCGCCAGCCTTCGCCGGCCCCAGATGCGGATTTCGGCAGCTTCCTTGCCGCGATAGATCGAGCGGCGGAAGGTGAGTCTTTCGTGCCACGGCTCGATGACCACCTCCAAGGCGGAATCCGGCTTCAGCACAAAGCGCAGCGAGCGTGGACCAGCCTTTTCCTTTTTCTGCGCGAGGCGGGTGAGAATGTTGGCCATGTCCTGTGGATGCAGGTCGAACACATGCGCCGGCAGGGTCATGGCGCTCGACACCTGCAGGAAGCCGCGCACCCAGCTGTCCGGCAGCTCGATCTTCTCCTCGCGGAAGTCGAGGTCGTCGCCGGTCTGCACCTCGAACCCGGAGGGATCAATGGTCAGCGTGGTGTCGCGATAGGAGCGGATCTTCTGGAATTCGTCGTAGAGGGCGTGGCTGTAGTCGATGTTGGTGGTGCCGAATGCCATCTCGCCGAGGCTCTCGAACACGTCGTGGTCGCATGACAGCCGCCCGTAGCTCGATTCGTCGAGGCTGAAGCACTCGAAGAAGATCTCATCCGGATGCACGGTGATGACAGGATCGAGCACGATCCAGGCGTCGCGGTTCTCCTTGTAGAGGTAGTTGAAATAGGCCTGCCGCGCCGTCCAGAACGGCTTCATCAGCCGATCGCGCGCGCGGTCGAGGCCGCGGATGCGGTCCTGCAATTCCGCGATACGCGGCTTGAGCGCCGCAGACTGCGCCGTCGCCTCGGCGAGGAAGTTGGCCTCGTTCTGCTTCAGCCACTCGAAGTAGGCGGTACGGTCGCGCGGCTTGAAGCGCAGGTCCGACACGACGACATGATGCAGCGCCGAGATCGCCTCGCGGAACGCAAGGTGGCGCGCGACCTTGCCGGTAAAGAAGGTCGGCTGGCGCAGCGTGTCCGGCGCGAAGGCGAACGACGACGAGGCGGCGTCGGACGAGGCGCTGGTGCTGCCGAGAAATCGGTAGGCGAAATTCATGCGGCGTTTCCGCTGGCTTGCGAGTCATTGCCCGACGGCGTGCGGCCGGCGCGCGCCACGGTGAAGGGCAGAGGGAGGTCCGGCCAGGCACGGGCGATGTCGCGCAGGATCATCAGCGCCGGCGCCTTGTCGCGCAGGGTCACGCTGAGCGTAAAGTCGTGCAGCAGCTGCGCGATATCAGCGGCGCGGTCCCGGTGCGCCAGCGCCTCGTTGCGCAGTGCCGTGAAGATGCGGTCCTTGGCGATGCGCCCGCGGTTGATCTGCATCAGGATGATGCGGGCCTGGGTGAGGAATTTGGCGAAGATCGCCGCGTCCGCCAGCGAGTGCTCGGTGAGCAACTCGGTGACGAAGAGGTGAAAGCTGCCGGAAGGGTGCTCCAGCACGCGCCCCAGCACCTCGGCGACGTCGCCGTCGGCGAGGCTGCGCCGAAGCAGCAGGCGGGCGCCGTCCTGCACCGCCGGCACGGTCGAGTCCGCCATGACAGCCAGTGCAGCCGCCGGCAGCGCGTCGTTGGGCCACGCAGTGAGGCGGTTCACCGCGGTCGATCGCACGTCGTCCCACTCGCTCTCGACCAGCAGCACGGCATTCTGGGGGTCGGCACGGAAACGGGCTTCGTCGGCGGCAAACGCTTGAAGCGCGAAGCGGCGCACGGCAGCGAACGGATGGTTGCCGAGGCGGGCCAACTGGCGGACCGAGAAGCGCTGCGGGTCGCGGCTCTCCAGCAGCTTTGCG
>NZ_LLXZ01000195.1:502-793 GCF_001440395.1 Bradyrhizobium jicamae | reverse complement strand
GGCGCGCCCCTGCAGCAGCCGCCACAGCGTGCCGTCGTCGATGGCGGCCGCTGCCTGTGGCAAGGCATCGGCGAAGAGCGTGACCATGTCGGAGGCATGGCCTTCGACCGGCTCGGCGCGGAAGAAGCCGGCCATCAGCATGTCGCGCAACCGGACGGCAAAAGCCTCGTCGGTCGCCGCCAGGCGCGCGACCAGCGGCCGCGCAGCCACTCGCAGCCCGGCATGGGCGCCGGTGGCCGCCAGGGTGATGCCGTCGCGATGATGCGCGAGCGCGGCGTCGTCGAGCCGCGC
>NZ_LLXZ01000195.1:0-171 GCF_001440395.1 Bradyrhizobium jicamae | reverse complement strand
GGGAGCCAGGCCGCGAACGCTTCCGTTGCGCGGGCGCGTTGGTCCCGCGGGGGTGCGCGGTCGCGCAGCCACCCGCGCGTTCGGCCTTGAACGTGGTCGTGCGGGCTCGTCAACGCGGCGCGTGCAAGAGCGGGGTCGGTCCACGGCCAGTCGGCGCGGTCGTCGATGGCG
>NZ_LLXZ01000194.1:71734-128456 GCF_001440395.1 Bradyrhizobium jicamae | reverse complement strand
CGTGCCTGCCGTGGCTGCGCGGTTCGTGCCTGCCGTGGCTGCGCGGTCCGTGGCTGCGCGGTCCGTGCCTGCGCAGTCGGCTGCGCGGTGGGCTGCGCGGCCGGCAGCTGTTGCGCATCTTGGGGATATTGCCGCGTGTGCTAAGTCTCCCGACCTAACGGCCATCGCCCATATCCGCCGGTGCCCTTGGTCTTTACCTCGCCGGCGGGCGCGGCGTTTCCCATGGCGCGAGATGCTCGCAATTCTCCCTTTGTGGGAGAAGGAAGGATCACCGCACTTTGCGAAATGTCAGATTGATCCGCTGGCGGCCCATGATCGCGTGCTCGCCGTCGGCGAGCGGCGCAACACCGTGAAAGAACAACCGCGACGGGCCGCCCCAAACCACGACGTCGCCGTGCTCGAGCCGGTAGCGGTTCGGCTTGTCGGCGCGCTTCGGGCCACCGAACAGGAAGATCGCCGGTAGTCCGAGCGAGACCGAGACGATGGGCGCACCGAAATCGAGCTCGTCCCTGTCCTGATGCAGCGACAGCTTCGCGCCTGATACATAGCGGTTGATCAGGCAGGCCTCCGGCCCGAAGCCGTTGAAGCCGGCGTCATCAGCCGCGTCGGCCGCTAGTCTGCGCAGCACGGGCGGCATTGCCGGCCATGGCTGTCCGGACTCGGGATCGATCGCGTCATAACGGTAACCGGTGGGGTCCGAGACCCAACCGACACTTCCGCAATTGGTCATCGCGACCGACATGCGGTGGCCGCCCGGCGTGGTCAGATGCCGGAACGGCGCCTGTTTGACGATCGCGCGCAGTGCCGGAAGCAGCTCGGCCTCGAACGGCCTGGCAAAGCCGCGCAGCAGCACCGCGCCCTCCGCCATCACCTCGCGTGACGGGCGCACATCCGGAATGGCTTCGAACAAATCCGCTGTCAATTCAGTCCGCGCTCATTTGGCATCGTGGAAGATCACACCGACGGTGTGGCGATGACCGGATCTGATACGGCTGACGCCATGGCGCAGGTTAACCCGATACGGCCCACGCGTCCCCTGTACCGGACGATGGTGCACAGCAAAGGCGACCGCATCGCCCTGTTTGAGCGGCACCACCTCGGGCCGCGACTGCATGCGCGGCCGCTGCTCCGTCAGCACGAACTCGCCGCCCTCGAAATCGCGCCCCGGTTCGGACAGCAGGATCGCGACCTGCAGCGGGAACACGTGCTCGCCGTAGAGATCCTGATGGAGGCAGTTGTAGTCGCCTTCTCCATATTGCAGCAGCAGCGGCGTCGGCCGCGTCTGCCCAGCGTCGTGGCAGCGCTTCAGGAAGGCGGCATGCTTGTCGGGATAGCTGATATCGATCCCCATCGTCTCGTTCCAGCGATTGGCAACGCCGCAAAGCCGCGTGTAGAGCGCGGGCCGCAACTCTGCGATCAGGTCCGGCAGCGGATAGGAGAAATACTTGTACTCACCGCGGCCGAAGCCGTGCCGCCCCATCACGATCCGGCTGCGGAAATTCTTGTCGTCGGGATAGAGCGCGGCCAGCGCCGCGCATTCGTCCGGCGACAACAATCCCTTGAGGACTGCGCAGCCCTCTGCGTCGAGATCGGCGGTTGCCTGCGTCCAGTCGATGGCATCGACGCGGGTGGCGACATCGGAGGCAGGATGGCGGAGGACTTTTGCGGTTGATTTCATGACGGCAAATCTCGCAGTTCAGGCAGTGGCAAGCCACCCGATTTCCGAACAGGAACACCCACACGGAAGTTCCTGTGACGCAATTTCGACGTCTTCCATCGACAAATGTAACCTGTACGGGAACTCGGACAAACTGCCTGCGGCTCCCCTACCCTCACGAGAGATGTCCAAGGCTCTTATCATTGTAGGCAAACTGGTTCTGGCGCTGCTCTCGGTAGCAGGTATGGCGCTATTGATACTGGAAGGCTGGCTGATCTGGCACTTTGAACATGGCATCGGCCTTCCGACTGAAGCCAAGCTGACCAGGATCTCGGCAACCGAACCAGTTTGCTCCGTTAACGGCCAGCGAGTCTACATCCCGCTTTCCGACATCCCTCCTCTCGTTGCCCAGGCGGTGCTCGCTGCGGAGGACCCCGATTTCTACGAGCGCTTATCGATCAACCCGTTCGCAGAGCTCGTCCAGGCGGTGCTGCTCAACCAGCGACCGCGCGCGTCGAACATATCACGATCGGTCGCCCATTGCTTGATGCCCACCAGTCCGGATTGCTGCAAAGGTCCAAGCCTTGAGCGGATGGTCGGGCACACCTTTCTCATGGGCCGTATTGCGAAAGTCTTTTCTCGTGAACGCATTCTCGAGATTTACCTGAATGAGAACTATTTTGGTCGCGGCGCTTACGGCGTAGGAGCCGCAGCAAGTGCCTATTTTGGCAAACCGCTTGCTCTCCTGAGCATCGACGAGATCGCGTTCATTGCAGCACTGCCCAAAGCGCCAGGGTTAATCAACCGCAGGAAAGACCTCGCCGTGGAACGACGAAACCACGTCGTAGAGCGAATGCTTCAGTCTGGCTTCATCAGTGCAGCAGACGCGGCGGCCGCAAACGAACGGCCGCTGGCGTTCCTCGAAAAGCCAGTCGATGGCCCAGCCCCGCAAAAGAGCTTGTGAACTAGCCCAACACCGGCATCGTGATCACATCATACCCATGGCTGATCTTGCGCTTCAGCACGGGGTCCTCCAGTTCGAACTCGAACCGATCGGCCGGACGGATGCCGCCCTTGGCCGCAAACGTGCCGCCGAACATGGCGCAGCCGTCGGGCAGACCCTTGCCGGCAAAACCGCGATCGATCAGGTCCTTGACCGGCAACATCGCATCGAGCGTGCCTTCCTGGTAGAGCACGCGCGCGCCGTCGATCGTGGCCCAGGAGCGCAGGATCATCTTGTCCCAGTGGCCGATGACGTCCTCCAGCTCCCACAGCACCGAGGCCATCGGCTTGTCGCACATCTGTTTGGAGACGGTGACGCTGTAGCTCTCGACCTTGCGGTCGGTATGGTCGGAGCCGCAGCCGACGAAGATGCGGCCCTGCCAGCCGATCAGCACGAACTCGACTTCGCCGCTGGAATTTTCGCCTGACACCTCGATGCGGTCGGCTTGCGTAATCCGTCGCGCCGAGCAGCGATAGTAGATCGGCGTCGTTGCGGGACGCGCAATGCCGATCGCTTCGAGCTCGGCGATATGCTTGTCGCGCGCCACCGGATCGCGGCCGGTCCAGCCGGCGATCACGGCCTGGTCGATCGCCAGCGTCAGCGGCGTCAACATGCCCTTGTCGTCGACGTTGAAGGTCAGATCAAACACGGATGACATCCTCCATTCCGGCCGCGAGTTCGAAGATTCGGCGGTCCGATCCGCCTGATGCCGCGAGCATCAGCCCGACCGGCATCTCGCCTTCGCGATGCGCCGGCAGCGAGATCGCGCAGCCGTCGAGCATGTTGATCAGCGTGCAATTGCGCAAGGAGCGCAGATTCTCCGTGGCGAACAGCTTGTCGTCGGCGACAAGGTCGGCGATTTTGGGCGGCGCGTTCGCCGTGGTCGGCAGCACCAGCGCGTCATACGGCGCGATGCGCTGCTCGGTGCGCGCAATGAACGAGCGGCGCGCATTGAGGATGTCGATATAATCAGCCGCGCTGATGGCTTCGCCGCGCAGGATGCGGACGCGGACGCGGGGATCGTAGACGTCGCCCTTGCTGGTGAGCAGATAGCGATGCCAGGCGTAGCTTTCCGCGGCGGCAAAACCGCCCTTGCTGTTCATGACGCCGACATCGTGGAATTCCGGCACCTCGATCCGCTCGATCAGCGCCCCCCGTCGCGACAGCGCCTCCAGCGCGCGCTCGAAGGTCTTTGCGACCTCCTCGTCGAGATCGTCGAGCGCGACCGTGGTCGGCACCGCCAGCCGCATGCCCTTGACCGGGCGCGGCTGCAGCGGCTGCACGGCTTCATCCGCGAGCACGGCGTCGAGCACCGCGCAGCAGCCAACCGAGCGCGCCAGCGGGCCAAAGCTGTCGAGCGAGGAGGACAGCGGCACGCCGCCATCGAGCGGTACGCGTGCCTGCGTCGGCTTGTAGCCGACGATGCCGTTATAGGCCGCCGGAATCCGGCAGGAGCCCCCGGTATCGGTGCCGAGCGCGCCATAGGCCATGCCGTCCGCGATCGAGACCGCCGCGCCTGAGGACGAGCCGCCCGGCACATGGCCGACACTGCGATTGAACACGCTCTTCGGCGTGCCGTAATGCGGATTGATGCCGATGCCGGAATAGGCGAATTCGGTCATGTTGGTGCGGCCGATCACGATGAAGCCCGCGCACCGCAGCCGCGCCACCACGGGCGCATCGGCTTCGGCGGGCGCAGAATCTTCCAGCGCGCGGGAGCCGGCGCGGGTCACCTGCCCCTTGATATCGTAGAGATCCTTGATCGAGACGGGAATGCCGGCATAGGGCGATGGTGCAGCATGCGCTTTGCGTAAGTGATCCATGGCGTCGGCTGCGGCCAGCGCGGCATCCTTGTCGACATGGATAAAGGCGCGCGCGCCTTCGCCGGCGGGATCGGCAATTCGTGCGAGACATTCCTCGACCAGTTTGCGCGCGGTGGTGCGTCCGGCATCGAGATCGGCGGCCAAGGTGGCGAGTGTCGGGTTAGCAGGCATGATCGTCGGTCGCTCTCTTTTGTTATTTGCTTTCCGGCGCGGGTATGATGTCGAGATCAAGCAGCGCCGAACTCAAAGATTTGCCGTGGGCATCGAGGGCCAGCGAGCGCGTTACGCCGCCTCCCAGCGCCTGGTCCATCACGAAATTCAGCGCAGAAAGATTGGGTAGTTCATAACGAACCACCTCGCCCTGGACAACGCCGGCGAAATGCGATTTCACCCGCGCGGCCGTGACCTGCTCCAGCAACAGCGGATAGTGCTTCGCATCATAGGCGATGACGGAGATGTTGGAGACATTGCCCTTGTCGCCGGTGCGGGAATGAGCGATCTCGCGCAGCTTCACCTTAAGCCCCCACAAACCGGATCTGCGGCTTTGCCAGCTCGCGCGGCAGCAGTACGGAAGCGACCGCCACCACATCGCGCGCCGATTTCCACGCGCCGCCGCCCGCGGCCGGACCGTTGGTGTAGAGCGTTTCGACCTCGTTCCCGATCCTGATCGCCTCGCGCAAATTCTCGGTGCGGCCGGAAACACGCACACGCACCTCATACGGTTCGGCGGCGCGCGCGGAAACTTCGGGCCCGTGCAGGGAATCGACGCCGACCAGTTCGAACCGCAATTCGCTTGCAGCAACATTGGTGAGCTTCAGCCGCTCACGCACGATCTCCAGCGCCAGCCTTCCCCGCGCCAGCGCGCCGGGGCCGGCATAGGAGATCTGTCCCTCACCGATATAGCTGTCGACATAGCCGACCGAGACCTTCAGCGTATCGGTTCGCTTCGCGCCGCGCCCACCGCTGACACGGACGCGATCCGGTCCGATTTCCTCGATCTTCACCTGCGAGAAATCGGCGACCACATCCGGCTGGAAATATTTTGTCGGGTCGTGGACCTCGTACAGCAACTGTTCCTTGCAGGTCTGCGCCGTAACCGCACCGCCCGCCCCCGCAACCTTGGTGACGACAAGGCTGCCATCCTCGCCGACCTCTCCAATCGGAAACCCGAGCCGAGCGAGATCAGCCACATCCTTGTAACCGGGATCGGCAAAATAGCCGCCGGTGATCTGGCCGGCGCACTCCAGCAGATGCCCAGCGACCGTCCCCTGCCCGAGCAGATTCCAGTCATCCATCGCCCAGCCAAAGGCATGGATCATCGGCGCCAGGAACAGCGCCGGATCGGATGCCCTGCCGGTGATGACGATATCGGCGCCCGCAGCGAGCGCCTGCGCCATCGGCTCGGCGCCGAGATAGGCGTTCGCCGACAACAGCCGGTTGCCGAGTTGCTTGATGGTGCCGTCGAATTCCATGATCGGCAGATCGCCGGCCTTGCAGGCGTCGAGTACGTCGTCGCCGACGATGGCGGCCACTTTCAGAGACGGCAGTCCGAGCGACCTGGCGATGTCGGCAGTCTTTCGCGCGGCCGCTTCCGGATTGGCTGCCCCCATGTTGGTTACGATCTTGATACCCTTTGCGGCGCAGACCGGAAGCACCGCGCGCATCCGTTCCTCAAGCAATGGATCATAGCCGCTGTCGGGATTCTTCATGCGCGCCTGCTGCGCCAGCGCGACCGTTCGTTCCCCGAGACATTCGAACACGAGGTACTGGATATCACCCTTCTCGGCGAGTTCGATCGCAGGCTCGATGCGATCGCCCGAATAGCCGGCGCCGGACCCTATTCGTATCGTTCGCACATCGTCTCCCTGTCGCTGCAAATACCCTAGCGCGGAAAATTACTGGCATACAAGCGCTCTCGGGCGCAGGAATGCGGCCATGCAATCACCGCTGCCGTAGAACCGTTGACGGTTCACAGTCAATGTCGCATCAAGATCACAACAGCTAAGCAAGCGCCCGACCTCCCAAGGAGAAATTGCCGCATGGCCGAGCCCGCCCGCGCGAGACCAAAACCCACACCGGAAACCCAGCATTTCTGGGATGGAACGCAGGCCGGCGAATTGCGCCTGCAGCGCTGCGATGCCTGCGCCAACGTCTATTTCCCGCCGCGCCCGTTCTGCCCCTCCTGCGCCTCGCGCAAGGTCTCCGTGTTCAAGGCGAGCGGCAAGGGCAAGCTCTACAGCTACGTCATCAACCACCGTCCCGCGGCGCCCGGCTTCACGCCGCCCTATGCCATCGCCGTCGTCGAACTCGACGAGGGCCCGCGCATGATGAGCAACATCATCGATTGCCCGCAGACGCCCGAGGCGCTGGAGCTCGACATGAAGCTCGAGGTCGCGTTCGAAAAACTCGACGACAAGATCACCCTTCCCCTGTTCCGTCCGGCGAAGGGTTAAGCATATGCGCAGAAATCAGGTCGCCGTCGTCGGCGCAGCCGAGACCACCGAACTCGGTGTCATCCCCAACATGTCGCAGATCCAGCTTCACGCGGATGCGGCGCTCAACGCCATCGCCGATGCCGGATTAAAGCTATCCGACATCGACGGCATCGCAACCGCGGTCGAAACCCCGCAGCAGATCGCGCACTATCTCGGCATCACGCCGACCTGGGTCGACGGCACGTCCGTGGGCGGCTGCTCGTTCATGCTGCACGTCCGCCATGCGGCGGCGGCGATCGAGGCAGGGCTCTGCAAGACCGTGCTGATCACACATGCCGAAAGCGGCAAGTCGATGATCGGAAAATTGCCGCGCTCGACACCAGCCGACAGCCTCAACGGCCAGTTCGAGGCGCCATTCGGCGTCTACGGCCCGCCCAGCATGTTCCCGATTCCCGTGCTGCGCTACATGAAGACCTACGGCATCACCCATGAGCAGATCGCCATGGTCGCGGTCGCCCAGCGCGAATGGGCGGCGAAGAACCCGCGCGCGATGATGAAGGACCCGATCACGGTCGCCGACGTGCTCAACTCGCGAATGATCGCCTACCCGTTCCGCCTGCTGCAATGCTGCCTCGTCACCGACGGCGGCGGCGCGCTGATCCTCACCTCGGCCGACCGCGCCAAGGACTTTCCGAAAAAGCCGGTCTATATTCTCGGCACCGGCGAGAGCGTGGAAACGCCGATGGTCAGCCAGATGGAGACGTTCAACTCCTCGCGCGCCTTCAAGGTCGCGGGGCCGACCGCCTTCAAGGAGGCCGGCATCACCCACAAGGACGTCGATCATCTCATGATCTACGACGCCTTTGCGCATCTGCCGCTTTTTGGCCTCGGCGATCTCGGCTTCATGCCGCACGAAGAGACCGGAAAATTCATCGCCGACGGCAATACCCGCCCCGGCGGCAAGCTGCCGCTCAACACCAACGGCGGCGGCCTCAGCTATATGCACTCCGGCATGTACGGCATGTACGCGCTGCAGGAGAGCGTGCGGCAGATGCGCGGCATCGCGCCGGCGCAGGTCAAGGACGCGAAGATTTCGGTCTGCCACGGCGTCGGCGGCATGTTCGCGGCGTCAGGTACGATCATCTTTACGAACGAGAAGTAATCACGTCGGTCATTCCGGGGCGATGCGCAGCATCGAACCCGGAATCTCGAGATTCCGGGTTCCCGCTTCGCGGGCCTCGGAATGACCGACAACAACAGGAGAACCCCATGGCAAAATCACTGCAAGACAAAGTCATCATCGTCACCGGCGCAGGCCGCGGCATCGGCCGCGAGATCGCGCTGCTCTGCGCGGCCGAAGGCGCCAAGGTCGTCGTCAACGACCCCGGCGGCGCGGCCGACGGCGCCGGTACGAGCGCGGCGCCCGCCGAGGAAGTGGTCGAGGAGATCAAGAAGCGCGGCGGTACTGCAGTGGCCAATTTCGAGTCGGTGGCGGAAGCGATCCCCGCCAGCAAGATCGTGAAGACCGCGACCGATCATTTCGGCCGGCTCGACGGCGTCGTCAACAATGCCGGCATCCTGCGCGACATGATCTTCCACAAGATGAGCGTGGAAGCCTTCGAGGCCGTCATCAAGGTGCATCTGATGGGCTCGTTCTACGTCTCTCACGCCGCAGCGCGGATCTACCGCGAGCAGGAGAGCGGCGCCTTCGTGCACTTCACCTCGACCTCGGGCCTGATCGGCAATTTCGGCCAGGCCAATTACGCCGCCGCCAAGCTCGGCATCGTCGGCCTGTCGAAGTCGATCGCGCTCGACATGGGCCGCTTCAACGTGCGCTCGAACTGCGTCTCGCCGTTCGCCTGGACCCGCATGATCGGCACCATCCCGACCGGGACCGACGCCGAGAAGGCGCGCGTCGAGAAGATCAAGCAGATGGGACCGGAGAAGATCGCGCCGGTCTGCGCCCACCTGCTCTCCGATGCCGCCAAGGACGTCACCGGGCAGATCTTCGGCGTGCGCATGAACGAGATTTTCCTGTTCAGCCAGAATCGTCCGGTCCGCTCGGTTCACCGCGGCGAAGGCTGGACGCCGCAGACCATTGCCGAGCACGGCATGCCGGCGCTGAAGGGATCGTTCACCGCGCTCGACCGCTCAGCCGATATCTTTACGTGGGATCCGATCTGAGCGCTTACGACGCACGACCGTAGGGTGGGCAAAGACGCGTAGCGTCGTGCCCACCATCTATCGGCGATCCCGGTCGGAAATGGTGGGCACGCTGCGCTTCGCCCACCCGACAAACTGCTACGCTGCGCCGCCATTCTGGCTACTCCACCTTCAGCCCGCCCGCTTTATGCCGGAATGCGGGCCGATGTTTTTCCTCCCAACAAAAAATACACGGGAGGAAATCATGACAACCTCGCTGACCTTTTCCGATCCCCACCAACAGGGCGGCGGCCTTGACCGTCGCAAGATACTGACCGGCGCGGCAGCACTCGCCGCCTCGGCTGTAACGATGAAGACGGCTTCTGCCGCCTCCGTGGCGCCGCTCGGCCAGACCGCCGCACCGACCACGGCATCGCCGCCCCTGCCACTCGGCCCGCTTACCGGCGCCCGCTATCCGGATGCTCGCCTGGAGTCGATGAAGAAGCCGAAGGTTTCGTTCGGGCCGACGGGCTTTCCGGCCTTCGCCGGCACCATGGCGGTCGAGCGCGTCGCGACCGGGTTCCGCTGGGCCGAAGGCCCGGTCTACTTTCCGGCGGGGCGATATGTTCTGTTCAGCGACATTCCCAACAACCGCATCATGCGCTTTTCAGAAGATGACGGGCATCTCAGCGTCTATCGCCAGCCCTCGATGAACTCGAACGGCAACACGATCGATCGCGAGGGACGGCTGATCACCTGCGAGCATTCGGGCCGCCGCGTCACCCGGACCGAGCTCGACGGCTCGATCACGATCATCGCCGACAAATACAACGGCAAGAAACTGAACTCGCCGAACGACGCGGTCGTCGCGGCCGACGGTTCGATCTGGTTCTGCGACCCCGCCTATGGCATCGGCGGCTTTTACGAGGGCATCAAGGCCGACGCCGAGCAGGACAAGAAGAACGTCTTCCGGGTGGATCCGAAATCCGGTGACATCAAGATGGTGGTCGATGACTTCGTGCAGCCGAACGGCCTTTGCTTCTCGCCTGACGAGAAGAAGCTCTATATCTGCGATACCGGCTTCACCGACGGGCCGGACAACCCGTCGCATATCCGCGTGTTCGACGTGGATCTCGCGGCCGGAAAGCTTTCGAACAGCAAGGTCTTTGCTGATATGCCCAAGCCCAGCATTACCGACGGGCTGCGCTGCGATCGTGAAGGCCGCCTTTGGTGCTCCGTGGGTTGGGGCGATCCGAATGAGGACGGCGTGCGCTGCTACACGGCGGACGGCGACCTCCTCGGCAAGATCCACATCCCGGAAACCGTCGCCAATTTGTGCTTCGGCGGCCAGCAGCGCAACAGACTCTACATCTGCGGCTCGTCATCGCTCTATGCCGTCTACACCAGCGCGCAGGGTGCGATGAAGCCGTGAGTGCATGAAGGCTTCTCCGCGTCATTGCGAGGAGCGAAGCGACGAAGCAATCCATCCATCCGCGCATTCGGAAAGATGGATTGCTTCGCTGCGCTCGCAATGACGGGGTGAGGCCGTCGCTTCACCTCACCCGCTGTTCCGCAGCCCCGCCGATATCCCGTTGATCGTGAGCTGAATCCCGCGCAGCACCTGCTCATCCGGGTTCTGCGCGCGGTGCTCCTTCAACAGCTCGACCTGCACATGGTTGAGCGGATCGAGATAGGGAAAGCGGTTGCGGATCGAGCGGTCCAGCAGCGGGTTGCCCTGCAGCAGGCGTTCGTGCCCCATGATGTCGAGCAGCGTCTCGATCGAGGAGTGCCATTCGCGCCGGATGCGGCCGAAAATACTCTCGCGCAGGGCTACGTCAGGCACCAGCTCGGCATAGCGCGAGGCGATCGCGATCGAGCTCTTGGCCAGCACCATGTCCATGTTGGACAACAGTGTGCGGAAGAACGGCCATTCGCGGTAGAGCTCCTGCAGGAACGGCATGCCCTGCTCCGGATGTTCCGCGATCCAGGTCTCGACCGCCGAGCCGAAACCGTACCAGCCCGGCAGCATCAGCCGGCACTGCGCCCAGCTGAACACCCAGGGAATGGCGCGAAGGTCTTCGATCTCGCGGGTCTTCTTGCGCGACGCCGGGCGGCTGCCGATGTTGAGCGTCGAGATTTCGGTGATGACGGTGGAGCCCCAGAAATAATCGGCAAAGCCTTCAGTCTCGTAGACCAGCCCGCGATAGGCCTTGAAGGCCAGCGCGGACAGTTCCTCCATCGCGGTCAGATATTCCTTGCGCGGCGCGCTCTGCCGGGGATGCAGGAGGCTCGCCTCCAGCGTCGCGGCCGCGAGGATTTCCAGGTTGCTCCGTCCGACCTCGGGGTTGGAATATTTGCTCGAGATGATTTCGCCCTGCTCGGTGATGCGGATCTGGCCGTTCACGGCACCGCCGGGCTGCGCGATGATGGCGTCATAGCTCGGACCGCCACCGCGGCCGACCGATCCGCCGCGGCCGTGGAACAGCCGCAGCCGGACGTGATGGCGCTCGAACACGTCGACGAGGCCGATCTCGGCCTTGTAGAGCTCCCAGCCGGAGGTGACGAAGCCGCCATCCTTGTTGCTGTCGGAATAGCCAAGCATCACTTCCTGAATGCCGCCGCGGCTGTCGACCAGCCGGCGATAATCATGGAAGGACAGCATCCGGTCCATGATGCCGGAAGAGGCCTGCAGGTCCTCGATGGTCTCGAACAGGGGCACGATGTTGATGGCGCTGCGGCCGGAGGGATTGATAAGGCCGACCTCCTTCAACAGCACCGCCACCTCCAGCATGTCGGACATGCCCTTGCACATCGAGATGATGCATTGGTGGATCACGTCGGGGCCGAAATGGGCATGCGCCTCCGCGGCGGCGCGGAACACCGCGAGTTCGCTGAGCGTTTCGTCGCTGTATCTGACGAAGGCCGAACTGAGCGGCCTTGCGCTGCGTAATTCGCTCAGCAGCAGGCTGACGCGAGCTTCCTCGTTCAGCGCCAGATAGGACATGCCCGGGATTGCCGCATCGAACAGTTCCGCCACCGTGCGCTCATGCACCGCGGAGTTCTGCCTGATGTCGAGCCGCGCAAGGTGGAAGCCGAAACAATCCACGGCACGGCGCAACAGGCGCAAACGGCCGCGCGCGATCACGCCCGAATTGTTCGCAATCAGCGACCGATCGAGGACATCGAGATCGGCCTTGAATTCCCGCACGCTCTCATACGGCGCGCCCTCGCCGACCGGCCGTCTCGTCGTTTCGATCTCGAGCTTCAGCGCCGTCGCGGTCAGCCGCGCATAGATGCCTGAGACCGCGAGGCGGTACGGTTCGCCGCTGCGGTGCGGCGAGGAGTCGGGCGAGCGCCCGGCCAAAGCGCGCAATTCTTCGGAGACATCGGCAAGATGCGCCGCCAGCGACAGTTCCGAGCCGAGGACGTGCAACTCCTCCAGATAGAAGCTCATCACCCGGCTCGATTGCAGCCGCAGCGTGCCGCGCATGACATCGGCGGTGACGAACGGGTTGCCGTCACGGTCGCCGCCGATCCAGCTTCCCATGGTCAGGAACGATGCCAGGTCGCCGGGCGTGCCGCCTTCTTCCCGGTTGAGCCGATCCTCCAGCGCGCAATGCAGCCGCGGCACCTCGTGCAGGAAGGTGTAGTCGTAGAAGGAGAGACCGTTCGAGACCTCGTCCAGCACGGTCAGCTTGGTCCGGCGCAACAGGTTGGTCTGCCACAGTGTGAGCACGGCGCGGCGCAGCTGCTCGTCGCAGGCCTCGGCCTCCTCCGGCGTGAGTTGGACGCGCTCGCGCCGGTCGAGCAGGCCGGCGATCTCCATCTCGCGGTCGATCGTGCTCTTGCGGCGGACCTCGGTCGGATGCGCGGTCAGCACCGGGCTGACCTGGGCTTCCCCGAAGAAGCGGCGCAGTTCGGCTGCGCTGATCCCGGCCGTCTTGGCATGTGCCAGCGTCTGGGTCAGCAGGCTCGGCCGTGGGCCGCCGGGGCCGCGGCCGCGCATCTGGCGGATGTTGTTCTGGTCCTCGGCGATGTTGGCGAGATGCGAGAAATAGCTGAAGGCGCGGACAATCCGCACGGTATCGGCGGTCGACATGCTGTCGAGGATGGTTTCCAGTTCCCGCCGCGCCAGCCTGTCCTCGTCGCGGTGGAACCGGATCGAGGTCTGCCGGATGCGCTCGACCAGGTCGAACACGTCGGCGCCCTCCTGATCGCGCACGGTATCGCCGAGAATGCGCCCGAGCAGGCGGATATCGGTCCGCAACCGGGCATCTTCCTCCATCGCCAGCGTTTCATCGCTGCGGTTGAGCCGGATCTCGATCTCGGAAGGCATGGTCTGGGAAGACATTGGCGCGCCACCTCAGGAACAGCCCGGCTGTCCCGAGTGTGCAATTTTTTTGCCGCAGTGCAAGATAAAGATGGAGGCGGTGCAGGTATCCGTCGTCCCAGCGAAAGCGGGGACCCATACGCCGTGTCCTCCCTTTAGAGCACGCAGGAAGACACCTTTTGAAAGCCCCGCGGCCTGTGGTTATGGGTCCCTGCGTTCGCAGGGACGACGAAATACCTAAATCCTCCGCCCGGCCCGCTCCCAGTAGGGATCGCGCAGCCGGCGCTTGAAGATCTTGCCGGAATCCTCGCGCGGCAGGTTCGACTGGATCTCGATGTGCTTCGGCACCTTGTAGTCGGCGAGCGAGACCTTGAGCTGGCCGCGGATGGAAGCGAGATCGAGTGTCACGCCCGGCTGCGGCTCGACCACCGCCATCAGCGCCTCCCCGAATTCGGCATCGGGAATACCGAACACTGCGCAGTCATGCACGCCCGATATCGCATGCAGCGCGGCTTCGATCTCGGCCGGATAGATGTTGACGCCGCCCGAGATCACCATGTCGCGCTTGCGGTCGCAGATGAAGACGTAGCCCTCGGCGTCGATATAGCCGACGTCGCCCGAGGTGATGAAGCCTTCGCGATCGATCTCTGAACGCTTTTCCGGCTTGTTGTGATAGGTGAAATCCGGATTACCCGCGATGCGCGAATAGATTTCGCCGATCTCGCCCTGTGGCAATTCCCTGCCGTCATCGCCGATGAAGCGCAGCTCCGCGCCGGGCGAAATCTTGCCGACGGTGCCGGGCTTCTTCAGCGCGTCCTCTGATGTGGCAAAGGTGACCGCGCCCGACTCGGTCGAGCCGTAGAATTCGTAGATGACCGGGCCCCACCACTCGATCATCGCGCGCTTGACGTCGGCCGGGCACGGCGCGGCGGCATGGATGATGTGGCGCAGCGAGGACATGTCGTACTTCCTGCGGACCTCCTCCGGCAGCTTCATCAGCCGGATGAACATGGTCGGCACCATGAAGATGGTGTCGATCTCTTCGGTTTCGATCACGTGCAAAAATTCTTCCGCGTCGAAGCGCGGCATGATCACCAGCGCACCGCCGAGCCGGCCGGCGCGCAGGCCGAAGGAGTTCGGCGCCGAATGATAGAGCGGCCCCGGCAGCAGCGCGCGGGCACCCGGCTTGAGGCCATAGATCATCGCGCGCATGCGTTCGGCGTTGGCGGTCTGCTCAGGCGTCGGCGCGAAACGACGAACCCCCTTGGGATGGCCGGTGGTGCCCGACGTATAGATCATGTTCTGCGGCTGCGGCACTGCCGGTCCGTCATAGCGCGGGTGCTGCTTCAGCCAGGATTCGAAATCGATGGCGAAATCGGGCGTCGCGAGATGATCAGGATCGATCTTGTAATTGGCGACGATCTCCGGCGGCGTCGGCACGCTGAGCGCAGTGACGCCATCCGGGATAGCCTCGCGCAACTGGTGCAGCATGTCGGCATGCGCGATCAGCACCGCGGTGCCGGAATCCTTCAGCACGTAATTGATCTCTTCCGGCTTGAAGTGCCAGTTCACCGGCACGCCATAGGCGCCGAGCCGCATGGCGGCATAGGCTGCCTCGATGAAGGCGATGTCGTTGCGCATCAGCATGGCGACACTGTCGCCCTGCTTGACGCCGAGTTTTTGCAGGCCGCTGGCGATGCGCTCACTGTGCTCGGCAATCTCGTCGTGGCTGCGGCGGCGCGGGCCGCTGATGATGCCGAGGAAGGGGGAGGAAGACATTTGTCGCTTTCCGATCTGCTGCCGGGTTTTGTGTCGACGTCATTCCGGGGCGATGCGCAACATCGAACCCGGAATCTCGAGATTCCGGGTCTGGTGCTAACGCACCATCCCGGAATGACGGATTAAACTATCC
Source organism: Bradyrhizobium jicamae (assembly GCF_001440395.1). Taxonomy (GTDB): domain Bacteria; phylum Pseudomonadota; class Alphaproteobacteria; order Rhizobiales; family Xanthobacteraceae; genus Bradyrhizobium; species Bradyrhizobium jicamae. The sequence goes on along the minus strand of NZ_LLXZ01000194.1, from coordinate 113,154 downwards.
CGCCTCCGCAAACCGCGGCGCGCGTTTTTCCATATTGGCACGCACCGCCTCGGTCTGGTTGGGGCTGCCGATCAGTTTCTGCTGCTCGACGGATTCAGCCAGCAGCGCCGGCGCCGGATCGACGGACAGCTTGTTGAGCATGCGCTTGGCGGCGCGGATCGCATCGGGGCTGTTGCCGGCGATCTCGCGCGCAACTTCGAACGCCGCCGCGCGGGGATCGTCGCAGATCCGCGTCGCAAGCCCGTAGCTCATGGCTTCCTGCGCGGAGAAGATGCGACCGGTATAGGTCAGATCCCGCAAAATATCGTCGCGGACGAGGCTGGCGAGGATCGGCGTGCCCGCCATGTCGGGCACCAGGCCCCATTTGATTTCCATGATCGACATCCGCGCGTCGGGCGTGAGGAAGCGCATGTCGGCGCCGAGCGCAAGCTGGAAGCCGCCGCCGAACGCCACGCCCTGAATCGCAGCGATGACAGGCACCGGAAGCTGGCGCCAGCCCCAGACCGCAGCTTGCGGAAAGTTCGCGAGACCATGGGTGCGTGCAGTGAGGTCGCGTTTCTCGCCACCGGCGATCCCGTTACCGCCATTTTCCTTCATGGCCTGGAAGCGCCCCATATCGAGACCGGCGCAAAACGCCCGTCCCTCCCCCGACAATACTACCACCCGGACGCCTTTTTCATGCGCCAGCCGCTCGGTCGCCGCCACCAGCGCCTCGAACATGGCAGCATCGAGCGCATTCATCTTGTCGGCCCGCACCAGCCGGACATCGGCGATACCGTCCGAAATCGAGATCGCGACGCGTTGCTCCATGAAAATCTCCTCGCTGATACCGCTGTTGCGGCTTTACAGAACGGAATTGTCCGGTTTTAGTCAATCGACCAATTAACAGACAATCCCGTGGGTGGAAACGATGTTCAACGATCAGCTTCTCGCCGGGCGCCGCATTCTCGTGACCGGAGGCGGCACCGGCCTCGGCAAGTCCATGGCCGCGCGGTTCCTGCAACTGGGAGCCGAGGTCCACATCTGCGGCCGACGCAAAATTGTGTGCGACGAGACTGCAACCGAATTGATGGACCTGCATGGCGGGCGCGTGGTCAGCCACGGCGTCGACATCCGCAATGCGATGGCGGTCGATGAAATGATCGAGCAGATCTGGACCTCGGGTCCCCTCACCGACCTCATCAACAACGCCGCCGGCAATTTCATCTCGCGCTCGGAAGAGCTTTCGCCGCGCGGCTTCGATGCGGTCGCCAACATCGTGATGCACGGCACCTTCTATGTGACACATGCGGTCGGACGGCGCTGGATCGCCGGAGGCCACCGCGGCAACGTGGTGTCGATCACGGTGACCTGGGTGCGCAACGGCTCGCCCTATGTGGTGCCGTCGGCGATGAGCAAATCGGCGATCCACGCCATGACGATGTCGCTTGCGGTCGAATGGGGTAGACACGGCATCCGCCTCAACACGATTGCGCCAGGTGAAATCCCGACCGAGGGCATGAGCAAGCGCATCAAGCCCGGCGACGAGGCCGGCGCGCGCACCCGGGCGCAGAACCCGATGGGCCGCGTCGGCACCATGGAGGAGTTGCAGAATCTTGCCGTGTTCCTGATCTCCGGCGGCTGCGACTGGATCAACGGCGAAACCATCGCCATGGACGGCGCGCAGGCCCTCGCCATGGGCGGCAATTTCTATCAGTTGCGCGACTGGAGCGACGACGACTGGAACAAGGCGCGCGACTCGATCAAGGCGCAGAACGAGAAGGACCGCGCGGCCAGGGGGTAGGTTGTCGTCCCTGCGAAAGCAGGGACCCATAACCACCAGCGTTGGTTTTGCGAAGGCAATTGGCGGCATCGTCTTTACCGATGAGCCGCGGCGTATGGGTTCCGGCTTTCGCAGGAACGACCGAGCCGTATTGTCTTTGCCGCGCGATAACGCCAAACTCTGCGCAACGATAACAAGACGATACGGGAGTGACATGTCCGCTTCGCAGGAATTGACTGACCTTGTCGAGATGGTGCGGGAACGCGCACGAACGTATGGCGAGGCCATCGCCTATGAGTTCGAGGGACGGCAGACCAGCTTTGCCGAGTTCGACGTCAGGACCAACCGCGTCGCCAACGCGCTGATTGCGATGGGCGTCAAGCCGGGCGAGCGGATCGCCTATCTCGGCAAGAACAGCGACTTCTATTTCGAACTGCTGATGGGGGCTATGAAGGCCCGGGTGGTGATGGCGCCGGTCAACTGGCGCCTCGCTGGCCCCGAGGTCGCCTTCATCGTCGGCGACTGCAAGGCGCCGGTGCTGTTCGTGGGGCCTGAGTTCATCACCCAGGTTCGCAACATCAAGCCGCAATTGCCCGATGTCGGCACCGTCATCACCACCGAAGGCGGTGCGCCGGAATGGCAGGATTTCACGGCCTGGCGCGATGCGGCCAGCGGCGACGATCCGAAGGTGCCGATCAGCCCGCAGGACATCGCGATCCAGCTCTATACCTCGGGCACCACAGGCAAGCCCAAGGGCGCGATGCTGTCGCATGCCAACTTCCTCAACCTCGCGACCGCCGGCAACGCGGCCGAGAAGCCGGAATGGAACACGTGGTCGACGGATGACGTCTCGCTGGTGGCGATGCCGGTGTTCCATATCGGCGGCTCCGGCTGGGGCGTGATGGGTCTCTATCACGGCGCCAGGGGCGTGATCGCGCGCGAATTCGATCCGACCAAGGTGCTGGATTTCCTCGAGCAGTCCGGCATTACAAAGCTGTTCATGGTGCCGGCGGCGATGCAGTTCGTGGTGCGGCAGCCGCGGGCGAAGCAGGTCGATTTTTCCCGCCTGAAATACATGCTCTACGGCGCCTCCCCGATTCCCGCCGCGCTCCTGAAGGAGTGCATCGAGGTGTTCAAATGCGGCTTCGTGCAGCTCTACGGCATGACCGAGACGACAGGCACCATCGTTGCCCTTCCGCCCGAAGACCATGTCGAGGGGCTGGAGCGCATGCGCTCGGCCGGCAAGGCGCTACCCGGCATTGAGCTTGCAATCCTCGATCCCGACGGCAACCGCCTGCCGCCGCGCCAGGTCGGCGAAATCGCCACCCGCTCCGGCTCCAACATGGCGGGCTACTGGAACCTGCCGGAGGCGACCGCGAGAACGCTCGGCAGCGACGGCTGGCTGCGCACCGGTGACGCCGGCTACATGGACGAGGACGGCTACCTCTATATCCATGACCGCATCAAGGACATGATCATCTCCGGCGGCGAGAACATCTATCCGGCCGAGGTCGAGAGCGCGATCTGCGATCATCCAGATGTCGCCGAAGCCGCCGTGATCGGCATCCCCGACGACAAATGGGGCGAGGCGGTGAAGGCGATCGTGGTGGTGAAGCCCGGCAAGCAGGCGACCGCCACCGACATCATCAATTTTACGCGCGAGCGCATCGCCGGCTTCAAGACGCCGAAGTCGGTGGAATTTCTCGACGCGCTGCCGCGCAATCCGTCGGGGAAGATTTTGCGGCGGAATCTGCGCGAGCCGTATTGGGCAGGCAAGGATCGGCAGGGGAATTGATCCCGCTTCGTAGGGTGGGCAAAGCACAGCGTGCTCACTATTTCAGCCACCTTCACGCATCAAGATGGTGGGCACGGCGCTAACGCGCCTTTGCCCACCCTACGATTCCTTGCAAGGCCGAACGAACGTAGCAGCGCTTACTTCTTCATCCGCTCCCGCAACGCCCGTCTCCGCTCCTTGGCTTCGTCCGACCAGACCTCGTTGATATCGTAGAACTCGGCGAACACCTTGGCACCCGGCGGCAGCGTTACCCAGGGCTGCTTGGTGGACGTGAAGATATGAACGTCCGGCGGGCATTGCGACGGGACGTCCATGGTGCCGACGCGCACGAAGCGCATCGCCGGACCCGCGCCGGGATAGTTGCTCCAGATGGCGACCTTGCAGACCGGGCAGCGCGCGATGCGCTGGCCCTTGCCGCTGGCCGATGGCGTGTCGATGATTTCCGGCTCCGCTGCGATATGCTCGACCCGGTCGAACTCGTACACCGCGTTCAGCGCGTGCACAGTGCCGGTCTCGCGCTGGCACCAGGTGCAATGGCAGGCATTGACGATCAGCGGCCTGCCGGTCAGGCGATAGCGGATATGTCCGCAGGCGCATCCACCTTCCATGGCTTTGCTCCTAGTGTTTCCCCGCCCCCATGTAGCCGAACAGGAACCCCGCCACCTTCCGCTTCTGGATTTCCTCGCTGCCTTCAGTGATGCGGTAGCGGCGGTGGTGGCGGTAGATGTGCTCGAACGGCTTGTGGCGCGAATAGCCCATGCCGCCATGCACCTGCATGGCGCGGTCGGCGGCTTCGCAGCACAGGCGGTTTGCCCAGTAGTTGCACATCGAGACCCGGTCGGAGAGCGTGTTCTCGACCTGGGCCTGGGTGAGCTGGTCCATCTCCCATGCCGTCTTGCGGATCAACAGCCGCAGCATTTCGGCCTGCGTCGCCAGTTCGACCAGCGGCCACTGGATTGCCTGGTTCTCGGCCAGCGCCCTGCCGAACGGCTTTCGTTCACGCGCGTATTTGACGCTCTCGTTGATGCAATAGACCGCCGCGCCCAGCGAGCTTGCCGCCTGCCGGATGCGGTTCTCGTGCACAAAACATTGCGCCAGCGACAGCCCGCGGCCGATCTCGCCGAACAAGGCGTCCTCCGGCACGAATACATCCGTGAAGCTGACGCGCGGATGATCCGTCGGCATGTTGAAGGTCCACATGTACTCCTCGACCTTCACACCTTCGCTCTTCGCCGGCACCAGGAAGCAGGTGATGCCGCGCGCGTCGCCGTCATTGCCCGCGGTGCGGGCGAACAGCGCGCAGTGGGTCGCGACATGCATGCCGGTGGTCCACATCTTCTGGCCGTTGATGATCCAGCCCTTGACGTTGTCGCGCGTCGCCTGCGCCGCCCTGGTTTCCATATGCGTCGCATCCGAACCATGGTCGGGCTCGGTGAGGCCGAAGGTGATGCGGAATTTCCCCGTGATCGAGCCTTCGATCATCGCCTTCTGCTCATCGGTGCCGTAGCGGTCGAGCATGGTGACAAGCGGCAGGTTGCCGACGATCGAATGCTCGTTCTGCAGATCATTGTGCAGACCGAGGCCCTTTGACGCAAAGTGCTCGCGGATCACGGCCATCCAGAGGTTGGAACCATCCTTGCCGCCATAGCGCTTCGGAATCGCGAAGCGCAGGTGGCCTGCGGCATCGGCAAGATTCTTCGCCTTGCGCAGCAGCGCTTCCCATTCATGCCGCGGCAGGCCGCCCTTTTCGAAATCGGTGCGCGCCCATTCGCGGCGGTGGTCGAAGAAGCGGATGTTGTCGTCAGCCTCCTCCAGCGGCTTGATCTCGCGCGCGATGAAGCGGTCGAGTTCGTCGAGATAGGCCGTGAGGTCGGCAGGCAGGTTGAAATCCAAGGTCTCTCTCCCGGAAATGTCGTTTATTGCTTTTGCGTTTAGGCGCTACGGAGCGCTCCTGCTCGGATCGATTTAGCTGAGAAGACCGCGTCCAAGTCAAGCAACGGAATTGACCTTGGCATGCGCGGGGGCCTTGCGTAATTGGATGGTTTCAGGCGCGCGCCTCGCGCTATGATCGCGGCCAATATTCTTCTCCGCAGAAAATCGAAACGGGAGCCAACATGGACCTGAAATTCTCCAAGGTGACGCGCAAGGGGCCGATCACGATCATCACGCTGTCGCGGCCGGAAGTGTACAATGCGTTGCATATCGACGCGCATTTCGAACTCAACAAGGTGTTCGACGACTTCTCCGCGGACCCTGAACAATGGGTCGCGATCGTCACCGGCGCCGGCGACAAGGCGTTCTGTGCCGGCAACGACCTGAAATGGCAGGCGGCCGGGGGCAAGCGCGGCTGGGACAAGGGCGGCTTCGCCGGCCTCACCTCGCGTTTCGACTGCGACAAGCCGATCATCGCCGCAGTGAATGGCGTCGCGATGGGCGGCGGTTTTGAGATCGCACTGGCCTGCGATCTGATCATTGCCTCTGACAACGCGACGTTTGCCCTGCCCGAGCCGCGCGTCGGCCTCGCCGCGCTGGCCGGCGGCGTGCACCGGCTGCCGCGGCAGATCGGCCTGAAGCGCGCCATGGGCATGATCCTCACCGCGCGCCACGTCTCGGCCAAGGAGGGGTTCGAACTCGGTTTTGTGAATGAGGTGGTTCCCGCCGGCGAAGCGCTCGCTGCCGCGGAGCGTTGGGCCGAGACGATCTGCAAGAACTCACCGATGTCGATCCGTGCTTCCAAGCAGGCGATCCAGCGCGGGCTCGATGGATCGCTGGAACAGGCGATCGCCGAGCAGCGGGAATACCCGGCCGTGAAGGCGATGGCGGCGTCGCAGGATTACATCGAGGGCCCGAAGGCGTTTGCCGAGAAGCGGCCGCCGAAATGGCTGGGCCGGTAGGGATCGCGACGCTCCATCCCCGTCATTGCGAACGCAGCGAAGCAATCCACGCCTCAACCCGGGGATAGATGGATTGCTTCGTCGCTTGCGCTCCTCGCAATGACGGGAGAGTTGGTCGCTACCCTACTTATTCCCCAACTCCCGTTTGTACGAAGCGTAATTCGGCTGGTCGACCGCGAGCTTGTCCATGGTCGTCTGCCACAGATGTTCCGTGAGCCCCGGCGTCTGCAGATCGACCTCGCCCCTGGCGATCTTTTCGCAGAGCGCACGATTCAATTCGAACAGTGCGCCATCCGAGCCGAGCAACTGCTTCAACCGATCGGCCTCGGCCGCATCACTCGCCTGCTCCAGCGCCAACTGCCGCGTCACAAGGTCAAGCGCGTTGATGCCGACGCGGAGCTTGAAGGCGTTGTGGCCCTTGATCCCCGGTGCGATCTCGTTGCGGAGGAAATCCGCGACCGCCTTGATCAGTTCGGTAGGCGTGGGCTCATCCTGCATCTCACCCTCCTCTCGGAGCAAGCAACCTCAACAGATCGATTTCCGTCTCCGACGAACGCCGCCCGATCATGGCGCGCTCCATCGAATGGTCGGGTCCGCTGCGAAAACGCTGCATCATGCCGCAGCACATGATGCCCCAGCGCAGCGTGCCCATCACTTCCCAGAACATCACCCTGTCGGCATCGACCGTGCGGCCGGCTTCCTCATAGCCTGCGAACAGCTCTTCGCGCGTACCGAAGCCGCCAACCGGCTTGTCGATCTCGCCGAAGCGCCAGGAGTTGACGCAGATCCACCCGAGATCCTCCATCGGATCGCCGAAATGCGCGAGTTCCCAATCCAGCACGGCGCGAACGCCATCGGGACCGATGATGAGGTTGCCGTGGCGGAAATCGCCATGCACCAGCGTCACCTCCTGCGACTGTCCAGGATCGCGCTCGCGCAGCCAGCGCAGCGCCAGTTCGAACACTGGCCGCGGCCAGTTGAAGCTGCGATATTCGCGCTCGAGGTCGGCGATCTCCTTGGTCGCGCTCATCTCGCGCAACTTCGGCAGTTTTGCCGCCGGCAGGCCATGGATGCCCGCAATCACGCGGCCGAGCTGCCGCGCCAATAGCGGTCGCGCCTTGGCGAATTGCTCGTCGCGCAGGATCTTGCGCGCGATGGTCTCGCCCTCGATGCGCTGCATGATGAAGCCGCGGCCGAGTTCGTCCTCTGGCGTCAGCACGTGCATCACCCGCGGCGACGGCAGGCCGGCATCATACGCGAGTTGCATCAGCGTCGCCTCGGCGTCGAGCCCGGCGGCACGGCCCGGCGAGGCGCCATAGCCCGGTGGCGCGCGGCGCAGGATGGCGCCTACATTGCCGCTGGCGTGCACGATGTCGAACGTCCAGGTCTCCTGGCTGGCGCCCCCGGAGAGTTTTGCGGCGCCGGTGACGCCGGTCGCTCCCGGATACCAGGAGGCGACGCAGCGTCCGAGTTGTTCCTCGATCATTTGCCCTTGAACTTGGCGGGACGCTTTTCCAGGAACGCGGTGACGCCTTCCTTGAAATCCTCCGCCGCGCCGGCGAGGCGCTGCGATTCATATTCGAGGTTGAGCTGTTCCTCGAAGGAGTTTTCCGGGCTATCCCAATAGAGTTTCCGGATCAGCGACAGCGCAATCGTCGGACCGTTGGCGAGATCATGCGCGAGCTTCATCGCCTCTTCCATCAATACCGCATCGTCATGGACGCGGTTGACGAGGCCCCATTCGAGCGCCTTCTCGGCCGGCAGCCGCTCGCCCATCAAGGACAGCTCTACCGAGCGCGCCTTGCCGATCATCCGCGGCAACAGCCAGGTCGAGCCGCAATCCGGCACCAGGCCGATACGGCGGAACGCCTGCAGGAAATAGGAAGAGCGCGCGCACAGGATCATGTCGCCCATCAATGCAAAGCTCATCCCGGCGCCCGCGGCGGGGCCGTTGACGGCGGTGACGAGCGGGCAATGCAGCCGGCGAATGCGACGCAGGAACGGGTGAAAGCCGATCTCCAGCGATTGCCCGGCATTGCTCTTGCCGGGCTTCTGGTTGTTGCGGCCCTGCAGATTAGCGCCGGTGCAGAAGGCGCGCCCGGCGCCCGTCAGCACGACGCAGCGGACTTCGTCGCGTCTGTCGTCGATCGCATCTAGCGCTTCGCCGAGACCGCCCAACATGTCCATCGAGACCGCGTTCATCACCTCCTGATGGTCGAGCTTGAGAATGGCGACCGGGCCGTCGAAATCGAGCGTGACGTGCTTGAACTGCATTGTTTCCTCTTGACTTGTGTTTACGCGCTATTTCGCTGCGCGGAAGACCTGATGATGTCGCGCCCATATTTGATTTTCCTGACGGCGTTGTCCATGCTTGCGCCAGAACATCTGCCCGCCACCGGGCGCAAGTCTGCCATTCAACAAATTGGAAACATCCCATGAGCATCTTTGACCTCACCGGCCGCACGGCCGTCATCACCGGCGGCAATGGCGGTATCGGCCTCGGTATTGCGCAGGCGCTGAACGCACAGGGCTGCAACGTCTCGATCTGGGGCCGCAACGCGGACAAGAACAAGGCCGCGGCGGCGACCATGTCGGCCGGCCCCGGCAAGGTTCATACAGAGATCTGCGACGTCTCCGATCCCGCCTCCGTCAAGGCCGCGATGAAGGCGACGCTCGACACATTCGGCCGCGTCGATGGCTGTTTTGCCAATGCCGGTATCGGCGGCGGCGGACGCCGATCCTTCATCGACCGCACCGAGGAAGAGTGGCGAAGAATGTTCGCGACCAATCTCGACGGCGTCTTCCACGTATTCCAGGCGGCGGCCCGCCACATGACCGAGCGCGCGGAGGCCGGCGACAAGTTCGGCCGGCTGGTCGCAACCTCCAGCCTCGCCTCGCTGTTCGGCACCGCCCGCAACGAGCATTACGCCGGCACGAAGGCGGCGCTGAACGCGCTGTGCCGCGCGCTCGCCGTCGAGCTCGCGCGCCACGGCGTCACCGCGAATGCGATCCTGCCCGGCTGGATCAAGAGCGACATGACCGCCGGCATCATGGCCAACGACAAATTCGTCGCCAATGTGATGCCGCGCATTCCAGTGCGGCGCTTCGGCGAGCCGACGGATTTCGGCGGCATCGCGGTATACATCATGAGCAAGGCGTCGTCGTATCATACGGCGGATTGTTTTGTGATCGATGGCGGCTATACGGCGTTTTGAGATTGGGTACGGCGCTGCCTGCGACCTGCCCTTGCGCGGAAAGCAAATCAGTTCGCAGTTTCGTAGGGTGGGCAAAGGCGCGATCGCGCCGTGCCCACCATCATTACCGATCGCACTAGCTGATGGTGGGCACGCTACGCTTTGCCCACCCTACGATATCTGCGCCGCGGCCGCCGCAACGGCACCAGAACTATCCCGATTTGCGGGAAACTCCATCGCGCAAGGCGGCAATTGTTTCCCGGCATAATCGAAGCCAGCTTCACTCACATCACCCCAACTGAGTTCGCTTTTGGTTGGGCGATGGAGGATTGCTGCATGACGTCAGACAGACGCGAATTTTTGGGCACCAGTCTCGGTATCGCCGCTGCGGTTACTTCACACAGCTGTGGCCTGACCGCCGCCACGCAGGCCAATGCCGCCGAAATGCCATCACGCGACGGCCTTCGCACCGAGGCGAGCGGCGATTTCGGTCGCCTGATCCATCGGGAGCCGCGCGCGGTCGCACAACCGGTTTCCAGTGCGGAGGTCGCCAGCCTGTTGCGCCTGGCAGGAAGCGAAGGACTGAAGGTTGCGGCGCGCGGACAGGGGCATTCGATCTACGGTCGCTCGCTGAGCGAGGACGGCATCGTGATCGACATGAACAGGCTCAAATCGATCCGTGAACTCCGGGCGGACCGCATTGTGGTCGAGGCCGGCGCCACCTGGAAAAGCGTGCTCGACGCCACGCTCGCGCAAGGCCTGACGCCGCCGGTGCTGACCAACTATCTCGGCCTGTCGGTCGGGGGCACGCTGGCGGTCGGCGGAATCGGTGGTGCTTCCTCCCGGCACGGCATGCAGACCGACAATGTTCTTGAACTCGACGTCGTTATTGGAGATGGCCGCGAACTGACCTGCTCGGCGGAATCGAACCCGACCGCCTTTGACGCCGTTCGCGCCGGGCTCGGCCAGTGCGGTATCATCACACGCGCGACCTTGCGCCTGGAGCGCGCGCCGGAGCGCGTGCGCCGCTTTCAACTGTTCTATCTTGGCCTGACCGAACTGATGGCCGACCAGCGGCGCGTCTTGGCGGAAGAACGCTTCGACCAGTTGCAGGGAGCAATCCTCCCCGATGGTGCCAGCGGCTGGCGATATCAGCTTGACGGAGCCGTGTACTACAGCGGAGACCGGCCGCCGGATGATGCAGCCCTGCTCAAGAGACTATCGGACTCGCGCAGCGCCGCCGTGATAACCGACCTGACCTATGGTGAAGACGCCGCCGCGTTTGCAAAGTTCGAAGCCCTGCTGCGATCGAAGGGCCAATGGTCCACGCCCAAGCCATGGCTGCTGACATTCCTGCCCGGGCGCAACGCGGAACAGATTGCGCGCGAAATCCTTGCCGGATTGACCGAGGCGGATGTCGGGCCGTTCGGACGGATCACCTGCTATCCAATGCAGACGCGCGCATGCCGCACGCCGCTGCTTCGTCTGCCGGACGAGAGCGTCGTCTTCCCGTTCAACGTCATCCGCATGCCGGCCTCGAACGATGCCGCTGCGGCGGAGCGCATGGTGACGCAGAACCGGGCGCTCTATGATCGCATCCGCCGTGCCGGCGGCGTGCAGTATCCGGTCGGCGCCTTTACGATGTCCCACGGCGACTGGAGGGATCATTTCGGATCGATCTGGCCGCGATTCAGCGAAATCAAGCAGCGCCTTGATCCGGCCAATCTGCTCACGCCGGGCTACCGAATATTCCAGGATTAAAGCAGCTCCGTCTTGAGACCGTTCGCGAGGAAATCGGCAAAGCGGCGCATGCGCTCCAGCGGCGCTTTCGTCGGCGGCCAGACAAGCTGGATCGGCATGCCCTCGGTCTCGAACTCCTGCAGAATGATCGCAAGCGTGCCGTGCTCGACGAACTCCCTGATCTGCCAAAGCGGTAATTGCGCGAGGCCGATGCCTTCGCCGGCCACCGCGCGGATCGCCGCGGCGCTGTTCGAGTGAAAGCGACCGGAAACCCTCACCGCCTGCAACTTGCCGCCGATGCGAAACGGCCATTTGTCGGCCCCGCCGGTGCTCGCCCGCAGCACGCAGTGATGATTTTCGAGTTCGTCTGGATGTTTCGGAGTGCCACGCTCTGCGAGGTAGGACGGCGCGCCACACGTCACGACGCGCAGCGCCTGCAACCGCCGCGCGGTCAGCTGTTCGTCGACGGACTCGCCGATCCGCACCGCCATGTCGATCCCGCCGGCAACCAGATCGACCTGATCATCGGATGCCTTCAGCTCGATCTCGACATTCGGATAGAGTTTTAGAAAGCGGCCGATGATCGGTGCGACATAGGACGAAGCGAACAGCACCGGCGCGCCAATCTTCAGCGAACCCGAGACCTCTCCGCGAATGTTGGCGGCTTCGTTCCGCGCTTCGATGATTTCGGCAACGGCCGGCTTGATGCGCGCGTAGAACGTTCGCCCGGCTTCCGTCGGCTCCGATCGCCGCGTCGTGCGCTTGATGAGTTCGACACCGACGGCGCGTTCCAGGGCGATCAGCGAGCGGTTGAGGGATTGCAGCGGACGCCGGAGGTAGCGCGCGGCGGCAGCCTGACTGCCCTTCTCGACCACGGCCACGAATGCTTCGAGGTCGTCCAACCGTTCCATGCCGGGATCCCCTTTTTGCGATGCTGTATCACGATAGGGGGCAAGCACGATCGCTCCATAGGGTTTCACCAACAGGAGCGGCGCAAGAAGAAAGGATATCGGCTGATCGCCGGCACGACGAAACCCGCCGCTGGTGACGGCGGCGGGTTCCTGCTCTATCGGCTTAACCCCACGGTCCGCGTGAGGCGGAAGTCCGGCCCCACGGGCCGCGGCGCGGGTAGTTGCCGCGGTCATTGACGGAAAGCGTTCCGCCCTGCGCGCCCATCTGCGCCGCAAGCTGCTGCAAGGCGGCGATGCGGTTCTCGGTCGCGGGGTGCGTGGTGAACAGATTGTCCATGCCCTGCCCCGACAACGGGTTGATGATGAACATGTGCGCGGTGGCCGGATTGCGCTCGGCTTCCGGGTTCGGCACCACATGCGCGGCCCCCGCAATCTTGCTCAAGGCGGATGCAAGCCACATCGGCTGGCCGCAGATGCGCGCGCCGAGATCGTCGGCGGCGTATTCGCGGGTCCGGCTGATCGCCATCTGCACCAGCATGGCGCCGAGCGGCGCCAGGATCATCATGGCGATCGAGCCGATGACGCCCGGGCCGCTGTTGTTGCTGCGATGGCCGCCGAAGAACATGCCGAACTGCGCCAGCATCGAGATCGCACCGGCAATGGTCGCGGTGATGGTCATCAAGAGCGTGTCGTGGTTCTTGATGTGCGCGAGCTCGTGCGCGATCACGCCGGCGAGCTCCTCGCGGCTGAGCTGTTGCATCAGGCCCGTGGTCACGGCGACCGCGGCGTTCTGCGGATTGCGGCCGGTGGCGAACGCATTCGGCTGCGCCTCGTCCATGACAAACACGCGCGGCATCGGCAGGCCGGCGCGGCCGGCAAGTTCGGCCACGAGGTGCACGAGGTCGGGCGCGCTGTTGCGGTCGACCTCATGGGCGCCGTACATCGACAGCACCATGCGGTCGGAATTCCAGTAGGCAAATATGTTGGTGGCGGCCGCGACCACGAGCGCGATCATGGCACCGGTGGCGCCGCCAATCAGATAGCCGACGCCCATGAAGAGGCCGGTAAGACCGGCCAATAGAATGGCAGTCTTCAGATAGCTCATTGTTGTCTCCCCTACAGCCTGCGGCCGATAAGCCGTGGCTGGCATCCCAGAGGTAGGAACTGCCCCGCCGACGCTTCAAGAGGCCATGGTGCGTCGTGGCGCCGCGCGGCTGGGGGCACGCACGGCGGATTACCAAAGCGTAATCCGCCGGATCGGTTCCCGCCCGCTGTTCACGGGTGGGATCGGATCGCTCTCCGGAAAGGTCAAATCAAAGTTGAAGCTCCGGTGGCCGGACGAAACCGCCGAATTCGCGCTCCAGCAACCCCGCAAAGACAAGCGGGGTTCGGTCTTCAAACAACGGTCCGATGATCTGCACGCCGATCGGAAGACCGGCTTTGGAACGGCCCACCGGCATCACCGTGGCCGGCAAACCCGGCGGCGTCGCGACCGTCGACCAGACGATCAGTGAGAGGTAGGGGTGGGTTTCGCCATCGATGTCGATCGTGCGCTGCTCCTGATCCGGCTTCTGGTCGTGCGGGAATGCGACCACCGAAAATGGCGGACACAGCACCACGTCGAATTCGCGGAACAGGGCAGCCCATTGCTGGCGCAGCCGGGCGCGGGCGATTTCCGCCGCCATCCATTGGTGATGATTAAGCAAGGGCGCGCGCGTTCGCCACGCCTTCAGACTGTCGTCATCGGGTTTGAGTGCCGCAACTTCGTCCTGGTGTTGCTTGAAGAATTCCGGAGGCCGGCCGAAGGCGACGAAGTTGCGCACCATACGGGTGTGCAAGCGTGCGGTTTCGGCGAGATCGGGCAGCAGCGCGCTTGACCGCGCAACTTTCGCGCCCGCAGCCGATAGCCTGCCCGCGAGTTGATCCAACGCAGCGCGAATTTCGCTCGCCACCGGCAACAAGGGATGACTATCGAGCATCAGGACACGAAAGTCTTTCAAGGCTCCGTGGCGCGCCGGCGGGAGGGTAAGACGGTAAGCCAGCGCATCGGACTCGTCCGGTCCTGCCAGCACGTCCAGCGCCAATGAAAGATCAGCAGCGGTTCGAGCCATCGGTCCGCAGACGCCAAGTCCACTTGTCAGATCGGTCGCCAACGCCGGCGAGCGCAGCGGCGCATGGCCGCGTTGCGGGACCAGATTGGACGTGGGCTTGTGGGCGAAAACACCGCACAAATGCGCCGGTATCCGGGTCGAGCCGCTGAGGTCAGAACCGAGCTCCAGCGGCACGTATCCGGCAGCCAGTGCAGCCGCCGAGCCGCCGGACGATCCGCCGGCCGTGCGCGTGATGTCCCAGGGATTGTTTGTCGTGCCGTAGATCGGATTGAAGCTCTGCCAGTCGGCGATGGCGATTGCGAGATTGGTCTTGCCGAGGATCACGGCGCCGGCCGCCTTCAGGCGAGCAGCGGCAACGGCGTCTTCAGCCGGCCGCCAGTCGCGGCCTGCCGGCAATCCCCAGGTGGTCGGCAATCCCGCGACATTGAAGGATTCCTTGACCGTCATGGGTATGCCGAGTAACGGCCCGCGCTCGCCCCGCGCCAGCGCGGCATCCGCTTGTACCGCCGTCGCAAGGCCCCGCTCGAAGTCGCGCACCACCACGGCATTGATGCGGGAATCCAGCGCCTCGATCCGGCGGACGCTCTGCTCGAGCAGCTCGACCGCGGAGACCTTGCGCGCATCCAACAGCGCCCGCAGTTCGCTGACGCTGCGATAGTGGAGGTCCTGCCCGGCTGCGCGTGCATTCCGGGCGGAAGCCGGATTGGGCGGCGCACTTCCCATGGTCGCCAGGGTGCCGGCGGCTGCGCCCAGAAAGAAGCGTCGATTCATGGTCATGATGGCTCTCCGTGTCCGGGT
Organism: Bradyrhizobium jicamae; assembly: GCF_001440395.1. Taxonomy (GTDB): domain Bacteria; phylum Pseudomonadota; class Alphaproteobacteria; order Rhizobiales; family Xanthobacteraceae; genus Bradyrhizobium; species Bradyrhizobium jicamae. The sequence goes on along the minus strand of NZ_LLXZ01000194.1, from coordinate 97,949 downwards.
GGACGCCATTCCCGCAGCCGCCGATCTGGCCTAGGATCGGCGCCGAGCATGACGTCGGCATTGCCGGCGTTCTGTTTCGATTGGGAGAGTTTGGGCTCGACTGACGCCGCAACGCCCGAAAGAGTGCCGAATGAACGCCGAAATTGGCGCGAAAACCGAGCCGATGGCCACGGGCAGCAGCACGCCAGCGACAAGTTCCGGCGGCCTACGGCGCTTCGCCGGCTTCGATGTCGATCTCGACCGGGGCGAGTTGCGCGTCGGCGGCGCGGCGGCTTCCCTTCGTCCCAAGAGCTTTGCGTTGCTCGCTTATCTGGCTGGTCATCCCGGCCGGCTGTTGACCAAGGACGAACTGATCGAAGCGGTGTGGCCTGACGTCACCGTCACCGACGACTCGCTGGTGCAATGCGTCAGCGAGTTGCGGGCAGCGCTCGGCGACAGCGGTCAGCGTTTGATCAAGACTGTTCCGCGGCGCGGTTACCTGTTTGACGCAGCCCCGGGCAATACGGCAGACACCGAAGTAACGCCCGAGCCCTCCGAAAATGCAGCGCCCGCCAACGATGCGTCGCTGCGATCTCCACGCAGGGGATCTTTGCTGCTGCTTCTCGCCCTGCTAGCCGCGATCGCATTCGTCGGCGTGCTCTGGTTCGCTCTTTCACATCGCGGGCAAACCGGCGCCGTCGTCGGCAAGCAGACGATCACCATTCTGGCGCTGGCCGGCGTCGGCGGCCAGAATGCAGCCGACCTCGCCGAGGCCGTCACCGAGGATTTGACGATCGAAGTGTCTCGCCTGCCCGACACGCTCGTGATTGCGCCTCCGGCAGGAAACGCGGACGGCCGATCGGACGCCGCCTATGCCCTGAGCGGTAGTCTGCAGCGGCAGGGCGAAGCGGTTTCGATCGCGGTCAAACTGCAGTCGATGACGACAGGCGCGCTGTTGTGGTCCGAGCGGTTCGACTATGGCGAACAGGCCGGATGGAACTGGCGTCGCGACATCACGGCGCGCATCGCCAATGAACTGAAGGTCCGCATCGACGACTCCAGGAGCTTCGAAAAGCCCTACGCCGGCCGCGCCTTCGCCGCCATCGACCCGACACTTGAAGGCTGGCGACTGTTGAGACGCGTGCATACGCGCGAGGCGCCACAACAGGCGCGCGCGCTGTTCGAGCAGGCGCTGCAGATCGATCCCGATTCAGCCAGCGCGCTCTCGGGACTGGCGCTCAGCCACATCACCGAGGTGCTGAACCGATCGAGCGGTAATTCACACAACCAGACGGCGCTGGCCGCGCAGGCGATCGAGCGCTCGCTGGCGCTGCAGCCCAACGATCCCCGCGCCAATTATGTGCGAAGCCTCGTGCTGTCGACGCAGGGACGGATCGACGAAGCCGAGCAGGCAGTACAGCGCGCGCTGTCGCTCTATCCGAACCACCCACGGTCGCTGCAGCGGCTGGGTTTCCTCAAGCTTCAGCAGGGCCGGCCCGAGCAAGTCGCCGAACCGGTCAAGCTGTCGCTGCGGCTTGATCCGACCAATGCCGAGCAGGTGAGCCTTGGTCACTTTACGCTGGGCATGGCGGAATTCCATCTGCGCCGCGACGATGCCGCCTACGAGCATATGCGGCAGGCGACCATCTCGAGCCCGCAGAACGGTTTTGCCTGGCAATGGCTCGCCGCAATCGACGCGCTGCATGGCCGCGCCGAGCAGGCCAGGATGAATCTGGCGGAGTATCGGAAGCGCCTGCCGGGCCACACGATCGGCGGCCTGAAAGCCTCGGAGCTCTCGCGCTACCCTGCGTTCTGGCAGGAACGCAACCGCTTCTATGAAGGGTTGAAGCTGGCCGGATTGCCCGAATAGGCGTTGCATCCCCCGCACCTCGCCCTGCCCGCTTGTGCAACGCCCGTGCAGCCGTTTACATTCCCCGCAGGCGGGCGGCGTGGACCATTCGCCCCAAGAACCGGGAGGAATATAGAATATGTTTTCGCATGTGATGATCGGCACCAACGACCTCGAAAAGGCCAAGGCGTTCTACGACGCCCTGCTCGGCACGCTCGATATCCGGCCGGCCAAGGTCGACGGCCACCGCATCTTCTACTTCACCAAAACCGGCGTGTTCTCGGTGTCGAAGCCGATCAACGGCGAGCCGGCAACGTTCGCCAACGGCGGCACCATCGGTTTTGCGGCTGCTTCCCCCGAGCAGGCTGACGCGTGGCACGCGGCCGGCATCGCCAATGGCGGAAAGACCTGCGAGAACCCGCCCGGCATTCGCGAGGGTTCTGCGGGCAAACTCTATCTCGCCTATCTGCGCGATCTCGACGGCAACAAGATCTGCGCCATGCACCGGATGCCGGCGTAGGCAGATCGTAGAATCGTAGGGTAGGCAAAGCGAAGCGTGCCCACCATTAAGCGGCTTACTGTGGACGGATGGTGGGTACGGCGCGAGTGCGCCTTTGCCCACCCTACGCACTGAGCGCTGTAACGCAATCAAGGAGCGCCAAGCCATGAATCGATTTACCATCTCATTGGCAGCGTCCGTCGCACTCCTCGCGGCAAGTCTGGCGCCGGCCCATGCAGAACTCGATGTCGCCCAACTGAAGAAGGCAATCCAGGCCTCGATCGAAAGCGACTATCCGAAGCTCGACACGCTCTACAAGGAGATCCACGCCCATCCGGAGCTTGCCTTTCAGGAAGTGAAGACCGCCGCCAGGCTCGCCGCGGAAATGCGCGCGCTCGGCTTCGAGGTCACCGAGAAGGTCGGCATGACCGGGCTGGTCGCCATCTACCGGAATGGCGACGGGCCCACCATCATGGTGCGCACCGAGCTCGATGCGCTGCCGATGGAAGAGAAGACCGGCCTCGACTATGCGAGCCGCGACAAGGCCAACTGGAACGGGCGGGAGGTGTTCGTCGCGCATAGCTGCGGCCACGACATCCACATGGCGAGCTGGGTCGGAACGGCAAAGACGCTGCTTGGCCTGAAGGATCAATGGCGCGGCACGCTGATGTTCATCGCCCAGCCGGCAGAAGAGATCGTGTCCGGCGCCCGTGCCATGCTTGCGCATGGCCTGTTCACGCGCTTTCCCAAGCCCGACGCCGCCTTTGCCCTGCATGCCGGCCCATTCTCTCACGGCACGGTCTTCTATCGTTCCGGGGTCGGCACATCAGCCGCCGACAGTCTCGAGGTGACATTCCACGGCCGCGGCGGTCACGGTTCGGCGCCGCACACGACCATCGATCCCGTTGCGATTGCGGCCCGGTTCATCGTCGACGTCCAAGGCGTGATCAGCCGAGAGAAGGATCCAACCGAATTCGGCGTCGTGACCATCGGCGCCATTCACGGCGGCACTGTTGGAAACATCATTCCCGACTCCGTGCAGCTCTCCGGCACCATCCGCTCCTACAAGCAGGAAGTTCGCGCCAAATTGCATGCTGGGATCGAACGAACGGCAAAGGCCGCCATGTCAGGTGCACCTGCGCCCACGATCAGTATCCTCGAGGGCGCCAAGCCCGTCATGAACGATCCCGATGTGGTCGCCGCCACTGCCGAGGTGTTGAAGATAGCATTCGGCGACAAGTTCAGGGTTTCGCCGCCGGGGACCGCCAGCGAGGATTTCTCCGAATTCGCCGGCGCAGGCGTGCCGTCGATGATGTTCAACATCGGCGTCTATGATCAGGAACGTATCGCTGCTGCACGCAATGGTGCCGGGGCGCCAATACCGTCAAATCATTCGCCGCTGTTCGCGCCGGTGCCGAAGCCGACCATCGAAACCGGCATCACCGCAATGACGCTCGCGGTGATCAGTGCGTTCGACCAGAAGGCGCGGCGGAAATAGGAAGCGGCGCGCCGCCGCTTCCCATGAGACGGAAAATCGTTGTCCTCCGCGCGCGCTTGTACAAGGCCCTCCCCGCCGTCTACATTGCCAGCCAACGAGCCAAGCGCACGCCCGCGGGATCAACATTCCTGCGTAAATGGGAGGAATATTCATGAAACACGCCTATATCCCGCGAACCACGACCTACAATCTCAATCCGGGCGAAGAGCTGAACGATTTGCGCATGTCGGACGAGGTCCGTCCGCTCTACGAGCACGTCAAAAAATTCATCCGCGAAACCGTCGACCCGATGTCGGTCGAGTTCATGCGGCTTGGCGAGGCCAAGAAGGACCGCTGGAGCTTTACGCCGGAACAGCTCGCAGTGCTGCAGAAGGCCAAGGACAAAGCCAAGGAGGAAGGATTGTGGAACTTCTTCCTGCCCGATGACGAGACCGGACAGGGCCTGAAAAACCTCGACTACGCCTATATCGCGGTTGAGCTGGCGAAAAATCCGCTGGCCTCGGAGACCATGAACTGCTCGGCGCCCGACACCGGCAACATGGAAGTGCTGGAGCGCGTCGGCACCAAGGCGCAGAAGGAAAAGTGGCTGAAGCCGCTGCTGGCCGGCGAGATCCGTTCGGCCTACGCGATGACCGAGCCGAACGTCGCCTCCTCCGACGCCAAGAACATCTCGACCACGGCAAAGCTCGTCGGCGACGAATGGGTCATCAACGGAGAGAAGTATTACATCTCCGGCGCCGGGGATCCGCGCTGCAAGATCATGATCGTGATGGTGAAGACCAATCCCGATGCGCCGCCGAGCAAGCAGCAGTCGCAGATCCTGGTGCCCATCGACACGCCCGGCGTCGAGATTTTGGGCCCGATGCATGTGTTCGGCCACGACCACGCGCCGCGCGGCCACATGCACCTGCGCTTCAACAATTGCCGCGTGCCGAAGGAGAACATTCTGCTCGGCGAAGGCCGCGGCTTCGAGATCTCGCAGGTGCGCCTCGGACCCGGCCGCATCCATCACTGCATGCGCACCATCGGCAAGGCGGAAAAGGCGCTCGACCTGATGGTGTCGCGCGGGCTCACCCGCGAAGCCTTCGGCAAGAAAATCGCCCATCTCGGCGGCAATTTGCAGATCATCGCGCAGGCGCGCTGCGAGATCGAGGCGATGCGGCTGATGGTGCTCAAGGCCGCCAAGGCGATGGACGTGCTCGGCAACAAGGAGGCGCGGATCTGGGTCAGCATGGTCAAGGCGATGGTGCCGGAGCGCACCTGCAAGATCATCGACCAGGCGATCCAGATGCATGGTGCCACCGGCATCTCGCAATGGAGCCCGCTCGGCGAAATGTACCAGGACGTCCGCCACCTCCGCTTCGCCGACGGCCCGGACGAAGTGCACTGGATGGTGGTCGGAAGGCATGAACTGAGCATGCCGTAACCGTAAGCTGTTGTAGGGTGGGCAAAGGCGCGCAAGCGCCGTGCCCACCACACCTTGCGCCCGCGCAAAATGGTGGGCACGCTGCGCTTTGCCCACCCTACGCGGAGCCCTCATGCAATACGATCCCGCCGACCTCAAACCACGCGAGCGCTACAAGGTGCTCACCTCTTTCGTGCTGCCGCGGCCGATCGCATGGGTGACCTCGCTCGGCCCGACCGGCGTGGTCAACGCGGCGCCGTTCAGCTTCTTCAACGTGTTCTGCGAGGATCCGCCGCTCTGCATGTTCGCCGCCAATCTGCGGCCCGATGGGCGCATCAAGGACACGGTGATCAATATCCGCCGGACCGGCGAGTTCGTCGTCAACATGACCGACGAGCCGCTGGCACAGGCGATGCATGAATCCAGCGGCGACTTCCCGCCCGATGTCGGCGAGCCGGACTATCTGAATCTGAAACTCGCGCCCTCGACGAAAATCGCCGTGCCACGGCTGGCGGATGCGCCGTTTGCGATGGAATGCAGGACGTGGAAGGAAATCGACGTCAACGGCGACCGACTGCTGGTGATGGGCGAAGGCATCCACTTCCACATCCGTGACGAATTGTGGGACCACGCCGCGATGCGCGTGCACATGGAGCGCTATCACCCGATCGGCCGCATGTTCGCGGACCGCTATTGCCGTACGGATGACCGCGTGGTGTTTCCGCCGGCGGAAGGGGCGAAGACGGCGGTTTGAGCCGTAGGGTGGGCAAAGGCGCGTTAGCGCCGTGCCCACCATTTAACGCTGCGCTCGTGATGGTGGGCACGCTTCGCTTTGCCCACCCTACGAAGCTGGCTACGACGCCGGCCTGTGCGCGCGCAGGAAGGACCGGATCTGGCGCACGGCCAGCGGCACGCGCTCTTTCGGCTCCTTCCACGGAAACAAACTCACTTCCGCGTTCGGCGCCAGCAGCGCGCTCTCCATCGCGACCGCGTAGGGATGCGCCGGGATATCGTCAGGCAGGATCAAGACCGGCGTCTGGCATTGGCGCACGAAATCGCGCGTCACCGTGAAGACGAAATCCGGATCGTTACGGTACATCCGCGTCAGGAATTTCTCCGCCTGCTCCATCGTGATATCAGGCCGGCCCGCGACGAGTTGCGGCGCCCAGCCCTTCATGTTGTTGTCGTAGAACAAATCGCGCATTTCGGGCCGCGAGCCTGAGGGCATCGCCAGCACGCCGGCGACGATGCGATCGGGCGCGCGCTTGATCAGATTCCAGATCAGGGGACCGCCGATGCAGAAACCCAGCACCATGAATTTCTCGAAGCCGAGGTGATCCATCAGCGCGAGCTGATCGTCGGTGTGGGAATCCCATGGGCGGTCGATCTCGAGCGGGCCGGAGGACTGGCCGGGCGGCGCGTTGCGCAGGTCGTAGGCGATGCAGCGGTACTCGTTCCCGAACTCCTTCATCGCGTTGAAGGGCGGATAATCGCCGGTGATGCCTGTTATGTTCGAGTTCAAGCCGCCGCCCGCGATCAGGAGCAGCGGGAAGCCGGAGCCGGCTTCCTGATAATGGATGCGGACTGGGCCCTTTTCGAAAAAGGTCATGGCGTTTCCCCCTCCTCACGCCTTCGCCGGCTCGCCGATCTTGTCCTGTGTCTTCGTGTCGAAGTCGCTGGCCTCGTGCCGCTCGTGCAACTGGCTCGCCGGATCGCCCGAGATGCGGTTGACCATGCGGCCGCGCTTCACCGCCGGGCGTTTGGCGATCGCATCGGTCCAGCGCTGAACATTCTTGTATTCGTGCACCGACAAGAATTCGCCGGCGCCATAGACCAGGCCTTTTGCCAGCGCGCCGTACCACGGCCATGTCGCCATGTCGGCGATGGTGTAGTCCTTGCCGGCGAGAAACTCGTTGTCAGCCAGGCGGCGATCGAGCACGTCGAGCTGGCGCTTCACCTCCATGGCGTAGCGATCGATGGCGTATTCGATCTTGGTCGGCGCGTAGGCGTAGAAATGGCCAAAGCCGCCGCCGAGAAACGGCGCGCTGCCCATCTGCCAGAACAACCAGGACAGGCATTCCGCCCGCGCCTCGCCGCCGGCCGGCAGGAACGCACCGAACTTTTCGGCCAGATGCATCAGGATGGCGCCGGATTCGAACACCCGGATCGGGGTCGGTCCGCTGCGATCCATCAGCGCCGGGATTTTCGAGTTCGGATTGACGGAGACAAAGCCGCTGCCGAACTGGTTGCCGTCGATCTTGATCAGCCAGGCGTCGTATTCCGCGCCGCTGTGGCCGGCGGCCAAAAGCTCCTCGAACATCACGGTGACCTTGACGCCGTTGGGCGTCGCCAGCGAATAGAGCTGGAACGGATGGCGGCCCACCGGCAGCTGCGCCTCATGCGTGGGGCCTGCGATCGGGCGGTTGATGGCGGCGAATTGGCCGCCGCTTGCCTTGTTCCAGGTCCAGACTTTTGGCGGGGTGTATTCGATGGGTTCGTTCACGGGGGCGTCGGTCATTTCTTTTTATCTCCAGAGCCACAGGGTGGGCAAAGGCGCGCTTGCGCCCACGCCTACCACGCAATTGTGCGTGTTGCATATGGTGGCCACAATCCGCTTTGCCTACCCTACAGATCTACGTGATAGGCCACGGCCGCAGATGTACTCGGAGCAATGCTCCTGTGGCTGGCGTGATCGAGATCGGCCATACTGGATGCATAGCGACAGCAGAGACCCTCCAGATGCTCCCATCACAGCGCGCCCTGTTCGAGATACCGCGCCAGATTTGCTATCTCAATGCCGCCTCTTACAGCCCGCTGCCGCTTCGAACCTTGGAGGCCGGGCGATCAGCGGTTCTTCGCAAGGGCACGCCGTGGACGCTCGAGGCCTCCTTCGCCGGCCAACAGAACGAGCGTGCGCGCCTTGCTGCCGCCCGGCTGATCAATGCCGAGGCCTCCGATATCGCGCTGATCCCCTCGATCAGTTATGGCGTTGCGACCGCCGCGAAGATACTGCCGATTGCGCGGGCCACGCGCGTGATCGTGCTGGAAAACGATCATTCCTCGCCGGTGCTCGAATGGCAGACGCGGGCCGAGGTGGATGGTTTTGCCGTCGAGACGGTCCGCCAACCTGATGATGGCGACTGGACGTCGGCGGTGCTTGCCGCGGTCGAGCGATCCGGCGCACCGCCGGTCAGCCTGGCCTCGATCTCTTCCGTGCACTGGTCGGACGGCGGGTTGATCGATGTCGAGAAGGTCGGCGCAGCACTGCGGCGACAAGGCGCTGCCTTCCTTGTCGACGCGACGCAGAGCACCGGCGTACTGATGACCGACGTGAAGCGTCTCGACCCGGATTTCGTGGTCTTCCCGACCTACAAATGGCTGCTTGGCCCCTACGGCCGCGCCTTTCTCTACGTTGCAAAACGTCATCAAGACGGAATCCCGCTTGAGCAGACCGCATCCGGCCGCCGCAACGTCCGCGCCGAGAACGAAGTCTATTTCACCGATCCCAGTTACGTCGGCGATTCCCGTCGCTACGACATGGGCGAGCGCGATTATTTCATCTCGATGGAGATGGCCTCGATCGGCATGGAGATGATGGCCGACTGGGGCGCGCCGGCCATCGAGCAACGCCTCACGATGCTGACGGAGCGGATCGCGGCGGGCGTGCGCGGCGTCGGCGTCAGCGTGCCCGAGCCTGGTCCGCGCAGCCCGCATATTTTGAGCCTCGCCTTCAAGGGCGGAATGCCGGCGGGATTGATCGAGGGCATGGCAAGCGAGGGCGTATACGTCGCACCGCGTTTGGGTCGCATGCGGGTGTCGCCGCATGTCTATAATGACGAAGCCGACGCCGACCGGTTCGTTGAGGTGTTGAGCCGGCGGCTGCGAGGCTGATCCATAGGGTGGGCAAAGGCGCACTTGCGCCGTGCCCACCACCTGCCCCGATCGTTTAAACGAATGGTGGGCACGCTGCGCTTTGCTCACCCTACAAACTCCGAGTTTGCCGTCATTGCGAGCGAAGCGAAGCAATCCATATCGACCCATAGATGGATTGCTTCGTCGCTTTCGCTCCTCGCAATGACGGTGGCTATAAGGCAGCCATCTCGCGCGGCTGCTCCGCTCGCTCCATCACAAAGCCCTCATACCCCTTTGCCGCAACATCGTTGCAGATCTGCCGGTAGGGGCCGACGCCGCCGATATAGGGCATGAAGATGCGCGGCTTGCCGGGAACGTTGGCGCCCATGTACCAGGAATTGGCCTGCGGATAGAGCGTGGTGGCAGCGACCTCGTTGACGTGGGTCACCCATTTGTCCTCCGCATCGACCCTTGCTTCGATGGTATCGAGGCCGCGGTCGCGCAAATACGCCATGCAGTCGGTGATCCAGTCGACATGCTGCTCGATCGAGACGATCATGTTCGACAGCACCGACGGGCTGCCGGGGCCGGTGACGACGAAGAGATTGGGAAAGCCTGAACTCATCAGGCCGAGATAGGTGCGTGGGCCCGCGGCCCATTTTTGATTGAGCGTCTGCCCGCCGCGGCCCCTGATGTCGATCTTCGCCACCGAGCCGGTCATGGCGTCGAAACCCGTCGCGAGCACGAGCGCATCGACCTCGTAATCCCTGCCCGCGACGCGCACCGCGTTTTCGGTGATCTCCTCGATCGGATTCGATTTGATATCGACCAGCGTCACGTTCGGGCGGTTGAAGGTCGCGAAGTAATTCGTGTCGATGCAGATGCGTTTGGAGCCGATCGGATGGTTGTTCGGCTGCAGCAACTTTGCGGTCTCTCGGTCCTTGACGATCTCCGCGATCTTGCCGCGAACGAAATCGGCGGCGGTATCGTTGGCGGCCTTGTCCAGCGCGAGGTTGTTGTAGACCGACATGAAGGTGAGCCCGCCGCGATTCCAGCGCGCCTCGTACTTCGCGCGGCGCTCGTTGCCGCCGTCGTCGAGCGCGCCGCGGTCGGGCATCTCGGTATAGATGCCGTTCTTCGCGACTTCGCGCGCAAAGCGCCTGATCTCGGGATAGTTGTCGCGGAATTTTTGTCGCTCTTCCTGCGTCAACGGCGCGTTGCGGGCGGGAATGGAAAAGTTCGCGGTACGCTGGAACACCGTGAGCTGGCTCGCCTGCTCGGCGATGACCGGCACCGACTGAATGCCCGACGAACCGGTGCCGATGACGCCGACGCGCTGGCCGGTGAAATCGACTTCCTCATGCGGCCAGTGGCCGGTGTGATAGACCTTGCCCTTGAACCGATCCAGGCCCTTGATCTCGGGCATGCGCGCGTTCGACAGGCAGCCGGTGGCGAGCACGACGAATTTTGCCGTCACCGTCCTGCCGTCGGAGGTCGAGACCGACCAGAGATTGTTGGCCTCGTCGAACGCGGCGCGCTCGACGCGGGTATTGAACTGGATGTCCCTTCGCAGATCGAAGCGGTCGGCGACGTGGTTGGCGTATTTCAGAATCTCCGGCTGCGGCGCGTAGCGCTCGCTCCAGTCCCATTCCTGCTGCAGCTCTTCCGAAAACGAATAGGAATACTGCATGCTCTCGACGTCGCAGCGCGCGCCGGGATAGCGGTTCCAGTACCAGGTGCCGCCGACGCCCGAACCCTGCTCGTAGACCCGCGCCGTCATCCCCTGCCCGCGCAACCGGTGCAGCATGTACATGCCGGCAAAGCCCGCACCGACCACGACAACGTCGTAGCTCTCGGGCGATTTGGCGGTAACGGAAGACGTAGCGGACATGAAAACTCCCTGAAAGATTATCTTGTTTGCCCGTTAGCATTCTCTCGATAGCGTCAAAGCGCAAGACGCAAATCGGCGGCATGGCATTGCATATTTTGCGCGGTGGAATGTTTGCTCCTCATGGCGAGGAGCAAGGCCGCTTGGCATGCAAGCCTCCAATGGGCTAGCGTCGCGCAGAAAGCTGAGCAGCAATCTGGAATGCTGCCGCCGGGAGGACAAGCCATGAAATCGCCGATCTGCGACATGCTGGGAATTGAGTTTCCACTGCTCGCCTTCAGCCATTGCCGCGACGTCGTCGCCGCTGTCAGCCGCGCCGGCGGCTTTGGCGTGCTGGGCGCGACGGCGCACTCGCCTGAAACCATCGAGCAGGAATTGAAATGGATTGATGATCACACCGACGGCAAGCCCTACGGGCTCGACGTGCTGATCCCCGAGAACATTTCGACCGCGGGCGAAAAGGACGTCACCTGGAAGAGCCTGGAAGCGCGGATCTCGCCGCAGCATCGCGACTTCACCCGCAACCTGCTGAAGAAATACGGCATCGAGCTAACGACCACCAACGTCGCCGACAACCAGCCGCAGCCGTTCGACGCGCAGCGCGCGCTCGAGGTACTCGATGTTTCGTTCCGTCACCCGATCAAGCTGATCGCGAACGCGCTCGGCGTGCCGCCGAAGCAGATGATCGACATGGGTCGCAAGCACGGCGTGCCGGTTGCGGCCCTCGTCGGCTCGAAGGAACACGCGCTGCGGCAAGTCGCCGCCGGCGTCGATATTCTGGTGGCGCAGGGCACCGAGGCCGGCGGCCATTGCGGCGAAGTGTCGACCATGGTGCTGGTGCCCGAAGTGATCAAGGCGATCAGGCCGGTGCGCGACGTGCCGGTGCTGGCCGCGGGTGGCATCATGACGGGACGGCAGATGGCAGCCTGCATGGCGATGGGCGCGGCCGGCGCCTGGACCGGATCGGTGTGGCTGGCGACGGTGGAATCCGAGACCACCGAAATCTTCCGCGAAAAAATGATCGCGGCCTCCTCGCGCGACGCGGTGCGCTCCAAGGGCCGCACCGGCAAGCCGGCGCGGCAATTGCGTTCGGTATGGACGGATGCGTGGGATCGCGGGCCGGACAGTCCCGGCGCGCTGCCGATGCCGCTGCAAAGCATCATCAGTCGCGACGCCTTCAACTCGATCGACCGTGCCGCCGCTGCCGGCAATACGCAGGCGCGCGATCTCGTCAGCTACTTCGTCGGCCAGGGCGTCGGCCTGATCGACAGCGTGAAATCGGCCGGCGCGGTGGTGCAGGAGTTCAAGGAAGATTTTGCCGATGCGGTGGAGCATATGAATGCGTTGATGGAGGAATGACGGCGCCTCTCCGCGTCATTGCGAGGAGCGCAAGCGACGAAGCAATCCATACTTTCTTTGCTGCGCCATGGATTGCTTCGCTTCGCTCGCAATGACGGAACAACGAACTGAGAATTGACTCACAGAAAGCAAAGCAAGAAAAAATGCCAAACTCTCCCCTTCCCGAAGACCGCATTCCCGTCATCGTCGGCGTCGGCGAAATCGTCGACCGGCCCAAGGACATCGCTGCCGGCCTTGAGCCGATGGCGCTGCTCGAACAGGCGGTGCGGCGCGCGGAAGCCGACAGTGGCGCAAAGCTGCTCGGCGATCTCGGCTCGCTCGACGTCGTCAACTTCCTGAGCTGGCGCTACCGCGATCCGGAGAAGCAGCTCGCGGCGCGGCTCGGCGCCAATCCGGCGCATTGCTATTACGGGCCGGTCGGCGGCGAGAGCCCGATCCGCTACATTCACGAAGCGGCACAGCGCATCGCGCGCGGCGAGTGCAGCGTGGCCGCGGTCTGCGGCGCGGAAGCGCAATCGACCGCGACCAAGGCGGAGCGCGGTGGCATCTCGCTGCCGTGGACGCCATTCGCCCATGACGTCGAGGAGCCGAAGCGCGGCGCGGCGTTCCAGAAACCAATGGCGGTAAAGCTCGGCGTATTCAGACCGATCACCGTCTATCCGCTCTATGAATCCGCCACCTCGGCGCATTGGGGCCAGACGCCGCGCGAGGCGCTCGCCGAATCCGGCGAACTATGGTCGACCTACGCGCGCGTCGCATCCGGGAATGAAAACTCCTGGCTGAAGAAGCGCTTTACGCCGGACGAGATCACGACGCCTTCGCCGGAGAACCGGCTGATCGCCTGGCCCTACACCAAGCTGATGGTGGCCAATCCGACCGTGAACATGGGCGGCGCGGTGCTGCTGACGTCGCTCGCCAAGGCACGCGCGGCCGGAGTATCAGAGGATCGCTTGATCTATCCGCTCGGCGGCGCTTCCGCGGAAGAGCCCCGCGATTATCTTATCCGGGATCAGTTCTATGAAAGCCATCCGCAGAACGCCGTGTTGAAGGCGGTGATGGACCTCGTCGAGGGTGACGGCAAGAAGTTCAGCGCGATCGAACTCTATAGCTGCTTCCCCTGCGTGCCCAAGATGGCGCGGCGGACGCTGGGCTTAGGTCCCGACGTGCAGCCGACGGTGACCGGCGGCCTCACCTTCTTCGGCGCGCCGCTCAACACCTATATGACGCATGCGGCGGTGGCGATGGTGCGGAGCCTGCGCAAGGGCGGCAAGCTCGGCCTGCTCTACGGCCAGGGCGGCTTTGTTACCAAGCATCACGGCCTGGTGCTGTCGCGCGAGGCGCCGAAGGCGGCGCTGAAGCAGGACACCAGCGTGCAGGCCGAGGCCGACCGTAACCGCCGCAGGGTGCCTGATTTCGTCACCGAGGCTACCGGCAAGAGCAAGGGCAAGGTCGAAGCCTTCACCGTGATCTACAAGGGCAAGGGCGACGTCGAGCATGGCGTGGTGATGCTGCGCACGGAGGGCGATGCACGGGCACTGGCTCGCATCCCGGCCAATGACGAGAAGACGCTCAAGCATTTGCTGAACATGGAGCGGACGCCGGTAGGGACGGCGGGCGACATCGTCGCGGCCGACGACGGCGTGCTGGAGTGGCGCGTGGGGTAGCGGTCGCTTTCTTCCTTCTCCCCTTGTGGGAGAAGGTGGATCGCTGACGCGTAGCGGCAGCGAGACGGATGAGGGGTCTGTCTCCGCGGAGAGAACCCCTCATAGGGAGAGAGTTCTGCTTCTTCTACCTTCTCCTGGAAACCGGCCCCGTCAGGCCGCCCGCACCGTATTCAGGAATTTGCCGACCTCCAGCTTGAGGCGATTGCTGTCCGCAGAAAGCGACTGCGCCGCCGAGAGCACTTGCGCGGAAGCAGAACCCGTCTCGCCGGCGCCGCGCTGCACGTCGGTGATGTTGGCGGAGACCTGCTGGGTGCCTTCGGCCGCCTGTTGCACGTTGCGGGAGATTTCCTGGGTGGCGGCGCCCTGCTCTTCCACCGCGGCAGCGATGGCCGAGGCGATCTCCGCCAGCCTCTCGATTGTGCCGCTGATCTCCCTGATCGCGCCGACCGACTCCTGGGTGGCGCCCTGGATGCCAGTGATCTGCTGGCCGATCTCGCCGGTCGCTTTCGCGGTCTGCTCGGCGAGCGCCTTCACTTCCGACGCCACGACCGCAAAGCCGCGGCCGGCCTCGCCGGCCCGCGCCGCCTCGATGGTGGCGTTGAGCGCCAGGAGGTTGGTTTGCCCTGCGATGGTGTTGATGAGTTCGACGACGTCGCCGATGCGGGCTGCCGCTTTCGACAATTCGCTGACGCGGTCGTTGGTGACGCGGGCCTGGTCGACGGCCTCGCCGGCCATCCGCGCCGATTCTTGCACCTGACGACTGATCTCGTTGACGGAAGACGACAGCTCTTCCGTCGCTGAAGCAACCGACTGGACATTGGTAGAAGCCTCTTCCGAAGCCGCTGCTACCGTCGTCGTCACTTCCTGAGCGCGCTCGGCCGTCGCGGTTAGCGTCTTAGCCGAAGCTTCCAGCTCGGTCGACGCCGACGAGACGGTTTCGACGATCTCGCCGACGGCTGCTTCGAAGGAATCCGCGAGCCTGACCATCTCGGCCTTGCGCTGTTGCGCTGCGATCTGGTCCTGCTTCATCTTGGCTTCTGCTTCGTCACGGGCCTTCTGCTCCGAGACGACCTTGAATTTCTCGACGGCGCCAGCGACCGCGCCGAGCTCGTCCTTGCGGCCAAGGCCCGGCAGCACCACCGCAAAATTGCCGCCGGCAAGCTCTTCCATCGACGCGCTCAAGGCGCGCATCGGCCGGGCAATGGTGAAGAAGGAGAATATGCTGGTTGCAATCAGCAGCAGGATCGTGCCGATGCCCAGGGCCAGGGCTTCCCATTCCGCCGTTGCCATTTCCCGCTCGGCCTGCGCGGCCTGCTCGTCCAGCCTGTGCTTGGCGAAATCGGCGATCTGGCTGGCAAGCGGCTCGAGCTCGGCCGCGATCGGCAATGTAACTTCCCGGGCGATGCGGATCGCCTCTTCGTTCAGCTTCGCAACTTTCGCGGCCGCCTCGGCACCACCGCCTGCCGCAGCAATCGCTTCGCTGCGAACGG
The DNA here is from genome assembly GCF_001440395.1 of Bradyrhizobium jicamae. GTDB lineage: Bacteria > Pseudomonadota > Alphaproteobacteria > Rhizobiales > Xanthobacteraceae > Bradyrhizobium > Bradyrhizobium jicamae. Next base: position 82,466 of record NZ_LLXZ01000194.1, on the reverse strand, counting down.
CCACGATCTGCTGCGCGCCCTTCGAGTAATCCTCGGCCCGCACCTTGAGCTTCTCGATGCGGGCTTTGTTCTCGGCGAATTTCGACAGTCTGTGCATTTCGTCGGCGAATTTGTTGACCGACTGGAGGCGGACGGCGAGATATTCATTGGCCTTCTGCAAGTCTGCCGCCGTGTTGGCGAGGCGAAGATCGCGCACACCAATCTGCATGCCCCGGATCGAACCCCTTGCATCTATCGCGTCGCGCGCGATCGTCTGCTGCCCCGCCATGCGGGCGTCCAGGTCGCGCATCGCGGCGTTGGCGCGGATCTGGACAATCACCATCGTGGCGACGAGCAGCACGCCGATGGCTGAAGCGATGCCGAGCTTGGCGCCGATCGACAGGTTGAGGATGAGTCGGGACATGGCCTTGCGTCCTTCAAAGTCGGGGGAACTCGCAACACGACCGCCCGTTTCCCGCACGGCGGGATCACGGTTGAAGAAGCGCCGGGCCAAAATTGGACGAGCCGGTCGTTACGACCGAAGGGCTCCTGTGGCAGATGACCACAGAGCGGCACCCATGATGCCACGGTCCCATGCAGTGGTTAACCAGTGTCTAACGGACCGCGGATGACGGTAGTCTTACGGAATCACCGTCGTCATCATGAAGAGTGATTGGTTTGCTTGCGTGCCGCCAACAATGTCTGCTGCGGCGTTTCGCCAAACAAGTCGCGGTAGAGCGAGGTGAACTCGCCCATGTGCCAGAAGCCATTCGTAAGCGCGACCGCCTTGATCGACTGCGGCGGAGCTCCGTGCACCAGTTGTTGTCGCACATTCCACAGTCGCCGCAGCCGCATGTAGCGATGCATGCTCATGCCGCGAATGGCAACCACGGCATTATGCAGCGTCCGTACCGACACCCCGAGTTGTCGCGCCACGTCGGCGCTGTACAACGTCTTGCCGGTGCTATTGGCCACCAACTCGTCGAACTTCCGGACCAGCGCCAGGTAATGGCTCAGGCTCAACCGCTTGCCTTCGAGCGCAGGCGATGCGGCAGCCATCGCCAGATCGACCGCCTGCAGGACCGATTCTTCGACACTTTCGATCACGCTCGGCTGTGCGAAGGTATCGGGCGAATGCGAAGCGAGCGTCAGGACATCGCGAACCGTCACCCGCAGCGCCTCGCACCTGTCCGGCAACGTCGATATCAATTGAGCGCTATCGGCTTCGCCCGGCCAGCCGCGATCGTCGATGGAATCGAAATTCAGAAGCGCCACCAGATTGGCCTGCGGCTCCACGATCTCGCACGTCGCGGTGCCCTTGACGAGAAGCAGGGTGGGCGCGCGGCCTTCGACGCCGTTGACAATCAGCGAAGCCGCATCGTCCATCGTGAAGCCGATGATCGCGCCGGTCGTGGAATACCGCATCTGCAGAATTCGCGGGAACGTCTGCTGCAGATAGACCGAGCAGGATTTCAGCCTCAAGGAGGCGAACGAGGCGGCGAAGCCCCTGGTGTCGAGCGGAATGCTGCTGGCGTCGCCCAGTCCCTCGATGTTCCGGAAATGATCGACGTCCGGAGACCGGCTGATCTTTACGAACCTGGACTCACATAGTTCATCAAGCAACGACACGCAGCGCTCATCCGAGCCGTCGGTAGCGGTCGTCGAAAAAACGAGCAAGAGCGCTATCCGCAATTGAGGGGGATCGTGCGCGCATCTTGACCGTGGCGGATAGGCGCTTCGATGCGCCCTGCCACTGGATGAAGCGTCTTGAGTTCTGACCCGTCTTCATTGACGCAGAACACTTGGCATCGGATCATCTAACATCAGACTTTCACGACGCGCTTGCATCTTACCAATTTTTCCCGATTCCGGAAATTTGTTCGCCACATATGCTCCCAGTTTCGCTCAAGGCGATTGATCGGCGCGCGCCGCAATCGCAGTTTTACGATCTAGGGATGTCTCCCGCTTCTCGTGCAGCCGAAAGCAGACTGCCAGCTGCAGCGCGAGCGTCTGATTCGAATCATCGACAGTCGCGAAGCCGGCATGAGGGGCCGGCTTCAGAGCGAACAATCAGGACGGCCTCAGGCCGCCCGCACCGAGTCGAGGAACCGGCCGACCTCGAGCTTGAGGCGGTTGGAGTCGCCCGAGAGCGATTGCGCCGCCGCAAGCACCTGCGAGGACGCCGATCCGGTTTCGCTGGCGCCGCGCTGCACATCGGTAATGTTGGAGGATACCTGCTGGGTGCCCGTCGCCGCCTGCTGCACGTTGCGGGAGATTTCCTGCGTCGCGGCGCCCTGCTCTTCCACGGCGGCCGCGATCGTCGACGATATCTCGGACAGTTTCTCGATCGTGCCGCTGATCGCCTGGATGGCGTTGACGGACTCCTGGGTGGCAGCCTGGATGCCGGTGATCTGTTGCCCGATCTCGCCGGTGGCCTTCGCGGTCTGCTCGGCCAGCGCCTTGACCTCGGAGGCCACGACGGCAAAGCCGCGGCCCGCCTCGCCGGCGCGCGCCGCCTCGATGGTGGCGTTGAGCGCCAACAGGTTGGTCTGGCCTGCGATGGTATTGATCAGCTCGACGACGTCGCCGATGCGGGTTGCCGCCTTCGACAACTCGCTGACGCGTTCGTTGGTGATGCGCGCCTGGTCCACGGCATCGTTGGCCATCCGCGCCGATTCCTGCACCTGGCGGCTGATCTCGGTAACGGACGACGCCATCTCCTCGGTGGCCGACGCCACCGACTGCACGTTGGTCGAGGCTTCCTCGGAAGCCGCCGCGACGGTGGTCGCAAGCTCCTGCGCGCGTTCCGCGGTTGCCGTGAGCGTGCCCGCCGAAACCTCGAGCTGGCCGGACGCCGACGACACGGTCTCGACGATGCGGCCGACCGCAGCCTCGAAATCGTCGGCCATCTTGTTCATGTCCACCTTGCGGCTGGTTGCCGTGCGCGCCTCGGCCTCGCGCTGCTCGGCCTCCAGCGTCTTCTGGGCGACGGCGTTGCTCTTGAACACCTCCACTGCCTTGGCCATCTCGCCGATCTCGTCGCCGCGTCCGACACCGGGCACCTCGACGGCGAGGTTGCCGCTGGCGAGATCGTTCATCGCACCGGTCATCCTCTGCAGCGGGGTGGTGACGCTCCGCGCCACGAACACCGACACCACGAGTGTAAACAGCAGGATCACGCCGGCCACGATCAGGGAACGCTGGGTCGAGGCCCAGGTCTGCGCCGTCAGGTCGTCGATATACACGCCGGTGCCGACGACCCAGTTCCACGGCGCGAAGCCGACCACATAGGACAGTTTCGGTTGCGGCTTGTCGAAGCCGGGCTTGGGCCATTCATAGGGAACGAAGCCCGATCCGCCCTTTTTGACGGCATTGACGAAATCGACGAACAGCAGCTTGCCGTTGGGGTCCTTGTAGGCCGACAGATCGTTGCCGTTCATTTCCGGCTTGATCGGATGCATCACCATCTTCGGATGCATGTCGTTGATCCAGAAATAGTCGTTGCTGCCGTAGCGGAGCGCTCCGATCCGCGCCATCGCCCGCTTCTGCGCGTCGGCTTCCGAAACGCCGCCCTTCTGCACCGCGGCGTGCTCTTCCTTGATGATGCCGAGCGCGAGGTCACCGAGGTGCCGCAGCTCGATCTGTTTCTGCTGACTGAGGCTCGACGCCAGCTCCCGCGAGTCGAGGAAGGCGATGCCCAGGAGCCCGGCGAAACCGAGGCAGATGAGGGCATAGATCTTTCGGCCAACCGTCATCCTGGCCTGACTTACCATTGCAAGCATGCTCGAATCTCCACGCGACGACGAAGGTCGTCCGCCCCATTGCGCGGAATCGTATAGGTTAGCCGCTTTCCACCCGTTAATTTTGTAATCAGTAAATATACGGGGGTTCTGTTAGCCAGGGCCCGGCGCGGCCGGCGACTCAGGCCGCCCGCACCGTGTCGAGGAACTTGCCGACCTCGAGTTTGAGGCGGTTGGAGTCCGCGGACAGCGATTGCGCCGCCGACAGCACCTGCGAAGAGGCCGAGCCGGTTTCGCTGGCGCCGCGCTGCACGTCGGTGATGTTGGAGGAAACCTGCTGGGTACCGTGAGCGGCCTGTTGCACGTTGCGGGAGATTTCCTGCGTGGCGGCCCCCTGCTCTTCCACGGCTGCCGCGATGGTCGAGGCGATTTCGGACAGCCGTTCAATGGTTCCGCTGATCTCCTTGATGGCGCCGACCGACTCCTGGGTCGCAGCCTGAATGCCTGAAATCTGCTGGCCGATCTCGCCGGTCGCTTTCGCCGTCTGCTCGGCGAGCGCCTTCACCTCGGACGCCACGACCGCAAAGCCCCGGCCAGCCTCGCCCGCGCGCGCCGCCTCGATGGTGGCGTTGAGCGCCAGCAGGTTGGTCTGGCCCGCGATGGTATTGATGAGCTCGACGACGTCTCCGATGCGGGCTGCCGCTTTCGACAACTCGGCGACGCGATTGTTGGTGATGCGGGCCTGGTCGACCGCCTCGCCGGCCATCCGCGCCGATTCCTGCACCTGGCGGCTGATCTCGTTGACCGAGGAGGACAGCTCTTCAGTGGCCGACGCCACCGACTGCACGTTGGTGGAAGCTTCTTCCGAAGCCGCAGCCACCACGGTCGTCAGTTCCTGCGAGCGCTCGGCGGTCGACGTCAGCGTGCCGGCGGAGGCTTCGAGCTCGGTCGAGGCCGACGACACGGTCCTGACGATCTCGCCTACCGCCCGCTCGAAACCGTCGGCGAGTTGAAGCATGTCGGTGCGGCGCTGCGCGGCGGCGCGAACTCCCGCCTCCTTCTGCTCGTGCTCCATGCGGATCCGGGCGAGACCATTTTCCTTGAACACAAGGGCGGTCTTGGCGACGTCGCCAACCTCGTCGCCGCGCTCCGTGCCCGAAATGTTGATGTCGTACTTGCCGCCGGCAAGCTGCTGCAGCAACTCGACGACCGCCCGGATCGGCTTGGCAATGCCGTACTGACCGACCGCGAAGCCGAAGCCGAGGCCGAACACCATGCTTCCGACCGCGAGAATCATGAGGAGGCGGGACGCGGAGGCATATTCCTCCTCTGCGGCCTTGTTGTTTTCCATGACCCGCTGGTCAAGCCTGTTGGCCACCGCGCGGATAGCGACCTGCAGCGTCTCTGCCGCGGCGCGGCTCTTCATCGTCGCATCCCGCAATGCTGCAGCCGACTGCGTCACTTCGGCGGATTTGGCGTCCTCGACCGATTGAAGCGTCTGCTTCAGTTGCGCCTGATAGGCGGCAAGCGCCGATCTGACGGCCGGCAACAGCGCCTGCGTCTTCTCATCCGCGGTCTTGCTCACTTCGGCAAGACGCTCCTCGAGCTGCTTGACCTGCTCGTCAATCATCGCGCGCGCAGCCAGCCTGTTTTCGTCACGCGGATCGAGCGCGCTGCGAAACTCGCCGCGGTTGATGGCCACCACATTGTTGTTGGCGCGGGTAGCCAGCAAGGCCCGTTCCGCCGATCGCGCCATGGTATTCGACTTTTCGCTTACCGATTGCAGCGAGCTGATCCCGAGCCAGGCCATGATTCCCGTGATCAGCGACAGCACGCAAATGATTGCCAGCACTTTCGTGAGCACACGGAAATTCGACAGAAACGACATCGGGGAGACCTCATTGTCAGCCGCGTTCAAACAACGCTTCAACAAAGGGTTTAGGTTCCAGCCCTTTATCCAGTGTAAAGTTGACGCTCCGTAACTTTACGGACCTCGCCAGCGCACTTGCCGAAGCCGACGTCGGCTTTTGTTTCTGTTTGTTGCTGGTGACAAGGAAGGGCGTGAGTCAGCCGATGCTTCGACCTCGAAAACAAAAGCCCGGCCGCGAACGGCCGGGCTTTGAATTCGTCTGACGGTGGAGAAATCAGGCGGCGCGCACCGAGCCGAGAAACTTGCCGACCTCGCGCTTGAGACGGCCGGAGTCGGACGACAGCGACTGCGCCGCCGAAAGCACCTGCGATGAGGCCGAACCGGTTTCGCCGGCGCCGCGCTGCACGTCGGTGATGTTGGAGGAAACCTGCTGCGTTCCGCGCGCAGCCTGCTGCACGTTGCGGGAGATTTCCTGGGTCGCCGCGCCCTGCTCTTCCACGGCGGCGGCAATGGTCGAAGAGATCTCCGACAGCTTCTCGATGGTGGAGCTGATCGCCTGGATTGCGCCTACCGACTCTTCCGTCGCGGCCTGGATGCCCGTGATCTGCTGACCGATCTCACCGGTCGCCTTCGAGGTCTGTTCGGCCAGCGCCTTTACCTCGGAGGCCACGACGGCAAAACCGCGGCCGGCGTCGCCGGCGCGCGCCGCCTCGATGGTGGCGTTGAGCGCCAGGAGGTTGGTCTGCTCGGCGATGGTGTTGATGAGTTCGACCACGGCACCGATGCGGGCAGCGGCCTTCGACAGTTCGCTGACGCGGTTATTGGTAGTGCGGGCCTGATCGACGGCCTCATTGGCCATCCGCGCCGATTCCTGAACCTGACGGCCGATCTCGGTGATCGACGACGCCATCTCTTCGGTGGAAGAGGCCACCGACTGCACATTGGTGGAGGCTTCCTCGGACGCCGCCGCCACCATCGTGGTCAGTTCCTGGGCGCGTTCGGCGGTCGTCGTCAGCGTGCCGGCGGCGTTTTCGAGGTCGGTCGAGGCCGACGACACGGTCTCCACGATGTTGCCAATCGCGCCTTCAAAATCGTCGGCGAGCTTGATCATTTCGGCCTTGCGCCGCTGCGCCGCGACCAGGTCCTGCTGGACCTTGGCTTCGGCTTCCTCGCGCGCCTTCTGCTCGGCGTTCTCGCGGATGACGGTCACGGTCTTGGCGAGGTCGCCGATTTCGTCGCCGCGGGTCGCACCGGGAATCTCGACCTCGAGATTGCCGCCGGCCATCTCGCCCAGCGCGCCGTTCAGGCACGTCATCGGACGGGCGACGCCGAGGAAGGAGAACACCACGGAGGCGATCAGCGACGCGACGACGATGATCGCCATGATCAGGTTGATCTGGTTGGCACGCTCGGTGTCGGCCATGACCTCATCCTTCGAGGTCCTGGCATCCTTCTGCGCGCCGGCGACGGTGGCTTCCATCAGATCGGCGACATCGGCGGCGGCCTTGACGGTTCGGTTGGCGATAATGTCGTTCTTGACCTGCTCGGTCTTTACGGCTTCCTCATTGGCCGCGAGGAAGCGCTTGACGATCGAAGACAGGTTGCTGACCACGACCAGCAAGTCCCGGTCGTCGGCCTCGCCGCGCAGCTTGTTGAAGATATCCTTCAGCGAGGCCTCGGTCTTGGCCATCTCCGTGACCAGATTGGCATCACCGGTGGCGCCGAGCTTCCAGGCACCAGCCCGCAGCGCGTTCACCTTGCCATCGGCCTGGAACAGCAGGCGCTCGATCTCGAGGCGGTTGTCCAGCTTCTGCATGGCCGGCAGCTTCATCTGCGTATCGACGGCCTTGTTCCATTCCTCCGAGACCACCGAGCGCTTGTCGATCTGCGTCAGCAGCGTCGCCTGCGCCTTGGCGAGATCTTCCACGGCGGCGGTGAAGCCTTCCATCAGGGATTTCGTCTTCTGAAGCCGCTCCTTGGCGTCCGCTTGCTGGGCCATCGCCAGCGCTGCCTCCAGCTCCTTTGTCGCGCTCGCCTTGTGGCGCTGCAACTCGGCAAGGGCTTTTTCGACTTCAGCCGACCTTCTGGACAGGCGAACGTCGCCGGCAGCCAGCTGAATCTTGCGCAAGTCGATATGCGCGGCGAGCGCACTGTTCGCAACCTGCTGCGATCGGTTGGCGCGCTCACTGGCTTCCTCGATCTTCGCTTCGGTGACCATCTGGTTGGCCACCATGCCGATCGCCAGCAGGACGCCGACCGCCCCGGCCAAGCCCAGTTTGTTTCCGATGCGGTTGAGCTTGATCATGTCGACGCCCCCAAATTCTTCTGAATCAGTTTTCCCGGAGACGGAATTTGCCGTACCAGGAACCGGCAACCTTCGCGCGTGAAGCCGGGAGATGCGGGGGCCAGCGTAGCGGCGACCGGTTAATTTCCGCTTGCGGGAAACTGCGGAAAATCCAGCCTGGTTGCAGTTCGCACGACTTCGCGCTAAACGCGAAACGGCCCGACTCCCTGTCGGGGAGCCGGGCCTCATCGCCTGTTGCCGTCCAGTTGTCAGGCTGCCCGGACCGACTCCAGAAACTTGCCGACCTCGTGCCGGAGGCGGTTGCTGTCGCCCGACAGCGACTGCGCCGCCGACAGCACCTGCGACGAGGCTGCGCCGGTCTCGCTGGCGCCGCGTTGCACGTCGGTGATGTTGCTGGAAACCTGCTGGGTGCCGCGCGCGGCCTGCTGCACGTTGCGGGAGATTTCCTGGGTTGCAGCGCCCTGTTCTTCCACGGCGGCGGCAATCGCCGAAGAGATCTCCGCCAGCCGTTCGATGGTGCCGCTGATTTCCTTGATCGCGTTCACGGACTCCTGGGTCGCGCCCTGGATGCCGTTAATCTGCTGGCTGATCTCACCGGTGGCCTTTGCGGTCTGTTCGGCCAGCGCCTTGACCTCCGAGGCCACGACCGCAAAGCCGCGACCGGCATCGCCGGCGCGCGCCGCCTCGATGGTGGCGTTGAGCGCGAGCAGATTGGTCTGGCCTGCGATGGTGTTGATGAGTTCGACCACGTCGCCGATCCGGCCCGCTGCCTTGGACAATTCGCTGACGCGGTCGTTGGTGACGCGGGCCTGGCCGACGGCATCGGTCGCCATCCGCGCCGATTCCTGCACCTGGCGGCCGATCTCGGTGACCGAGGAGGAAAGCTCCTCGGTCGCTGACGCCACCGACTGCACGTTGGCAGAGGCTTCGCCGGAAGCCGAAGCGACCGTCGATGTCAGCGTCTGCGAACGCTCGGCGGTCGCCGACAGCGTGCCGGCGGACGCTTCGAGCTGCGTCGAAGCCGACGATACCGTCTGCACGATCTCGCCGATCACGCTTTCGAAATTGCGGGTAATGCCGTCGACCCGCCGGCCGCGCTCGATCTTGGCTTCGGCGTCCGCTGCGGCGGCCTGATCGGCGGCCTTCTTGGCGATCAGCGCCTGCTTGAACACCTGCAAGGTGTCGGCCATCGCACCGATTTCAGTCTTCTCGCCCTGATGCGGCACGTCGGCGCTGAGATCGCCATTGCCCAGCGCCTGCATCGGCGTGACGATGGAGGCGATACCGCTCGAGACGTCGCGGACCAGATAGGCGCTGATGGCAATTCCGGCGATGACGGCAGCGCCGAGGATCAGCGCCAGCATCATGAGCGCGGCGCCAAAGCTGTCAGCCGCCTCGCTCGCCGCCTTGTCCGCGCCGGCGTTGTTGAGGTCGATGCCCTTTTTCAGCACCGCATCGGCCTGGAGCCCGATCTTGTTGACCGTCTGGGTGTTCAGATCGTGGGCTTCAGTGGGAATCCTGCCGGCCGCCTTGCGCGACAGCTCCATCACTTCCTGGCTGCCCTTCTTGTAGCTTTCCCACAGCCTGACCCATTCATTGTACATCGCGCGCTCTTCCGGCGAGGTGATCAGTGGCTCATATGTGGCGCGAATCTTGTTGTTGCTCTCGACGACGGCAGCAAGGGTTTTTTCCTGCGCCAGCTTCTCTTCCAGCGTCTCGGACAGCATGTGCTCGCGGATCACGTTGCGATAGGTGATGACGCCGGCGCGCAGGTCGCCCAGCACGCGGACGCTCGGCAGCCAGCTCGTCGAGATGTCGACCGTGTTGGCGTTGATGGCGCGCATGTTCCGGACAGCGAGCAAGCCCATGCCCGTCATCGCGACGAGCAGGAAGGCGACCACGGCGATGATCTTGGTGCGGATCGAATAGCGGGCGAGCATGGCGGAATCTCTTGGTTTTGGGCGTGCGGGGACACGCCGGATGGAAAAGCCGAGGAGCTGGAAAAGAGGGATGCCTTGCGAGTATCAAACCCGACGCGCCCTCAGGTTGAGTTAACGCGCGTCGGTACAAATACCTACGCGACAGACCTCACCAGGAAATGAATGTCGGCTTGAGGCGCTCAGCGCATCAGCTTCAGCGCGTCGGAGAAGAACTCCGGTCCACCGAAATTGCCTGACTTCAAGGCAAGCAGCATCTCACCTTTGTCGGAGCCGACCGCGCGCAAAACCGGCACTCCTGCAGCGATTTCTTCGCCTACGAGGAAGCCGGGAAGGCCCAGGCGATCGACGACGGCGCCTGAAGTTTCACCACCGGCGACCACCAGCCGCCGCACGCCCGAGCGCACCAGACCTTCGGCGATATCGGCCATCGCCTGCTCGATGGCATGCCCGGCTGCATCGCGGCCATGCCGGGATTGCAGAGCTGAAACCTGATCCGGCGTCGAGCTGCTGGCGATCAGGATCGGGCCGTCAGTGATTCGGTCGCTCGCCCACGCCAGCGCGCGGCGAGCTTCGGCGGGGCCGGCGATGATCTGCTCGGGATCGAGATGCAAAACGGGCATCGTCTCTTCGGCAGTGGCAATCTGCGCCAGCGTCGCCTGCGAGCAGCTCCCCGCAAGGCACGCCGCCGGTCCGCCCACCGGCGCGCCCGATACCGCGCCCGCGGCAGCCGCCTTGACCTTGCCGGAGGCAACCAGCGCCCGGGCGAGGCCGAGGCCAATGCCCGATGCCCCCACCGACAGACGGTGATCCAACGCGACGGCGCCGATCGTTTCGAGATCGCGGTCAAACACGGCGTCGATGATAACAGCGCCGATGCCCTTGCCTGCGAGATCGGCGA
>NZ_LLXZ01000194.1:0-71653 GCF_001440395.1 Bradyrhizobium jicamae | reverse complement strand
CGCGACAGCGTGGCGAGATCGGCCAGCCCGACCTTGGTTTGGCTCTGCCGCGCCAGCACCCGCACCAGGTTGGAATCGTGCATCGGATTGAGCGGATGGTCCTTGAGCGGACTTTCGTTCAGCGGCACGGAACCGACGAACAGATTGCCCTGATAGACGGTGCGGCCGGTTTCCGGAAAGGCCGGCGTCACCAGCACGATCGCATCGCCCGAATCCGTGCGCAGCGCATCCATTACCGGGCCGATATTGCCGGCGTCGGTGGAATCGAAGGTCGAGCAGATCTTGAACAGCACATGGCCGGCGCCGCGGCCGCGCAGCCATTTTTCCGCGGCGCGCGAACGCTCCACCGCCACACCAGCCTCGATCGAGCGGCTCTTGAGCGAGACCACGACCGCATCGACCTCCGGCAGCGCCAGATCGTCTGATGGCACGCCGATGGTCTGTACCGTGCGCAGGCCCTGACGGGTCAGCGTGTTGGCGAGATCGGAGGCGCCGGTGTAGTCGTCGGCGATGCATCCCAGAGACAGCTTCACGATTGCGCTCCGGCATAGGGCTTGAACCAGCCGAGGCCATCGACGGTCTTGCCGCGCGGGTTGTATTCGCAGCCGACGAAGCCGCCATAGCCGAGACGGTCGAGTTCAGTGAACAGGAACGGATAGTTCAGCTCTTCGCCATCGGGCTCGTTGCGCGAGGGAATGCTGGCGATCTGGACATGGCCCGTGATCGGCATCATCTCGCGCAGCCGCATGGTGACGTCGCCATGGATGATCTGGCAGTGATAGATGTCGAACTGCAGTTTCAGATTCGGGATCTTCAGCTCGTTGATCAGGTCGCGCGCGAACAGAAAATCGTTGAGGAAGTAGCCGGGAACATTGCGCGAATTGATCGGCTCGATCACGACGTCGAGGTCGTGGGGCGCGAAGAATTCCGCCGCCCACGCCACCGATTTATAGAACTGCTCGACGGCCTTGGCGTTGCTACGGTCGGCAATACCCGCCATCAGATGTAAGCGCTTGACGCCGGTCGCCTTGGCATAGGGCAATGCCGTATCGAGGCTTCGCTTGAGATCGTCAAACCGCTCCGGCAGCGCGGCAAAACCTTTTTCGCCGGCATCCCAATTGCCCGGCGGCAGGTTGAACAGCGCCTGCGTCAGGCCGTTACGCTTCAATCGTTCGCCGACCGCGTCCGCCGGATGATCGTAGGGAAACAGGAACTCCACCGCGGTGAAGCCGGCGTTCGCCGCCGCATCGAAGCGGTCGAGGAACGGAACCTCGGTGAACATCATGGAGAGATTGGCGGCAAAGCGCGGCATCGAGGGTCCCCTTCGTGATCTTGCTATTTCGGCTCGCCCGGCAGTTGCGTGCCGGTGACCTTGGCGTACATCCGCGCCACCGAGGCGTCGTCGTCACGGCCCATGCCGGCGGCCGACGTCATCAGGAACATCTGCAAGGCCGCGGCGGAAACCGGCACCGGGAATTTCTGCGAGCGCGCCATGTCCTGGATGATGCCGAGGTCTTTCACGAAAATATCCACCGCGCTGCGCGGCGCGTAATCGCCATCGAGCACATGCGGCATGCGGTTCTCGAACATCCAGGAATTACCGGCGGAGGCCGTAATCACCTCATAGACCTTCCGGATATCGAGGCCCTGCTTGGCAGCGAACGCGATGGCTTCGGAAGCCGCGGCGATGTGCACGCCGGCCAAAAGCTGGTTGATCATCTTGAAGGCGGCGCCCTGGCCGGCGTCGTCGCCGAGTTCGTAGAGTTTTGCCGCCATCGCATCCAGTGCCGGGCGCGCTTTTGAGAATGCGGCCGGGCTGCCAGAGGCGAGGATGGTGAGTTCGCCCTGCGCCGCGCGCTGCGCGCCGCCGGAAATCGGCGCGTCGAGGTAGTGACGGCCGGTGGCTTCCAACTGCTTGGCGAGCCGCCGCGCGACGTCGGGGTCCATGGTGGCAGAGGAAATGAATACCGCGCCCTCACCGAGCGTTTCCGCGACGCCATTGGCGCCGAACAGAATAGTTTCGGTCTGGGCGGCGTTGACGACGACGCTGACGACGATGTCGGCGGATTTTGCGGCTTCCGCCGGCGTGCCCGCCCCCTTGCCGCCGTCGGCCACGAACCGCTTCACCGTTTCAGCCGATACGTCGCAGCCGGTGACCTCCAGCCCCGCGCGGCGCAGCGAGGTCGCCATGCCGTAACCCATCGAGCCCAGCCCGATGACGGCGACACGCGGTTTGGCGGATTCTGGCATTGCGGCGATCCCTCGATTGTTTCTCGTTCGCCGCCATGGGCCGGCGGCCTTGCCCCTTGCGTATCACGGCTTGGCCGCGCTGCCAAAGCGTGAGACAAGGCGAAAAACGGGGTCGGTTCTATGAGCGAAACAAGGATCCGCGAGGAAATCTGCCGCCTCGGCCGCTCGCTGTTCGAGCGCGGGCTGACGCCCGGTTCCTCCGGCAATATCAGCGTCAAGCTCGACGATGGCGGCTGGCTGGTGACGCCGACCAACGCCTCGCTCGGCTTCCTTGACCCGGCGCGAATGTCACGGCTCGGCCCCGACGGCCGGCTGGTTTCCGGCGATGCGCCCACCAAGGAAGTGCCGCTGCACACTGCGCTGTACCAGACCCGCGGCGCCGCGCGCGCAATCGTGCATCTGCATTCGACCCATTCGGTCGCGCTGTCGATGCTGCCGGAGATCGACCCGCGCGCCGCGCTGCCGCCGATGACGCCTTATTATCTGATGAAATGCGGCCAGACCGCGCTGCTGCCCTATTATCGCCCCGGTGATCCCGCGGTGGCCGACGCGATCAAGGGGCTGGCCGGGAAATATTCATCTGTGCTGCTTGCCAATCATGGGCCGGTGGTGTCGGGCGACACGCTGGAGGCGGCGGTGTTTGCGGTGGAAGAACTGGAGGAGACGGCTAAACTCTATCTGCTGCTGCGCGGGTTGAACCCGAGGTATCTGTCGCCGGAACAGGTGAAGGATTTGGTCAAGACGTTCGGGCTGACGCTGCCGGAGCATGGGCACGATCACACATAGTCATCCGATGCAGACCAACCTCAAATCCTTCAAGTCCGACCGAAAATTCTCCGTGGTCGGCTATGGGGCGAGCCATGGTCCTCTTCTGCTTAGAAGCGGAAGGACTGACGAACACCCTACCCGCATCGATGTGCTCATTCTCGACGTCCGCGCGATGGAAATTCGATCCTGGTTTGAAGGATTGGAGATCGCGCTGGTCGATCCAGACTATCTGCGAGATTTCCGCAGCCGCCCAGCCGACATGATGCAAGTCGGACTCAATGCTTACGCCATCTCAGGAAACGGGTGGCAGGGATTCATCGTTGGTGGAAACCTTTGCGTCCACGAAGATGAGGCCGAGTTCGCCGCGCCTAGCGCGCTGTTGCCGAATGCGTATCCGCCGATCTAGAAAATCGTAGCCCGCATGAGCGCAGCGACATGCGGGACCGCCCGCCCCGGATATCGCTTCGCTCATCCGGGCTACGGCAGCGTGCTTGCAGCTACAGCCCCAGATACGCCTTGCGCACATCCGGATTGACGCTGATCTCGGCCGCACTCCCTTGCATCAGCACGCGGCCCGTCTGCAGGATGTAGGCGCGGTCGGCGATTTCCAGACACTCGGACATGCGCTGCTCGACGATCAGCACGGTCATGCCAGCGTCGCGGATTCGCTTCACCGCCTGGAAGATTTCATCGACCAGCTTTGGCATGATGCCCTGCGACGGCTCGTCCAGCATCAGAAGCCGCGGGCGCGTCATCAACGCGCGGCCGATGGCGAGCATCTGCTGCTCGCCGCCGGAGAGCGTTTCGGCACGCTGCTCCAGCCGCTCCGAAAGGCGCGGAAACAGCTTGAACACGAGATCGAGCGGCGCTTCGCGGTCAGCCTCGCCGCGATAGAGATAGCTGCCGAGCCGCAGGTTGTCGCGCACCGACAGGCGGGGAAACAGCCGGCGGTTTTCCGGAACATAGGCGATGCCGCGCGAGGTGATGACGTGCTGCGCCATGCCGTCGATGCGGATGCCGTCGAATGACACCGTGCCGGAGCGCGGACGCTCGGCGCCGGCGATCGATTTCAGCAGCGTCGACTTGCCGGCGCCGTTGGCGCCGGCGACGCAGACGATCTCGCCCTTCGCCACCTCGATCGAGACGGCCGAGATCGCGACCAGGCCCTGATAGGCGGTGGTGACTTCATGCACCGACAGCATGACGGTCTCCCAGATAGGCGGTGATGACTTTCGGATCACGGACGACGTCGGCAGGCTTGCCCTCGACCAGCACCTTGCCGAGGTCGAGCACGATGGCGCGGTCGACCAGCGGCATCACGATCTCCATGACGTGCTCGACCATCAGCACGGTGATGCCGGTATCCCGTACCTTGCGCACCAGCTCGACGCCGGTCTTGGCTTCGACCGGCGTCAATCCCGTGAGCACCTCGTCGAGCAGCAGCAGTTTCGGCTCGGTCGCAAGCGCACGCGCCACCTCGAGCCGGCGCTTTTCGGACGGGACCAGATCGCTGGCCAGCACATTGGCGCGCGGGCCAAGACCGCAGAATTCCAGCACTTGATGCGCCTTGCGGCGGGCATCGCGCATCACCGTCGTGCGGACCAGCGCCCCAACGATGACGTTGTCGATGACCGTCATGCTCTCGAAACTCTTCACCACCTGAAACGTGCGGCCGACGCCACGCTGGCAACGTTCGGCGGCCGGCAATGCGGTGACATCCTCGCCGTCGAAGATGATCGAGCCTTGGGTCGGCGGCAGCACGCCCGCGATGAGGTTGAACAGCGTCGACTTTCCCGCGCCGTTCGGGCCGATCAGGCCGACGATCTCGCCGCGCCCGACCGAGATCGAGACGTCGCTGTTGGCGATCAGGCCGCCAAAGCGCTGCCAGACGCCGCGGGTTTCCAGCAATGGAGTCGTCATCGGACCGCCTCCTTGCCCTTCGGCGAAAACAGTCCGGTGAAATTCTTGACCGAGAACAGGCCGATCAGCCCCTGTGGCCGCGCCAGCGAGATCGCGATGATCAGGCCGCCATAGACGATCAGGTCGATACCTTTTCCGGAGCCGCCGACATAGGAGCGCGTCAGCTCGGTGAGCGGGATCAGGATGACCGCGCCCAGCATCGGCCCCCACAGCGTGCCGATGCCGCCGAGCACCGCGGGCAACGCCATCAAGAGCGAGAACTGAAAGCCCATGACGCTTTCGGGATCGATGTAGGAGACGAATTGGGCATAGAAGCTGCCGCCGACCGCGACCAGGAACGCCGACACCGCCGCCGCGCCCATCTTGGAATTGAAAACGACCACGCCGAGGCTTTCAGCGGCTTCCGGATTATCCTTCACCGCGCGCCACCAATAGCCCCATTTGGAATCTTCCAGCCACCAGGTGACGAACCAGGCGACGCAGGCCAGCGCCAGCGCGAAGTAGAAATACGGCAGCTTGCTGCGCGGGAACTGGAATTTGAGCCAGCTGTCGCCGCGCACGGGAATCTCGATGCCCATTGCCGCACCGGCCCAATCCCAGTTGTGGAACAGCAAGAGCCCGATCTCGGCGATGACGATGGTGGCGATCACGAAGTAATGGCCGCGCAGCCGGAAACAGGGATAGCCGAGCGCCATTGCGATCAGCGCGGAGATCACGCCGCCGCCAAGCATGCCGAACCACGGCAGCACGCCGAACTTGGTGAACAGCAGCGTGGTGGTATAGGCGCCAAGGCCGAAATAGAGCGCGTGGCCGAGCGATATCTGCCCGCAATAGCCGGAAAGGATGTTCCAGCTTTGCGACAACGCACCCCACATCAGGGTCAGTACCATCATGTTCTGGAGGTAGGAGTCCTTGACGAACAGCGGGACGGTGGCCGCGACCGCGGCGAGGACAAAGGCGACGATGAGGTCGCGGCGGCGGCGTTCTGCGAAAGCGGTATCCATCACATCGATCCGAACAGGCCGCGCGGGCGGACGAAGACGACAAGGAGATAGACGGCGTAGATACCGACCGCCTTCAGCGACGGCGGCAGCAGCATCGCGGTGGTGGCCTCGACGAGGCCGACGATGATGCCGCCGGCAAAGGCGCCGAACACGCTGCCGAAACCGCCGAGCGCCACCGTGACATAGGCGATCAGCGCGAACGATGCGCCGACATCAGGGTAGATGTAGAAGAAGATCGCCATGATGGCGCCGGCGAGACCGACCAGCGCCGCGCCGAGGCCCCAGCCCAGCGCAAACACCTTGTTCTTGTCGATGCCGACCAGCGCCACCGCGCCGGCATCTTCGCGGGTCGCTTCCAGCGCGCGGCCGAAATCGGTGCGGTTGATGAAGAGATAGAGCCCGCCGAAGGCTGCGATTGCGACCAGCGCGCCGACCAGTTGCGGCACCGGCAGGAAGATGCCGGCGACCGACACCGTCTTGCCGCCGAGCCATGAATGGGTGACGCTGCGATAGTCCGGCGTGAAGAAATATTGCGTCAAGCCGCGCATGACGATGGCCAAGCCGAAGGTCGAGAAAATCTGCACCATGCCGGCATTGGCTTTGGCACGCACCGCAAAGCGCACGATCAATAGATAAACCACTGCCCCGAACACGAACAGGGCGGCAGCGACCAGCGGCGCCGACAGCAAGGGGTCGATCGCAAAGAACACGAACAGGAAGAACGTCGCGTACATCGCGATCATCAGGAACTCGCCATGGGCGAAGTTCACGACGTCCATCAGGCCGAAGATCAGAGCGAGGCCGACGGCGATCAGGCCATAGAGCAGGCCCATCAATAGGCCGCTGGCGAGGCTTTGGATGATGGCTTCGGCTGTCATGAAAGTCGCTCCAGCCCGGAGGCATTACTCTCAATGCCCGTCATTGCGAGCCAACGGGTCGGCGCGTAGCGCCGCCCGATGACAGGCTCCGCGAAGCAATCCATTCTTTCGTCGTGCGGCACGATGGATTGCTTCGTCGCTACGCTCCTCGCAATGACGAGGGGCGGCAGTCTCTGGATGGTCATCACAGTCATATCCCCGCCCCCGTTGTCAGCCTATTTCATCGGCCAGACGGCGTCCGCAATCGCGGCCTGCGGCGGGAAGATGGTGACGAACTTGCCGCCGATGTATTGCAGCAGCACCGGGTCGGCGTCGTTGTTCTGGCCGAGTTCGTCGAACTTGACGCGCTTCCAGGGCATGATGGTCTGCTCGCCCGGAATGTCGGTCGCGACCAGCGCCTCGCGGATCTTCTCGCCGTCGGTCGACTTGGCGCGGTTGATGGCATCGGCCATCACCAGGAGCCCCATGAACTGGCGCGAGGTGAGGTCGTTGAAATCCTTGCCCGACTTCTCCTTGAACATGGCGTTGATCTTGCCGACCATCGGCCGCTTGGTGGCGAGATCGAGCGAGAAGCTGCCGCGCGAGATCACGCCTTCGAGCTTGTCACCGACGGCGTCATAGAGCGCCTTTTCGGAGAAGCCGGCGTTCTGCGCCACGATCGCGTTCGGCTTGTAGCCGAGCTCGGCCATGGTCTTGACCAGGAGAATGCCGTCGGTGGTGTAGCTCGAGGGCATCAGCACGTCGGCATTCGCGGTCTTGAGCTGCTGCACTTCCGCGGACAATGACGGCGAGTTGGAGCGGTACTTGATGTCGGAGATGACCTTGTAGCCGCGCTCGGAAGCAAGCTTGAGCTGCGTATTGGCGGAGTCCGTGCCGAAGATGGTGTCTTCGTGGAACAACGACAGCGTGTCGATCTTGGTGCCCTTCTTCTTCATCACGTCGAAGAAGTTGAACATCGCGGCCGAGAACATCTCGTCATGGGGCGCGGCGCGGAAATAGAATTTGAGGCCGCGCTTGTGCAGGCTCGGCGAGGAATTGTCCGCCGAGATGAACGGCACCTGGTAGCGCTCGCAGATCTGGCTGACGGTGACGGCGACCGCGCTCTGATAGGTGCCGATGACGGCACAGACCTTCTCCTGGGTGATCAGGCGCTCGGTCTCGGCGCGGCCCTTCTGCGGATCGGCCTGATGGTCGGCGAAGACGAGGCGGATCTTGGCGCCGCCGAGGCCGGGCAGGCCCTCGCCCTTCGCCAGCGGCAGATCGAAATCATGGTTCTTGTTGATGATGTCGAGCGCGGTCTCGAACGACTTCTGGGCATCGACGCCCATCTGCGCGCTGGCGCCGGAGAACGGATAGATCACGCCGATCACGACTTCGGACGTCTGCGCGCGGGCCGCGACAGGTCCGAGCGCTGCGGCAGCAGTGGCTCCAAGCAGTACGTTACGGCGCGTGATGTTCATGGCGATATCCTTATGCTGGATGGCGACTATCGATGAAGCGGGCGAAGGTTACGGTAAAGCCTGAATGAGCAGCAGAAGCTGCATCAAAGCACGGCAAGCGCTTTGTTCCTGAGATCGGTCACGAGCATCAATCCGGGCGCATGCGTGATCGCAAACGGCACCTTCGCGGCCTGGATGACCGATTGCGGGGTCACGCCGCACGCCCAGAACACCGGAATTTCGTCGGCCTCGACCGGCACGGGATCGCCGTAGTCAGGCATGGCGAGGTCAGCGATGCCAATCGCCTCGGGGAGACCGATATGAACCGGCGCCCCATGCACCGAGGGGAAACGCGACGTGATCTGCACCGCGCGGATCGCATCCGCGGGCTTGAACGGCCGCATCGTCACCACCATCGGTCCGGCAAACGGACCTGCGGGGCTGCAGGCGATATTGGTGCGGTACATCGGCACGCGCACGTCGCGCTCGATATGGCGGATCGGCAGACCTTCCTCCAGCAGCGCTTCCTCGAAGGAGAACGAGCAGCCGAGCACGAAGGCGACGAGATCATCGCGCCAGTGCGCCATGATGTCGGTCGGCTCCTCCACGATTTCGCCGTCACGCCAGATGCGATAGCGCGGCAGGTCGGTGCGGATGTCGAGATCGATGCCAAGCGCGGGAATGCGGGGGTCACCGACATCGGACATCCCGATGATCGGGCACGGCTTGGGATTGAGCTGGCAGAAGCGATGAAAGGCTCCGGCGAGTTTTTCCGGCAGGATGGCGAGGTTGCCCTGGACGAAGCCGTTGGCGACGCCCGCGGTGTGATGGGCCATGCCGTTGCGGCAGGCATGACGGGCCGCAACGCTCGGCGATAAATCCGCCGTATCCTGGCCTTCCCGTTCCGTCCTCGCCAAGCTGGTCATCGTTGTCCCCGCGTCCATTCTTGTCGACATCTACTCCCGCATAGGACTATGATAATGTCTAATCGTCTTTTCTAATCAACTTCAATAAAACCTCGTTATCGATCTGCGGGCAGATGATGCATGACTGATTTCAAGGCAATTGAGACTTTCATGTGGGTGGTGACGCTCGGCAGTTTTCGCGGCGCGGCCCAGAAGCTCAACACCACCCAGCCCGCGATCTCGCAGCGGATCGCCCAGCTCGAGCGCGAGGTGGGCGTGCGGCTGCTGCAGCGCGACCGCCGCATGGTGTTGCCGACGCCAAGCGGACGGCAACTGATGGTCTATGCCGAGAAGCTGATCGGGCTGCGCTCGGAGATGCTCGCCGTGGTCGGCGATCGCTCGGCGATGCGCGGCGTGCTGCGGCTCGGTGTCGCCGAAACCATCGTGCACACCTGGCTGTCGCAGCTGATCAAGAGCGTCAATCACGCCTACCCCAACCTCTCGCTCGAAATCGAAGTCGACATCACCTCGAACCTGCGGACGCGCCTTTTGGCGCAGGAGATCGAACTCGCGTTCCTGCTCGGGCCCTTGACTGCGCCGAGCGTCAGCAACCGCGTGCTGTGCGACTATCCGGTCGGGTTCCTCGCTAGCCCTTCCCTCGGCCTCGGCACCCGCCAACTGACGGTGCATGATCTCGCGAAATTTCCGATCATCACCTTCCCGCGCAAGACCCCGCCCTATGAGGTCGTGCGATCGCTGTTCAACCGGCCGGACCTGCCGCCGATGCGCCTGCACGCCAGCGCCTCGATTGCGACCGTCATTCACATGGCGATCGAGGGCCTCGGCATTGCCGTGATCCCGACCGCGATCGTCGAAAGCGAAATGACCGACGGCCGGCTGCAATTGCTGTCGACCGACGTGCAACTGCCAAAGCTGACGTTTTCGGCGAGCTGGCTGGCCTCGCCCGATACCGTCGCCGTGGAGCGCGTGGCCGAGCTCGCCGCAAATCTGGCCCGCGGCGGCGTCATTGTTGACGCGCCGCCGCAGGCGCGTCATTGAAAATGCCTGAACGAGAATGAACAAGCGACTGCCCATCCCGGAATAGTGCATGACCAAGATCGGCTCCAACCTGCAAATCGATTCCGCCCGGCTGTGGGGCGCCATTCACGAAACCGCCAAATTCGGCGCCACGCCGAAAGGCGGCGTGCGGCGGCTGACGCTGGGGCCGGAGGACAGGCAGGTACGCGACTGGTTCCGGAACGCCTGCGAGGCCGCCGGGCTGGACGTGCATGTCGACGCGCTGGGCTCGATGTTCGGCGTGCGCAAGGGGCGCGACATGTCGAAGGCCCCGATCGGGCTCGGCTCGCATCTCGACACGCAGCCGACCGGCGGCAAATATGACGGCGTGCTCGGCACGCTGGCGGCGCTGGAAGTGGTGCGCACGCTCAACGATGCCGGCATCGAAACCGAGACGCCGATCTGCATCTGCAACTGGACCAACGAGGAAGGCTCGCGGTTTGCGCCGGCGATGATGGCCTCCGCCGCCTATGTCGGCGATTTCACCACCGACGACATTTTGTCGCGCAAGGACGCCGAGGGCGTCACCGTGGCGCAGGCGCTCGACAGCATCGGCTATCGCGGCGACCGGCCGGTGGGAACGCAGAAATTCTCGGGCTTCGTCGAACTGCATATCGAGCAGGGCCCGATCCTGGAGGCCGAGAACAAGACCATCGGCGTCGTCGATTCCGGCCAGGGCGTGCTGTGGTACGACGGCAAGATCACCGGGTTCGAGAGCCATGCCGGCTCCACCCCGATGCCGCTGCGGCGCGACGCGCTGGCGACGCTGTCGGAAATCGTGCTGGCGATGGAAGCGATTGCGAAAAAGCACGGACCTAAAGCCGTCGGCACCATTGGGGAAGCCGTGATCGCCAATCCCTCGCGCAACGTCATTCCCGGCGAGATCGCCTTCACGGTGGATTGCCGCAGCGCCGACGCCGCGATCATGGATGCGCTGGACAGGGATCTGCGCGCCGCGATCGCCGAGATCGCGGCCCGGCGCAAGGTCGAGGTGCAGTTCGACCTGATCTGGCGCAAGCCGCCGACCCATTTCGATCCCAAGCTGGTGGATGCGGTGGAGAGTGCCGCCAAGATGCTGGGTTATTCGCATCGCCGTATCACTTCCGGCGCCGGCCACGATGCCTGCAACCTCAACACCGTGATGCCGACAGCGATGGTGTTCGTGCCCTGCAAGGACGGCATCAGCCACAACGAACTCGAAGACGCCACGCAAGCCGATTGCGCGGCGGGCGCCAACGTGCTGATGCATACCGTGCTGGCGCTGGCCGGCGTCGCGTCCTGATAATCAAACAGAACATGGGGAAATGCCATGCGCGGAGTTTTCGTCGACGCCAATGAATCGCTGGCCGTGATCTTCGAGCGCCTGCAGAAGCCAGGCGATCCCGAGGTACGGATCAACCGCGATCCCGACATCCGCCCGGAGCAGTATCCGGAGATCCTCGACGGCGCCGAGATTGCCATCGTCGATCACACCGCGCTGCCGACCGACATCGCGAAGAAATGCGCGGGCCTGAAGCACGTGGTGTTTCTCGGCACCGGCGCGCGCAGCTACATGAACCCCGACGAACTCGCCGAGACCGGCATCCACGTGCACCTGATCAAGGGCTATGGTGATACGGCGGTGGCCGAATGCGCCATCGCGCTGATGTGGGAAGGCGCGCGCGGCCTCGCCAAGATGGACCGTGGCATCCGCGCCGGCAACTGGCTGCGCGACGACGGCATGCAGCTCACCGGCAAGACGCTCGGCCTGATCGGCTTTGGCGGCATCGCCGCCGAAGTCGCGCGGATCGCGCTCGGCTCCGGCATGCGCGTGATCGCCTGGAACCGGTCGCCGAAGAAATATCCGAAGGTCGAGTTCCTCGATTACGACGAAGTGCTGACCGAGAGTGACGTGGTCTCGATCCATCTGCTGCTCAACGACGAGACGCGCGGCATGATCTCGCGCGCCTGCATCGAGGGGATGAAGCCCGGCGTCATCCTCGTCAACACCGCGCGCGGCGCGATCGTCGACGAGGACGCGATGATCGACGGCCTGAAATCCGGCCATATCCGTCATGCCGGGCTCGACGTCTTCAACATCGAGCCGCTGCCGGCGGACCATCCGCTGACCAAGCTGGAAAACGTCACGCTGTCGGCGCATTCGGCATTCCGCACACCCGAGGCGAGCGAGAATCTGATGAGCGCGGCGTGGCAGCATTGCCGGCGGATCGCGAAGGGGAAATAGCCGCAAAGCTCCCCCTGCAGGGTTGAACCGGATCGCGCGCCTTCGCGACCACAGGGAGCGCCCGCCCCCTGGCGCACGCATCCGAGGTTCACATGCTGTCACGTTTCATGAATTCGCTGTTCGATCGAGGTCAGCCCGCAGACGCCGCCGATCCCTACAAACGGCGGCTGGCCATCTACCAGGGCGAACTCGACGAACCCGAATTCACCTCCCGCGACCCCGGTGACCGCCGCATCGATGTGCACGCCTTCGGCCGGGATTTCGTGCCGGATTGCGAAGAGGGCTCGGACGAGGGCTACGTGCTCCTGACCAACGGCATGAGCGAGCAGCGCATGGCCGTGCCGCCTCAGGCGACGGAGGCAAAGGCGCGCGCCGAGCTGATGTGGTACGTCCGCGAGGGAACAACGGAGATTTGCAGCAACCTGCGCTGGCTCGCGTCGGTGCCGTTCATCGACAACACCTGGTTCGGGTTCGGGCACCGTGTGCCCATGCCGGCACCGCCTGTCCGAGGCACGGACTTCAAGACCTTCCTGTTCCTCACGCCGATCATCACCCCTGACCAGCGCATCGCAGAGCAGCTTTCGATCGCGGGGGATCCGGTGGAAATCCTGACCGTCAACCTGATCTCCGACCGCGAGTATGAGCTGATCAGGAATGAGGGGCTCGACACGTTCTTGGATCTGCTGGACAAGAATGACTATCCGCCGATCTTCGATCCGGCGCGGAAATCGTACGTGTAGCTTTTCACGCAGCGTAGGCTGGGCAAAGGCGCGTTAGCGCCGTGCCCACCATCTATCTCAATCGCAAACGATGGTGGGCACGCTTCGCTTTGCCCACCCTACGGGTCTCGCTCCTTGTGGGAGAAGGTGAATCGCTGACGCGGACCTCGCGGCCGGGGGCACCGCAGCAAATGCGTCACCGCCGGCGGACCGTGCCCGCAAGCCTTTGATCTAGGTCAAACCTGAGCAACCCAATCTGCGAGAGTGTACGCCTTCAGGGCCGCAACCAGTACGAGCGACCCGGCAGAAGGCGACGCACGATGGACCATCCGCTCAGACGCCCGGAAGAAATTCTGGCTTATCGATCAATGAAACAGATGCTCAAGCCCAGAGCGCTTTGGAGTGTGGGCCCGACAGACAGCATCCTGTCAGCGGTGCAGATAATGGCCGAAAAGAACATCGGCTTTCTGGTGGTTCTGGAGAATGGAAAGATCGTCGGCGTTCTTTCCGAACGCGATTGCATTCGGCGCGTGGTACTGGCCCGCAAATATCCTGAAGTGACGCTGGTGATGGACGTCATGGTTCGAGATGTCGTCACAACCAATCTCGAGAGCACATTTGCTGACTGTTTGAGATTGATGCACACGCACGGCATTCGTCACCTGCCGGTTGTCGACAACGAGAAGACGGTGGGCGTCATCTCGGTTCGGGACCTGTTGCGTGAGGCGGTAGAACATCACACCAAGGTCATCAGCGAGCTTGAGCGCGAACGAATGACGATGCTGACGTCAACGGCTTGAGAATAGCCGGGTCCGGTGACCTGCGATTTTGAAGTGGAGTGTCGCCATGAACCTCCTGATCGTGCTGGCCGCTCTTGTCTTTCTGATGTTTGTCGCCTATCGCGGCTACAGCGTGATCCTGTTTGCGCCGGTTGCCGCTTTGGGCGCCGTGTTCCTGACCGATCCCTCACTGGTCCCGCCGATGTTCTCCAGCGTTTTCATGGAGAAGATGGTCGGCTTCATCAAGAACTACTTTCCTGTGTTCATGCTCGGCGCCGTCTTTGGCAAGGTCATCGAACTATCGGGCTTCTCGAAGTCGATCGTGGCCGCGGTCATCGGGGTACTTGGCCGGGAGCGCGCTGTCCTGTCCATTGTCGTGGTCTGCGCGATCCTGACCTACGGCGGCGTGTCGCTGTTCGTCGTGGTGTTCGCGGTCTATCCGTTCGCAGCCGAGATGTTCCGCCAAGGCAATATTCCCAAGCGGCTCATTCCGTGCACGATCGCGCTCGGCGCTTTCAGCTTCACGATGGACGCCCTGCCGGGAACGCCGCAGATCCAGAACATCATTCCGACCACGTTTTTCAACACGACGACATGGGCCGCGCCCATACTTGGGCTGGTCGGCAGCGTTTTCGTCTTCGGGGTCGGTCTTGCCTATATCGAAAACCGCCGCCGCGCCGCGCAAAAGCGCGGCGAAGGATACGGCACCGAGCTTGTGAACGAGCCCGAGCCGTTCGAAGAAAAGGAGTTGCCGAACCCGTGGATCGCCCTTGCGCCGCTGGTCGTGGTGGGCGTCATGAACTTCGTATTCACGCAGCTGGTGCCTCGCGCCTATGGCGCAGTTCATGAGGTCAACCTCGGCGGCCACGCGATCGTGACGAAGGTCGGTCCGCTGGCAGCCATATGGGCCGTCGAGGGCGCGCTATTGCTCGGCATCCTGACGGTGTTCATCTTTGCCTGGCGTCCCGTGTTGGCGAAGTTCGCGGATGGCAGCAAGGCGGCGGTAGCCGGCGCCCTGCTGGCCTCGCTCAACACCGCCTCCGAATACGGGTTCGGCGGCGTGATTGCGCTGTTGCCGGGCTTCGAGATGGTGGCCGCCGCGCTCCGGGCAATTCCCAATCCGCTCGTGAACGAGGCCGTTACGGTGACGGTGCTCGCCGGCATCACCGGCTCCGCATCCGGGGGCATGAGCATTGCCCTCGCCGCGATGTCCAATGAATTCATTGCCGCCGCGCAGGCCGCCAACATTCCGCTTGAGGTTTTTCATCGGATCGCGGCGATGGCGAGCGGTGGTATGGACACGTTGCCCCACAATGGCGCCGTCATCACGCTGCTTGCCGTGACGGGTCTCACCCACAGGCAGGCCTACGGAGACGTGTTCGTGATCACGCTAACGAAAACCGCCGCGGTGTTTGTTGCGATCGGGTTCTTCTATCTCACCGGGTTGTACTGAACTTGCCACAAACACTGACCTCATCCTGAAAGATTGTGAAGCTATCTGCCCGTCATTGCGAGCGCAGCGAAGCAATCCATCTATCCCTGCGCCGAGATGTGGATTGCTTCGCTGCGCTGGCAATGACGAGGAGGAGCTAACTTCACTCTTCCCCGTCATCCTGAAGAGACCGCGCAGCGGTCGTCTCGAAGGATGGCCGCGAGTGAGATCGGGGCCTCATGGTTCTCCGAGCGACGCGAAGCATCGTCCGGAGACGCACGAAGACGCGCTCCTCACCGTGAGGATTCCACTCAATCCACCATATCGGCCACGGCCTTGCCGCACGCCGTGGTGTCCGCGTTGCCGCCGAGGTCGCGCGTGCGGAGCGTACGTTCGCCGAGGGTGCGCTCGATGGCGCCGACGATGGATTCGGCCGCGGCCTTCTCGCCGAGATGCTCCATCATCATCGCGCCGGACCAGATCATGCCGATCGGGTTGGCGATGCCCTGCCCCGCGATGTCGGGCGCCGAACCGTGCACCGGCTCGAACACGGATGGGAAATTGCCTTCCGGATTGATGTTGCCCGACGGCGCAATGCCGATGGTGCCGGTGCAGGCCGGTCCGAGATCGGAGAGGATGTCGCCGAACAGATTCGAGCCGACCACGACGTCGAACCAGTCCGGATGCAAGACGAAGTTCGCGGTGAGGATGTCGATGTGGTACTTGTCCCACTTCACTTTCGGGTACTTCTTCGCCATCGCCTCCACGCGCTCGTCCCAGTAGGGCATCGTGATCGAGATGCCGTTGGACTTGGTCGCCGAGGTCAAATGCTTCTTCGGCCGCGATTGCGCCAGCTCAAACGCAAATTTCAGGATGCGGTCGACGCCGGTGCGCGTCATCACCGTCTGCTGGGTAACGAATTCGCGGTCGGTATCGGGGAACATGCGGCCGCCGACGGAGGAATACTCGCCCTCGGTGTTCTCCCGCACCACCCAGAAATCGATATCGCCGGGCTTGCGGTTGGCGAGCGGCGACGGCACGCCGGGCATCAGCCGCACCGGGCGCAAATTGACGTACTGGTCGAACTCACGCCGGAACTTGATCAGCGAGCCCCACAGGGAGACGTGATCGGGGATCTTCGCCGGCCAGCCGACCGCGCCGAAATAGATCGCGTCGTGCTTGCCGATCTGCGCCTTCCAGTCCGCCGGCATCATCTCGCCGTGCTTTTCGTAATAGTCCCAGGAGGCGAAATCGAAATGATCGAATTGCACGGATACCCCGTGCTTTTTCCCTGCCGCCTCCAGCACGCGCAGCCCCTCCGGCATCACTTCCTTGCCGATGCC
The DNA here is from genome assembly GCF_001440395.1 of Bradyrhizobium jicamae. GTDB lineage: Bacteria > Pseudomonadota > Alphaproteobacteria > Rhizobiales > Xanthobacteraceae > Bradyrhizobium > Bradyrhizobium jicamae. Next base: position 54,915 of record NZ_LLXZ01000194.1, on the reverse strand, counting down.
GTCGCCAGGAATGACGGCGATCCGATATTGTTTCTTGGCGCTGCTCATCGAGAGTTTCCTTGGTTACCTTTGCTGAGCCGGCTAATGCCGCTTATTTGATCGCCTTGCAATGGACCAAACCCGCCGCTTGCGCAACGCTGCACTGCAATGTTGACCGCCGTGGCGCCCCAAGCCTAACAATTTCCCGGCCTCCTCTTCCTGCCTCCCTCACCGAAGCGAGACCCCCCATGGATCTGCACCTGCGCGGCAAGCGCGTCCTGATCACCGGCGCCTCCAAAGGCATTGGCGCGGCCGCGGCCGAAGCCTTTGCCGAGGAAGGGGCCGACATCATGCTGGCCGCCCGCAACGGCGAGCAACTCAAGGCCCTTGCCGAACGGCTACGCTCGGCGCACCAGATCGGCGCGACAACCCATGTCGTCGACCTGCGCAAGGGCGAGGACATCGCGCGGCTGGTCAAGGAAGCCGCCGATATCGACATCCTCGTCAACAACGCCGGCGACATCCCCGGCGGCTCGGTCGACAAGATCGACGAGGCAACCTGGCGGCATGCCTGGGAGCTGAAGGTGTTCGGCTATATCAACCTCACCCGCGCGATCTACGCGCAGATGAAGGCGCGAGGGCACGGCGTCATCGTGAACGACATCGGCGCCGCCGGCGAAAAATTCGATGCCAATTATATCTGCGGCAGCGCTGGCAATGCCGCGCTGATGGCGTTCACCCGCGCACTCGGCGGAAAAAGCCTCGCCGACAACATCCGCGTCGTCGGCATCAATCCGGGGCCGGTCGGCACCGACCGCCATGTGACGCTATTGAAGACGCGGGCCAGGAACCAGTTCGGCGACGAAAACCGATACAGGGAATTCCAGAAAGGCATGCCGCTCGGCCGGCCCGCGCATGCGCGCGAGATCGGCGACCTCATGGCGTTTTTGGCATCGGACCGGTCGGGGTATACGTCGGGCGTGATCTTTACCGTCGACGGCGGGCATACGTCGGGCTGGAGTTAGGCGCAGCAGCCTCCACCGTCATTGCGAGCGAAGCGAAGCAATCCATGGCGCCGCAAGTGGCGGCATGGATTGGTTCGTCGCTTCGCTCCCTTGCGCAAACGCTTCGCGTTTGTCGCAGGCAATGACGGGGTCCGCTAGCCCGTCGTCCGCTCAAACAACTGCCGGATCAGCGTCGTGATCCTGCCCTTCGGCGACATCATCTCGTACATGATGGTGAAATGATCAGCGCCGGTGATTTCCTCATACGTCACCGGCAAGCCATATCGCGCGCGGTGGCCGGCGAAATCGGCGGTCTGCTTGCGCAGCAGCGGCAGCTCGGCGCTGCCGACGACCAGTGAGAGCGGCTTTGGCGACCCGTCCTCCTGCATCATCGGCGAGTTGCGGCGCGAGGTTGCCTCATCCGCCCTGAGCTTCTCATTGAGATAGGAGTGTCGGATCGGTTCGAGATCGTAGATGCCTGATATGGCCATGCCCGCCCTCACCTTCGGATGCGACAACGCCATCGAGGTCAGGTGGCCGCCGGCAGACCAGCCCGATACCACGATGCTTCCAGCAGCGGCGCCAAGCGTCGGCAATTGCCCGGTGAGGTAATCGATACCGGCGTGGATTTCGGCGACGATCTCGTCGAGCGCAGCCTCCGGCGCCAGCGTGTAGCCGATCAGCGCGACATTGATGCCATGCGCCATCGGCCCTTCCGCCACGACAGTGAAGACTTCCTTCGCCCGCGCCTGCCAGTAGCCGCCGTGAATGAACAACAGCGTCGGCGCGTTGTCGGCGGCTTTCAGGAAGTCGATCCGGTTGCGCTCGCGCGGACCAGATCGCAGGTCGATATGCCCGGGAAAACGCTTGCGCATGTCGGCGGAGCGCTGTTCTCAGCCGGCCACCATCTCGACGCTGCCTGATACGGCGACGCCGTTATTGAGGCCGAGGTCGAGCGCCTCCCGGCTCAGGGAGCGCCAGTCCAGCGCGGAAAACAGTGTCGTCATGCAATATCTCCGGTCGGCCACAACGTGGGTGCGTTTCCACTTTGCCGGAAAATGTTCTACAGCACCATCTGCGGTCAAGAAAAACCGAAACGGGAGTTATCGAAGTGGCAGATCAGGGGCTGGTGCGTGAGACGGCGGTTGCCATTGTCGGCAAATTGAAAGCGGGCGAGGTTACGCCCCTCGACCTGCTCGACGTGCTGGAAAAGCGGATCGCCGAGGTCGACGGCAAGGTCAACGCGCTGCCGACGCTGTGTTTCGATCGCGCCCGCAAGCACGCCACCGCGCTGATGAAAAAGCCGGCAGCCGAGCGTGGCTTGCTCGCCGGCCTGCCGATCCCGATCAAGGACCTGACCAATGTCGCTGGTGTCCTGACCACGCAGGGCTCACCGATCTACAAGGATGCGATCCCCACCAAGTCGGACATCCTGGTCGAGCATCTCGAAAACAACGGCGGGGTGATCTACGCCAAGTCGAACACGCCGGAATTCGGCGCCGGCGCCAACACCTTCAACGAGGTGTTCGGCGCAACCCGCAATCCTTTCGACACTTCGCGCTCCGCCGCCGGCTCCTCGGGCGGCGCGGCGGCAGCGCTAGCCACCGGCACGGCATGGCTGGCGCATGGCTCCGATATGGGCGGCAGCTTGCGCAACCCCGCGAGCTTCTGCGGCATCGTCGGGCTGCGTCCGAGCATCGGCCGTGTCGCGCACAGCCTGGCAGCCGCGGTCGACCGCAATCTCGGCGTCCAGGGCCCGATGGCGCGCAACGTCGAAGATCTCGCGCTGCTGCTCGACGCCATGAGCGGCGAGCATCGCGGCGATCCGCTCTCGCTGCCGGTGCTGCCGACGTCATTTCTTTCCGCTGCGCGCTCCGGCAGCAGCAAGCCGAAGCGCGTCGCCTATTCGCCCGATCTCGGCATCACACCGGTCGATCCCGAAGTCGCCGCCGTCACCCGCAAGGCGGCGCAGCGCTTTGCGGAAGCGGGTGTCGTCGTCGAGGAAGCCCATCCGGACCTGCGCGAGGCCCATGAATGCTTCCACGTGCTGCGCGCGTTCGATTTCGCACTCTCCAAGGCAGCACTGCTGCGCTCCAAGCGCGACCTGCTCAAGCCTGAGGTGATCTGGAATATTGAGGAAGGCCTCAAGCTGACGGTCGAGCAGCTCGAACGCGCCGAGGCGCAGCGCGTCGCCATGACCGCACGCACGCTGGAATTTTTCGACAAATACGATCTATTGCTGGCGCCGGCGACCATCGTGCCGCCCTTCCCGGTCGAGAACCGCTACGTCGCCGAATGCGCCGGCAAGAAGTTCGACAATTACGTCGAATGGCTCGGCATCGTCTATGCGATCACATTGGTGTGTTGTCCCGCGCTCTCGCTGCCCTGTGGCTTCACCGCCTCCGGCCTGCCGATCGGCCTGCAGGTGGTGGCGCCGCCGCGCGGCGAAGCGCAATTGCTCGCAGGCAGCAAGGTGCTGGAAGACATTCTGGGCGTGCGCGGCACGACGCCGATCGATCCAAGGGCGCCCAAGTAAGCGCGATGTAAGCGCGATCGTCAGGACGACGTCTCCATCCGGCCCAACGCTCGCCGTTTCGTGATCGGGGAACCCGGCATAGCTCGTCGTCGTTTCCCGCCATTGTGCGGCGAATTGATCCGGGACAAAGGGATCGTGCATCGCCCTTTGGAGACGGATCATGACCGATCAAGCCATCAAATCCGCCGACGATCGTTTCGACATCCAGGATATGGAGCGGCGGATCAAGGCGATCTTCATCGGCTCGATCGGCAATCTCGTCGAATGGTACGACTTCTACGCCTACACGGCGTTCGCGCTGTATTTCGCGCCGGCCTTCTTTCCGAACAGCGATCCCGTGGTGCAGCAGCTCAACGCCGCCGTTCTGTTCGCGGCGACTTTCCTGATGCGGCCGCTCGGCGGCTGGCTGTTCGGCTTCATCGCCGACCGCTACGGCCGGCGGCTATCGCTGACACTTTCCGTCGTCTGCATGTGCTTCGGCTCGCTGATCATTGCGGTGACACCGACCTACGCCACCATCGGCTTCGCCGCCCCCGCCATTCTGGCGCTGGCGCGCATCATCGAGGGCTTGAGCCTCGGCGGCGAATACGGCGCCAGCGCGACCTATCTGACCGAGGTCGCCGATCCCAAGCACCGCGGATTCTATTCAAGCTTCCAGTATGTAACGCTGATCGGCGGCCAACTCACTGCGATCATGGTGCTGTTGCTGCTGCAGAAGGTATTTCTCACGCCGGAGCAGCTCAAGGATTGGGGTTGGCGGATTCCCTTCGTCATCGGCGCGCTGCTTGCGATCTTCGCCGCCGTCATGCGCCGCAATCTGCATGAGACCGAGGCGTTCGAGGAAGCGAAGAAGCTGACAAAGCCGACCGGCTCGATCCGAGGACTTCTGAAGTATCCGCGCGAGCTGTTGCTGGTGGTCGGCCTCACCGCCGGCGGCACGGCTGCGTTCTATACCTTCACCACCTACATGCAGACCTTTGTAAAACTCTCGGTCGGCCTCACCGAGGACCAGACCACGACCGTGATCTTCGGCTCGCTGATCTTCGCGACCCTGCTGCAGCCGATCTATGGCGCCCTGTCCGATCGGATCGGCCGCAAGCCGCTGCTGATCTTCTTCGGGGCCGCCGGCACGCTCGCAACCGTCCCGATCCTGACCATGCTGCAGCAAACCAAATCGCCGTTCACCGCCTTCCTGCTGATCTGCGCCGCCTGGATTTTCGTCGCCGGCTACACCTCGATCAACGCGGTGGTGAAGGCCGAACTGTTCCCGACCAATGTCCGCGCACTCGGCGTCGGCTTGCCCTATGCCATCACGGTGTCGCTGTTCGGCGGTACCGCGCCGGCGGTCGCGCTCTATTTCAAGACAATGGGGCATGAGGACTGGTTCTACTATTATCTCAGCGGCATGATCTTCCTCTCGCTCCTCATCTATGCGACCATGCGCGATACCAAACATGCGTCCGCAATGCATCGCCACGAGTGACTGTTAGACATGGACGACGAAACCGAGCCGCCGCCGGAAAGCAAGCTGACGCGCAGCAAGGCGCGCTGGGCGCGCGAGGGGAAGTTTCTCACGGGCAAGATTTCGCGGCCTGAGGAAATGCGCCTGCCGCCCGGTCAGCATTTGACCAGAGACTGGCCAACGCTCGATCTTGGACTGACGCCGAACATCTCGCGCGAGCGCTGGCGGCTCGACGTCTACGGCGCAGTCGAACATCCGATCTTCTGGGATTTTACCCAGTTCACCGCGCAACCGCAGAGCAAGTTCGTATCAGACATTCACTGCGTCACGACCTGGTCGCGCTACGACAATCAATGGGAGGGATTGGCGACCCGCGATCTCCTCGAGGCCTGCCGGCCGCGCGACGAAGCCCGCTTCGTCGTGCTGCATTCGCATGACGGCTACACCACCAACCTGCCGCTGGAAGATTTCGCCGCCGAGGACGCGCTGCTGGCCCATAGCTGGTCCGGCGCCCCGCTGGAGCAGGAGCATGGCGGCCCGGTGCGCCTCGTGGTGCCGCATCTCTATTTCTGGAAGAGCGCAAAGTGGCTGCAAAGCATCGAGTTTCTCGAACACGACGCGCCCGGCTATTGGGAAGTCCGCGGCTATCACAACCGCGGCGACCCCTGGCTGGAACAGCGATATTCCAGCGACTGACGCAACAACACCAAGCGAGGAGAACGCCTGTGCCGACGGAACGCTTCCAATTCACCGGCGAAGGCGGTCATCAGCTTGCCGCCGCGCTGGATACGCCGGATGGACCGGTGCACGCCTACGCGCTGTTCGCGCATTGCTTCACCTGCGGCAAGGACGTGCTGGCCGCCAAGCGCATTGCGACCGCGCTGGCCGCACGGGGCATCGCGGTGCTGCGGTTCGATTTTACGGGCCTCGGCTCCAGCGAAGGCGATTTCGCCAACTCGACCTTCTCTTCCAACGTCGCCGACCTCGTCCGCGCCGCCGCCCATCTGCGGGAAACCCGCGGCGCGCCCACGCTCCTGATCGGCCACAGCCTCGGTGGCGCAGCGATCCTCGCCGCCGCCGGACAGATCCCGGAGGCAAAGGCGGTCGTGACGATCGCAGCCCCTTCCGATCCCGTGCACGTCACGCATCTGTTCAAAGATCGCATCGAGGACATCCGCGCGCAGGGCAAGGTGGAGGTCCAGCTTGCCGGGCGGCCGTTCCACATCAAGCGCGAATTCCTCGACGACATCGCCGAGCACAGCCTGGCGGTGCGCATCGCAAAACTTCACAAGGCGCTGCTGGTCATGCATTCGCCAGCCGATGATACGGTCGGCATCGACAATGCGACAAAGATCTTCGTCATGGCCAAGCATCCCAAGAGTTTTGTGTCGTTGTCGGGCGCGGATCATCTGCTGAGCGGCAAGCGCGATGCCGCCTATGTCGCCGGTGTCATCGCCGCCTGGGCCGAACGCTATATCGAGCCCATTGCCGCTCAGCCTGCAGCGGCCGCAAGCGAGGCGCCGCGCAACGTTGTGGTGCGCGAAACCCGCAACGGCAAATTCCAGCAGATCGTGACCACAGGTCCACATAAGATGCTGGCGGACGAGCCGGTGGCCGCCGGCGGCCAGGACGCCGGACCGGGCCCCTATGATTTCCTGCTCACCGGCCTTGGCGCCTGCACATCGATGACGATGCGGATGTATGCCGACCGCAAATCGCTGCCGCTGGATCGCGTCACCGTGACGCTGAAGCACAGCAAGATCCACGCAAGGGATTGCGAGGAATGCGAAACGCGGGAGGGCATGCTGGATCAGATCGACCGCGTGATCACGATCGAAGGCGCGCTCGATGCCGACCAGCGCGCGCGGCTGATGGAAATCGCCGACAAGTGCCCGGTGCACCGGACGCTGAAATCGGAGATCCGGATCGTGACGAAGGCGGCGGATTAAGCCGCCGCCAGCGGGCGGACGCGCAGTGCGCCGCGCAAGCCCGCGGCAGTGCCGACGAGGATGCCGGCGAAGGCGATCAATGACGCCAGCGCCAGCGTCGAAAATCCGGTCAGGCCCTGCCCGATCGAGCAGCCGAATGCCATCACGCCGCCTGCGCCCATCAGCGCGGCGCCGCCGCCCGAGCGCAGCATGTGGCGCGGCGACTGAAAGCCTTCGAGCTGGAAGCGGCCGGTCAACAGTGCCGTTGCGAGACTGCCGGCGAACACGCCGAACACCGTGACGATACCGAAATTGAGCGTCGATCCCGTCGAGAGCATGACATATTGCAAGGCATCCGCGATCGGCGCGATGAAGGTGAGCGAAGTCACCGGCACGGGGTTGAAATCATCGGCGCCGAGATAGCCGGTGGCAAACCAGCCTGCGGCCACCAGCAGGCCGATCACGAGGCCGGCGGCGATCTGGCCCGGCGACCGCCGGAACGCCGGATGCGCAAAGGCAAAAATGATCAGGGCTGCGGAGATGATCGAAGCGGCCAGCATGCGCGCGGCTGTGGCACTCAGGCCCATGCCGGCGAGCAGTGCCGGCACCGAGTTCTCGGTGGTCGTGGTCTGTGAGGCGCCGACCATCGCGATGCGCGACGGCGCGATCAGGCCTTTCAATGTCATCTGGGCGAAAATCGCCAGCACGACCACCACCACGAAGGAACGGAGATTGCCGCGCCCGAGCAGCACCAGCGCACGCGAGCCACAACCGTTCGACAGCACCATGCCGTAGCCGAACAGCAGCCCGCCGAAGAACATCACCGGCACGGAGAAGGACGGCTGCAGATAGATCGACTTGCCGATATCGACGAACCCGCCCGCGGCCAGCAACTGCGTCATGGCAACCGCCACGCCGATTGCCAGCGCATAACTGCGGACCAATCGTCCGTCGCCTTCGGCCCAAAAACCCCTGAGGCTGCTGAGCAGGCAGAACCCGCTCAACAATCCCACCGATCCATAGACGAGGCCGATCAGCAATCCGCTGATCACGACGATATTGGCACTGTCCAGCACGGGCGTTTTCCTGTTCCCTCGCGGCCGATCCAGCCGTCACCGCTCAAATAGGAAGCAATTTCAGCCGTTGCTAATATGTTGGAAAGCTGCGCGCGTCCACGTACCAACGATCCGGAGAATAAATTGATCGCCGGGATCGACGACAGCAGAACAAAATCCTTGCACGAGATTGGAGGACGGCAGGTTCATTCCCCATGAGAAATTGGCGGAATCCCACGCTTGCAGCGAATGCCTGCCTTCAAGGCCGCAGGATTACCCGATCCCGCGACGAGCCGGCCACGGCGATGAAGGCAGCCTTTGCCTGTTCCAGTGGAAAGATCGCACTCGCCTTGATCGGGAACGGCTTGAGATGGCCGCCGGCGAAGCCGGGAGCGAGTTCGCGCAGCACCGCACCCGTCGCGACCGACGACAGTCCGAGCGTATCGATGCCCACATAGGTGTGCTGGCCGCGATAGAACTCCAGGATGTTGAACTGCACGATGCGATCGACCGCGGCGATCAGGATCTGGCGACCGCGCAAGCCGAGCGACTTGTGCGCGGCCTCAAAATAGGGATCGCCGACCGTATTGAACACGATATCGGCGCCCTTGCCGCCGGCGAGTTCGCGCACGCGCGCCGCGACGTCGGTGGCGGAGGCATCGACGACTTCCACCTTCGAATTGGCGTGGCCTTCGTAAGCCTCGGCCTTGCGCACGACGCCGATCGCGCGCGCCCCGTGCCAGGTCGCGATCTGCACCGCGGCCTGCCCGACCTTGCCGTTGACGCCCATCACCAGCACGGTCTCGCCCGCTTTCGGGATGCCGGCGCGGCGCAGGCCTTCCATCGCGGTAACAAAGGGCACGCCGATGCCGGCGGCCTCCTCCCATGAAATGCTTCTGGGTTTCTCCACCACGGCGTCGGCTTCGACCACGAGATGCGTCGCATGCGTGCCGTCGCGGCGAATGCCGAGATCGCCGGAGGAGCCGAACACCTCGCGCCCGATCCAGCCCTGCGGCCCATCGATCACGACACCCGCATAATCGCGGCCCGGCGTTCGCGGAAAGACGGCGTAAGGCATCAGGCCGGTAGCTGCCTTGACGTCAGACGGGTTGACGGCTGCGGCCTTGATCTCGATCAGCAGATCGTTTTCGCCGCGCGACAGCGCATGCGTCTCGATCACAGGCGTCAGCGAAGCGGCATCGGCAACCTTCGCCGGCAGGCGGACGCAGCGGGCCTGGACCGTGGCCGGTCGAGCATCGGACTTTTCGGTAGCAGACATCAGGCATTCCCGCTGGCTTCCAGGCAGCAGGAGTTACCCTTTCGGCCGCTTGTCGTAAACCCGTTTCGCCTTGCCGAGCGAACGCTCCAGGGTGTTCGGGGCGACGGCCTTGATACGGGCGGTGATGCCGATGGTGTTCTTGATGAAGACCGCGACCTTTTCGGCGTGTGGCAACAGCCCGCTGCCGTCCCAGCTTTCGGGGCGGGCTTCGGCGAGCACGGTCATCTCGTCCATCCGCCCCTCGCGCGTCAGCTCGATGATGAAATGGCCGCCGCACCAGTCGGTGGCGAGCAGCGCTTCCTCGATCTGGGTGGGAAAGACGTTGACTCCGCGCAGGATGATCATGTCGTCGGAGCGTCCCGTCACCTTCTCCATGCGCCGCATGCCGGGGCGCGCAGTGCCGGGCAGCAATCGCGTCAGGTCGCGGGTGCGGTAACGGATGATCGGAAAACCCTGCTTGGTGAGTGAGGTGAAGACCAGTTCGCCCCTCTCGCCGTCGGGCAGCACCGCGCCGGTCTCGGGATCGATGATTTCAGGGTAGAAATGATCCTCCCAGATGTGCAGGCCATCCTTGGTTTCCACGCATTCCTGCGCGACACCGGGACCGATCACTTCCGACAGCCCGTAGATGTCGGTCGCGTCCATGTCAAAAGCCTGCTCGATCTCGGCGCGCATCGCGTTGGTCCAGGGCTCGGCGCCGAAGATGCCGAACTTCAGCGACGATTTTCTGGGGTCGAGGCCCTGCCGCTTGAACTCATCGAGAATGGCCAGCATGTAGCTCGGCGTCACCGTGATGATGTCGGGTCTGAAATCATTGATCAGTTGCACCTGCCGCTCGGTCATGCCGCCGGAAACCGGCACCACCGTGCAACCCAGTTTCTCGGCACCGTAATGCGCGCCGAGGCCGCCGGTGAACAGGCCATAGCCGTAAGCGTTGTGAATGATCATGCCGGTGCGGCCGCCGGCGGCGCGGATCGAGCGCGCCATCACGTCCGACCAGATGTCGATGTCGCCCTGCGTGTAGCCGACCACGATCGGCTTGCCGGTCGTGCCGGAGGACGCGTGAACGCGGACCAGTTTTTCGCGCGGCACCGCGAACATGTTGAAGGGATAATTGTCGCGCAGATCGGTCTTCACCGTGAACGGGAATTTGGCGAGATCGGAAAGCGCTTTGAAATCGGACGGATGCACGCCGCCGGCATCGAACGCTTTTCTGTAATGCGCGACGTTGTCGTAGGCGTGCTTGAGCGACCAGGCGAGACGCCTGGTCTGCAGCGCCATGATCTCGTCGCGCGAGGCGCGTTCGGCCTCGTCCAATTCAGCGCTGTAACCGCTTCCGCTGGATTTCAATCGTGCCATGGCCATGGTGCGTTCCCCTTGGTCTGTACTCTTAACCGGCCTCGTTGCCCGCTACCGGCAGCCATGTGCCGGCGATGGTGCGGGAATGGCCGCGGAATTCGGCGATCACGACATCGCCGGCGGTGACGCGAACGTCATAAATGCCGGATCGGCCGTTGCGCGAAATTTCCCGCGCGGTCGCGATCAGCACGTCGCCGAGCTTGCCCGGCCGGATGAAGGCGATGTCGCATTGCGCGGCGACGGCGCGCTCATTGCGCGAGTTGCAGGCAAAGGCGAAGGTGGAATCGGCGAGGAGGAAAATGAAGCCGCCATGGGCGATGCGCTGACCGTTGACCATGTGCGGCTGCACCGTCATCGTCAGCGTCGCAAAGCCGGGTTTTACCTCGACAATCTTCATGCCGAGGCCCTTGCTGGCGTCGTCTTCCTTCCACATCGCATCCGCGCAGGCGCGGGCGATCTCGTCGGGCGAAAGCGCGACGTTCATAGCGGGTTGTCCGCGCAAGACGGTTTCACGACGTTCTCTCCCTGTTGCCGGGCTCGTTATCAAGCCTCGTTACGTAGTCGTTCAGTCTGCGGACGAAGCACCCAAGGTGTCAACGATCCCTAATCTCTAGCTTCCGTCATTCCGGGATGGTGCGTAAGCACCAGACCCGGAATCTCGAGATTCCGGGTTCGCGTCTGCGACGCGCCCCGGAATGACGTCATGGTCACACATGGTCGTAGTCCACCACGACCCTGTCCGAACATGGCCGGGCCTGACAGGTCAGGATGAATCCTGCCTTCAGCTCCCACGGCTCCAGCGAATAATTGAGCTCCATCTGCGCATCGCCCTCGACCAGCTTGGCGCGGCAGGTCGAGCACATGCCGCCCTTGCAGGCGAACGGCAGGTCCATGCCGGCACGCAGCGCTGCATCGAGGATGGATTCCTCCTCGGCGACCGGCACCTCGCGGCGCTTGCCATCGATGATCAGCGACGCCACAGCCTTGGGCGGAGCAGAAGCTTCAATAATCTTCTTCGGACGCGGCTTGCCGCCGAACTCCGAGACGAAACGCTCGACGTGAATGCGCTCCTCGGCGATCCCGATCTCGCGGCAGGTCGCCTCGATATCCTCGCTCATGCCCAGGGGGCCACAGACGAAGACGTGATCGACGCTTGCCGCAGGCACCAGCGAGCGCAGCAGCACGCGGACCTTCTCGCCATCGAGCCGGCCGTGCAGGATCGGGATGTCCTGCTCCTCACCCGAAATGACGTGGAACAGCGACAGCCGCTGCATGAAGCGGTCCTTCAGTTCCTCCAGCTCTTCGAGGAACAGCATGCTCGTGGTCGAGCGGTTGCCGTAGAACAGGAAGAAGCGGCTGTTCGGCTCGCGCGCCAGCACGCCCTTGACGATCGACAGGATCGGCGTGATGCCGCTTCCGGCAGCGAAGCCCACATACACACGTGCCTCCCCGGGCGCATGCGCGACGCCGAAGCGCCCGGTCGGAGTCATCACGTCGAGTTCGTCACCGGGCTTCAGTTCGTCCGCCGCCCAGTTCGAGAACGCGCCGCCATCGACCTTCTTCACCGCGATGCGGAGCTCGCCGTCGTCGGGGCCGGAACAGATCGAATAGGAACGGCGCACTTCCTCGCCGTCCATCCTCGTGCGCAGGGTAAGGTATTGGCCCGGCGTAAAGCTGTAGTCGTCTTCCAGTTCCTTCGGGATGACGAATGTCATCGATACGGCGTCAGCAGCTTCGCGACGCAGATCGTTGACGGCCAGACGATGAAAGCGCGGTGCTACAGACATGATCAATGACACTTGAAATAATCAAAGGGTTCGCGGCAAGCCTTGCAGCGCCACAGCGCCTTGCAGGAGGTCGAGCCGAATTCGGACAGCAGCTCGGTATTGTCAGAGCCGCATTGCGGACAGGTCACCTGCTGTTCCCCGAACAGCGCGCGACGTGAACTTGACGCTTGCGGCGGCGCGATGCCGTACTCGCGCAGCTTGTTGCGGCCGTCCTCGCTCATCCAGTCGGTGGTCCAGGCCGGCGACAGCACGGTGCGAATGGTCGGCCGCGCGATGCCGGCGCGCTCCAGCGCCAATTCGATCTCGAATGCGATCATGTTCATGGCGGGGCAGCCGGAATAGGTCGGCGTGATCGCGACCTCGACGCGGCCGTCACGGACCTCGATATCGCGCAGCACGCCGAGATCGGCGATGGTGAGCACGGGGATTTCAGGATCGACCACCTGCGCGGCCGCCTCCCAGGCACGCCGGCGCAAATCGGTATCGCTGAGAGCCACTGTCACCATGTCGCCCCCGGAAACGTCCGCTGCATCGATTGCAACTCGCTGAGAAGATGGCCGAGATGCTCACTGTGTCGGCCGCTGCGGCCGCCCTGCTGCATCCAGTCGCTCTTCGGTAGCGCGAGCGTCGCCTCGCTGACGACGCTGGACACCGTTTTGAGCCACTGCGGGCGCAACGCTACCGGATCAACCGCAATACCGGCGTCGATCAGGCCGCGCTCGCTGTCATCAACGGCGAACATCTCGCCGATGAAAGCCCAGAGTTCATCGATGGCCGATTGCGTCCGGTGGTGGCTTTCCTCGGTGCCGTCGCCGAGGCGAACGATCCACTCCGAGGAATGGCGGACGTGATAGGCGCTTTCCTTTTCCGATTTCGCCGCAATCGCCGCCAGCGTAAGATCGCTGGAGCGCATCATCGCGCGCCAGTAGAGATCGGCAAAGGTCGCATAGAAGAACTGCCGCACCATGGTGCGCGCAAAATCGCCGTTGGGCTGTTCGAGCAGCAGGAGATTTCGGTACTGCCTGACATCACGAAGGTAGGCGAACTTGTCCTCGTCGTTGTCCCTGCCCTCAACCTTTGCGGCGTAGGAGTAGAGTTCGCGGGCCTGACCGAGCAGGTCCAGTCCCGTATTGGCGAGTGCCATGTCCTCTTCCAGCATCGGCGCATGGCCGCACCATTCCGACAGGCGGTGGCCGAGGATCAGCGCGTCGTCGGCGCGGCGCAGGGTGTAGAGCACCAGCGGGGTTTCGGAGACGGAGATGTTGGCGACGGTCATAACGGCTTCCACCTGTGTCCACTTGCTCAAACCTCATCCTGAGGAGCGCCGCAGGCGCGTCTCGAAGGATGGGCCGCGGGCCCCATGGTTCTCCCGGCGATGCGAAGCTTCGTCCGGAGACGGCGCTTGCGCGCCTCCTCACCATGAGGGGAGAAAGAGTTACATATGCCCGACTTCATCCGGCACATCGTAAAACGTCGGATGCCGATAGATCTTGGATTCCGCCGGCTCGAACATCATGCCCTTTTCCGACGGATCGGACGCCGTGATCGCGTTCGACGGCACCACCCAGATCGAGAGGCCCTCGCCACGGCGGGTATAGATATCGCGGGCTGCCTGCAGCGCCAGCGTGGCGTCGGTCGCGTGCAGCGATCCGACATGCTTGTGCGCGAGGCCATTGCGGCTGCGGATAAAGACTTCCCAGAGTGGAATGTTCGGCGTCGCCATTGCTGCTCTCCCTACTCTGCGGCCTGCAAGGCGGCGCGCTGCTTGCGCTTCCCGGCATAAGCCATCGCGGCCTCGCGCACCCAGGCGCCATCGTCGTGCGCCTTGCGCCGCGCCGCGAGGCGATCGCGATTGCACGGGCCATTGCCTGATAGCACCTGCTTGAACTCTTCCCAGTCGATCGCGCTGTATTCCCAGTTTCCGTTCGCGTTCTGCTTCATGCCGGGATCGGGAAAGGTCAGCCCCAGGAATTGCGCCTGCGGCACGGTGGCATCGACGAATTTCTGGCGCAGCTCGTCATTGGAGAAGCGCTTGATCTTCCATTTGGTCGAGGTGTCCGAGTGCTGGCTGACCTGGTCGGGCGGACCGAACATCATCAAGACCGGCCACCACCAGCGGTTCAGCGCATCCTGCGCCATTGCCTTCTGCTCGGCGGTGCCGCGGCACAGCGTCAGCATGATCTCAAAGCCCTGGCGCTGGTGGAAGGATTCCTCCTTGCAGACGCGGATCATCGCGCGTGCATACGGACCATAGGAGCAGCGGCACAGCGGGATCTGGTTCATGATCGCCGCGCCGTCGACCAGCCAGCCGATGGTGCCGATATCGGCCCAGGTCAGCGTCGGATAGTTGAAGATCGAGGAATATTTTGCTTTCCCTGCCAGCATCGCATCGACCAGTTCTTCGCGCGATGAGCCGAGCGTTTCGGCGGCGGCGTAGAGATAGAGCCCGTGGCCGCATTCGTCCTGCACTTTTGCGAGCAGCGCGGCCTTGCGGCGCAGCGACGGCGCGCGGGTGATCCAGTTGCCTTCGGGAAGCATGCCGACGATTTCGGAATGCGCGTGCTGGGAAATCTGCCGCGTCAGCGTCTTGCGATAGGCCGCCGGCATCCAGTCGTTCGGCTCGATGCGCTCGTCGGCATCGATGCGCGCCTGAAACTGCGTGGCACGTTCGGCGTCCTCAACGTGGCGTTCGTCGCCGTCGGACGTATTGAGCGCCTGCGTGTACATGGCGGACCTCCCTGAATTTGTTGGGAGGCAATATATAACACAAATTACGATATGCAATATAATTCTGTAACATATTTACGGATCGCCAAAGCGCTTCGAAAGTTCCGCGCCGGGCTTTGGCAAGGGTCCACTTTCGTTGGTGGCATGGCGGTCAAGCCATTGTTCGGATACGGGAAGCAGCGCGCGATAGATCTCGCCGCAGAGCGTCCGGGCCGCCCTGCCCGGCCAGTCCGCGGGCAGCAGCGCGGTCGGCAGTAACGGATCGCGCAGCACGACGCGGCGGTAATGGTGGATCAGCAGCACGCGCGCGGTAAAGGCATCGGCTTCCGTCAGCCGCTCGCCACGGCCGATCCACTCCCGCAATGGCGCGAAGGTTTTCATGAATTTCTGATAGGCGTCCGCGGTGCGATCGAGCGGCCAGCTTTCGCTGAGCAGGCGCCGGCCGCTGTCGTCTTCAGCCGAGACTTCGAGGCGAATGGCGCCAGCGGCTTCTTCCGGCACCGGCACGCCCGATGGCGCGACCCACACGCCCGGCAGCGGACTGCCGAAGCCAGCATTCTTCAGCGCCTCGCGCGAAGCGTCGCGGTCCTCGCCATTGCCGATCAGCAGCAGTTCGAAGCGCCCGGTCCAGTCGGAGGCCGGCGGACCGTAGATGTGTTTTGTCGCGATATCAAAGGTTTGCCGCCCGCTCTGCACCAGGCGATAGAAGCTGTTGCGGCCAATTTTATTTCGCTCGAACCAACCATCGGCAGTGAGCCGCGACATCGCGGTGCGCACCACGCTGGCGTCAATGTCGAGCTGCTCGAAGAATTCCAGCAGCGTGCCGAGCCAGACCGAGCCGCCGCGCGGCACGATGGCGTCACCGAACACGGTGATGACGATGGAGCCGGTGCGCGAGGGTTCGCGCTTCAACTGCTGAATGATGCGGGCAAGCGGCGGCGACATGCGTCAAGGCATAGCGCGTTTTTCGGGATAGCGACAATGTGGGGTGGTCTTCCCTCTCCCCGTCCTTCACGGGGAGAGGGTCGGGGTGAGGGGCTGCTTCCGCAAATTCGATAGAACGGAGTACGCGGAGAGCCCCCTCATCCGCCGCTGCGCGTCGGCCTCTCCCCGCAGGCGGGGCGAGGCTGTCGGAGTTCGCGGCCCGCGCCTCAGCGATGCGGGTTCGGATACACCAACGCGCGCCAGCCGCTTCGATCGAACGGCGCCCACTCGCCTTCCCGCTGCGCCAGGCGATCGGCGACCGCGTAGACGACGGCGGGATGATGGCCCATGCCGCAATGGCTGCTCTCGACCTCGATGCTCTCCGAGGTCGCCGAGGTCTTCTCCATGCAGCCCTGCCAGGCGCAGATGCCGTCGGTGCGGCTGAAGATGGCGGTGGTCGGCACCGGCGGCGTCGAAGACAGCGCGCCGCCGAAACGGTGGTCCTCCTCGTCGGCGCGGCGGCCGCTTGCGATCTCGTAAACACGCCAGGCGTTGGTTGCCTTCGGGCCCGACGCAAACGGGCTGCCGAGCGTGATCACCGAGCGCACGCGCTCCGGCATCATCTTGGCGAGCTGGCGCGCGTAGAGACCGCCGAGGCTCCAGCCGACCAGCGAGACCTTGCGGCCATGGGTATCGTTCAACTCCTGCACCAGATCGACCATCGCGTTCTGCACGCCATGGCGCAGACCGAGATTGCGTCCCTGGCGCCAGCCTGAGACGGCGTAGCCGCGATTGCGCAGGAAAGTCCGCAGCGGCCGCGTCGAGGTATCGGAAGCAACGAGCCCGGGCAGCACCAGCACCGGATGACCGTCACCACGCGGGGCGAGGCTCAGCAGCGGCAACGCGCCGAGAAAAGCACCCAACTCGGAAATGGCACGGCCCTCCAGAAACATCAGGGTCCTGGACGGCGGCGCAAGCGTCTGTGTAGCAACGGACATCATGTCTCCTCTCGGGTCGGCCCCTTACGTCTCGGCAGCCAGGCCACTGGTTCAGTTAGACGCAACGCAGCAGAATCGTTCGCAACGCAACATTGTTCCATAAAAAGCTAGGGAACCGGTTTTGCTCTTGCAAGCGGCCCAGATCACACTTGGGAAAAGTAAAAGCGTTGACGTGATCAATTAGTCACAGCAGCCGCAGCAGGTATTCGAGCGTGTAGAGCGCCAGCCCCGCAAGCCCGCCGATCAGCGAGCCGTTGAAGCGGATGTATTGCAGGTCGCGGCCGATGTTGATCTCGATGAGCGAGATCAGCTGCCCCATGTCCCACGACTTGACCTGGTCGGAGATGAAGGTGGAGACGCCACTCTTCTGTTCGGCAACGACCGTGCGCAGCACCGCGACGAGACCCTGGTTGATTTCGGCGCGCAGTTCGGCGTCGCTGGCCAAGGCCTCGCCTGCTGTTACGAACATGCGCACGAGATACTGTTCCAGTACCTGCGTTTCGCCGGAGGCGCTGCGCTCGAAGAAGGAGCGCACGTTCGCCCAGATGTGGCGTGCAAGACCGGTCAGTTCGGGACGCGCCAGCAGGTCGCGCTTCAGGCCGGCGATCTTCTCGGCATATACCGGATCGGTGCCGAGGCGATCGACGAAGGTCAGCACCATCCGGTCGAACTCGCCGCGGAACGGATGCGCGGGATCGTTGCGGACTTCCTCGAAGAAGGCGGTGGCGGAAGCCACGATCTTGTTCACCAGAAACTTGTCGGCGCGATAGAGCTTCAAGAGCGTCGGCAATTCGGCGCGGATCTTCTCGCGGATCATCGCCATGGTCTCGGCCTGCGTCATCGTCTCATGCACGCCGCGCAGGAGATCGTCGAGCAGGCCCTGATGGCGGCCCTCCTTCACGAAGGTACGCAAGGTGCCGGCGGCCAGCGGCGCCAGATCGATCGCCATCAGTTGCGCGGTGATGCGGCGGCTGACGAAGGTCATCAGCCCCGAGTTCTCGGTCGCGGCTACCGCTTCGGGCAGCAGCCGCAGCGCAAAGCGCGCGAGATCCTCGCTGCGTTTGCGGTCGCGCAGCCAGTCGGCGATGAACGAACCGAAATCGATCTCCCGCAGCTTGGCTTCGACGGGCGCGGCTTCCAGGAAATGCTGTTCGATGAATTCGCCAAGCTTGTCGGCGATACGGTGCTGGTTGCTCTGGATGATCGCAGTGTGCGGGATCGGCAGGCCCAGCGGCCGTTTGAACAGCGCGACCACGGCGTACCAGTCGGCGAGACCGCCGATGGTCGCCGCCTCGGCAAAAGCTGCGATGAAGCCGAATACCGGATGTACCGGCACCAACGCCTTCGCGCCAAGGAAAACGACAAACGTCGCCGCAAGCACCCCCGTCGCCAGCAACTTCACGCGCCGCAATTCGGCGGCGCGCGCGGCGTCGCCGGGCGTATCGATGACGAAGGTGGCGGGAAGCGTCATGACGGCTTTCGAAGGAGATTCGCGCCTGCGTCAGCCTACTCCGTCATTGCGAGCGCAGCGAAGCAATCCACCTCACCGCGGGCGGAAAGCTGAGGTGGATTGCTTCGTCGCTTCGCTCCCTTGCGCAAACGCTTCGCGTTTGTCGCAGGCAATGACGCAGGAGGATGCAGCATTGATCTATGCCGACCCCCGACAAAAAGAAGGCCCGCTAGGCGGGCCTTCGAATTGGACAGTTGTCAGCGGATCGCGATCAGGCGGTCTTGGAATAGACCTTGGAGAAATTGTCCTGCGCGGTCTTGGCACCGTCGGCGACGAGCTTGCCGAGATACTCGGTGGAGGCCTTCGCCCGCGACACGAGCACTTCGCCACGCGCACGGACCAGGTCCGACTGGATCTGGGCGGCTTCGCTCAGCGACTTGGCCGAAGCGAGCTTGTCGATGCCGGCGAAGAACGCTTCCGCGTCCTGGTACAGCGCCTGCTGGATGTTGCGGCTGATCTTGGCGGCCTCGGCGACCGAACCGGCAACGGCGGTCTCGACGGCAGCAGTGACCTTCTCGGAACCGGCATGGAAGTCGGCAGCGCGAACCTTCGCGGTCTCGGCCTGCTTCTTCACGAACTCACGGGCGGCTTCCGGAACTTCCAGGTTCTGGAGCTTGGTGAACGCCTCGGTGACGGGGGCGAAGGCTTCCTTGACGGTGTTCAGCACGGAATTGGTTTCGGTGGTCATTGGGGGTCTCTCCATCCTCAGGTTTGAGCAACGGGGCTCACCCCGTCCGGTTTGGCCCGGGGCACGAGTGTTGTGCCATAGTTAATGGTGCGACGCAACATCAATGTTGCATCGCGATATCACGAAATCGTGAAGAGCCTGCCAAATGAGCGCTTTGCCGCGCGAACCGGCAAAATTCCACTTTGGTCTAATGCCGGGCCCCCGCCCGGCCTACTTTGCATGGGGTTGTTTTGCGAGTTTTTGTCCGGGCTCTGGCACCGCTAGTGCTGGACCGCCCCGGGGACCCCATAGGCCTCGAGCTGTGCCCGAACCTGCGCCACGTTGTGCCCGAGCACAACGATGTCGTGCTTCTTGCCGTCGATGTCCCGAACATGGTCCCGCAGCAGGGCCTCGGCCTTGAAGCCGAGGCTCTCGAACAGGGCGATCGCCGCCTGCTGGTCGACCGTCATCTGCACCGTCAGCCTTTCCAGCCCGGCACCAAGCGCCAGCGCGAAGGTCTCCTGGGAGAGCGCCCGGCCGACCCCCTGCCCGCGGACATCAAGCGACACCACCATCCTGATCCCGCCGACATGGGGCGACCAGGAATGCGGGTCGCACACCAGCGTGCCGCAACCGACCACCGTCCCGTTCTTCACCGCCAGCAGGCTCGTGATAGCGCCGCGCTCGATCTCGTTGACCCAGGCCGACAGCACTTTGGGCTGGCTGATATTGCGCGGCAGGAACAGCAGATCATGCGTCGGAAGTTTTTGCGCAAACGCCAGCACCGCCGGCTCATCGGCGCGCGCCATCAGTCGAAATTCGATGTCGCCCGCGTCGGTCTTGACGTGGCGCGGATAGGAACGTGTCTCGCTCATGTTGATCTCTTACCTAGCCAGGAATCCAGTTTCGGCCACAGCCGCTTGATGGCGTTGGCGCCGGCGACGACGCTGACGTGACCGCCCTTCAGCACCACCTCTTCCTTGTCCGATGAGCCGATCTTGGCGATCAGATGCTTGGCGGCGTCATAGGGCACGATGTGATCGTGCTCGGCGACCGCATGCAGGATCGGCACCTTGATGTTCGCAAGCTTTGCCTCGCGCCCGCCAACCGTCATGGTGTCGTTGTAGAGCTTGTTGTCCCACATCAGGTCCTTGGTGATGGCGCGAAAGTACTCGCCGGCCAGCGGCAAGGTATCGGTGCCCCAGCGATCCATCATCCGGTAGGCCTTGACGTATTCGTCGTTCCAGATGTTGTCCCAGAGCTGTACCTGGCTCGCGACGCGCGAGCCCGGCCGCAGCATCTCGAACGACTGCAGGATCAGTTCGGGCGGCATGTTGCCGGTGGTGTCGATCAGGCGGTCGACATCGAAATAGCGGCGGTCGGAGAAGTTCGAGAACAGCTTCATTTCGCGGAAATCGATCGGCGTGGTGAAGCAGATCAGGTTCTTCATCGGCCCGTCGTGGAAGATCGAGCCATACAGAAGCGACAGCACGCCGCCGAAGCAATAGCCGATGATGCTGACGTCCTTTTCGCCGGAATCCTGCTGCACGCGGCGGATGCAGTCCGGAATGAAGTCGAGGACGTAGTCCTCCATCCGCAAGCTCTTCTCTTCCGGCTTCGGCGCGGTCCAGTCCAGCATGTAGACGTCGTAGCCGCGCTTCAGCAGAAACTCGATGAAGCTCTGGCCGGGCACCATGTCGAGGATGTAGCCGCGGTTGGTGGTGGCCATCACGATCAGGATCGGGACGCGGTAGATTTCATCCGCAACCGGCCGGTAGTGATAGAGGTTCATGGTGCCGCGGACGGCCAGGATGTCCTTTGGCGTCGAGCCGAGCGAGGGGCCGGACGAGGAAAAATATTCGACGCCCTTGATGCTGCGCTGGATCGCGCGCTGCACCTCGGACTGGACCCGCTCCGAGATGGAGGCGAAATCGAGACCGGTGGGAGCGTTCATTTTTGCTCTCCCTCCGATGGCGGACGCTTGGTGCGCGGCGGCCGTGGCGTGCCGTAGCCGCTGTCCGGCGCCAGCGAGTTGTGGTGCACCTGCTGCAGCAGCGCCTTGATCTCGTTGAGCTGGCCTTCGATCGCCTGGATGCGCTCGGCCATGCCGACCATCTGCGCCCGGCTCGGCAGGTTCATCGCCAGGAGATACTTCTCCATCAGTTCGCCAAGCTGTTTTTGCGCGCCTGCGGTCGCGCCGCCGACCTGGTTCATTACCTTGGAGAACTCCGGCGACGTCATCGCCTGGTTGGCAAAGGAGTTGAACCCCTTCTCCATCTCCCCGATCATGGTCTGCCAGATCACGGCAGGATCGTTGCCTTTGTCGGCCATAGGCGCCCTCTCCCTCACGGTTACGAGCGCTTGCCACGCTTCGCTTGTATTTGGCCCATACCACACCGTTGCGGCGGGCCGGTCAACCGCCGCCAAGCCTTCTGCGGTGCGGGAAACCGTGCCATAGTTACTCCGGTATCACTTGAGGGAAGACACACGCGATGCTTGCCCATCAGCCGCCACAGATCGCCCACGCCAACGGCATCGACATCTGCTACGAGATCTTCGGCGATCCGGCCGCGGAACCGCTGCTCCTGATCATGGGGCTCGGCGCCCAGATGATCCATTGGGATGACGATTTCTGCCGCCAGCTCGCCGGGCGCGGCTTTCGCGTCATCCGCTTCGACAATCGCGACATCGGCAAATCCTCGCACCTCACCGGTGGCAAGCGGCTGACGCCGTTCGAACTACTGAAGCAGCGGTTCCTGAAGATCCCGGTGGCGTCGACCTACAGATTGATCGACATGGCCAAGGATACCGTCGGCCTGATGGACGCGCTCGGCATCCAGTCGGCGCACCTCGTCGGCGCCTCAATGGGCGGGATGATCGCACAGGAGATTGCACTCTCATTCCCGCAGCGGGTGCGCTCGTTGACCTCGATCATGTCGACCACGGGCAATCCCAAGATCCCGGCGCCGACGCGCGAGGCCGCCGCCGTGCTGATGGCGCCGCCGCCGACATCGAAGGAAGAATACTTCGCGCGGTTCGCCAAGACCTGGAAAGTGCTGCGTGTCGGCTCCTTCCCCGAAGACGAGGCACTCGATCCGGCGCGCGCCGCGCGCACCTATGAACGCGGCCTCAACCCTGCCGGCGTCGGCCGGCAATTGCGGGCGGTGCTGGCCTCCGGCAGCCGCAAGGAGCGCCTCGCCCAGGTGAAGACACCGACGCTGGTCATTCACGGCACCGTCGATCCGCTGGTGCGGCCCGAAGGCGGCAAGGACACGGCGGCATCGATACCAGGCGCAAAGCTGCTGATGATCGAGGGCATGGGTCATGCGCTGCCGATCCCGATGTGGCCACAGATCATCGATGCGATCGACAAGCACGCGCATGGCGCGGCGGCGAAGGCGGCGTAGGTTAATCGGTGGAAGTGGTGGGCACGCTGCGCTTTGCCCACCCTACCTTTCTAACTTTTCGTCGCGATCCAGATGATGTGACGCACGCCGCGGCCTTTGCCGGTGGCGCGGATGTTGACTTCGTTGACGTCGAAGCGTGCGCTGCGTAAGCGCTTTGCGAATGCCGCGTTAGGCCCCGAAGACCACACCGCCAGCACGCCGCCCGGCCGCAGCGCCGCGCGCGTCGCGTTCAGCCCGACTGAATCGTAGAGCGCATCGTTGGCCTTGCGGGTGAGCCCTTCGGGGCCGTTGTCGACATCGAGGAGAATGGCGTCGAATGCGCCGCGATGCGATCGGATGATCTCGGCGACATCGCCTTCGCGAATGTTCACGCGAGGATCGGCGAGACTATCGCCAAAGATCTCCGCCATCGGTCCCCGCGCCCAGGCGACGACCGCCGGAACAAGCTCTGCCTGCACGATCTGCGCCTTGCTTCCGAACACGGCAAGCGCGGCGCGCAACGTAAAGCCCATGCCCAATCCGCCGATAAGCACGCGCGGGCCGGCGACCTTCTCGATCTTCCTCGCCGCAAGGGTTGCCAGCGCCTCCTCGGAGCCCGAGAGGCGGCTGTTCATCAGCTCGTTGGAGCCGAGCTTGATGGAGAACTCCTTGCCGCGGCGCATCAGGCGGAGGTCGTCGTCGGTACCGGGAATGCGGGCGGTGTCGATTTTTTCCCAGGGAATCATGCGGGGGCTTTTAGCATGATCAGCGGCATGCGAAGAGCCGTAGGGTGGGCAAAGGCGCGCAAGCGCCGTGCCCACCATTCTGCCGTCTGGCGCAAGCGATGGCGGGCACGCTTCGCTTTGCCCACCCTACAATTTATCCGCCCGCCCACACGTCCAGCACGTAGCGGTTCTTGGTGCCGAGATCGTCGATCCAGCGCGAACCCGCATCGGCATCCGCACCCGACTTTTCGCGATAGATCGCAACCAGCGCCGCCTTGACGTCAGGCTCCATCTTGCCGCCGTCGCCACAGACATAGACGATCGCGCCCTGCTCGATCAGGTTCCAGACGCGGTCCTTCTGTGCGGCCACCTGATGCTGCACATAGGTCTTCGGTCCGTCGGCGCGCGAGAAGGCGGTGTGCAGCTCGGTGATGCCGTCGGCGGCGAAGGCCTTCAAATCATTCGCATAGAGGAAATCCTGTTCGGGATGACGGCA
The DNA here is from genome assembly GCF_001440395.1 of Bradyrhizobium jicamae. Taxonomy (GTDB): domain Bacteria; phylum Pseudomonadota; class Alphaproteobacteria; order Rhizobiales; family Xanthobacteraceae; genus Bradyrhizobium; species Bradyrhizobium jicamae. The sequence continues at coordinate 31,093 of NZ_LLXZ01000194.1, read as the reverse complement.
GCCAAAGAACAGCATCGCCGGGCCGAGATTGGCGCCCTGCGCCTTGCGATGCGCGCGCTCCTGCAGGAAGCCGCGGAACGGCGCCAGCCCTGTACCGGGGCCGATCATGATCACAGGCACCGACGGATCGTCGGGCAGACGGAAGCCGGCCTTGGTCTCGCGCACGGTCGCATGCACGCTGTCGCCGACGCGACGGCCGGAGAGATAATTGGAGCAGACGCCCTTGTAGACACCGCGTCCCGAGCTCGCCGGCGCTTCCACCACGCCGACGGTGACGCTGCAGCGCGTCGAGTCGAGCGAGGGAGAGGATGAGATCGAGTAATAGCGCGGCGCCAGCAGCGACAGCATTTCGAGATAGGCGTGGAACGGCAATTCGCAGGCCGGATGTTCCTCCAGCAGATCGAACACCGATTTGCGCTTGGCGAGGACATCCGAGCGATAAAGCTCGGTGGACGCGGCATCGTCACCGACATAGGCGAGCAGCTTCGGCTTGGTGACGGGGCAGCGCGTGTGTTCCGACATGATCTGGATCTGCTTGCGGGTCGCGATCTGCTGCAACTCCACGAACTCGGTCAAGAGACGCCCGACCGAGACGGCATCGCCGACCGGCAATTGCGCGCGGCGGCCCTCGGCGACCTGCAGCCGGATCTGATCGGCCGGCAGGAAACCGAAACGGCGCGCAACGGAATCCACCAGCGCCGGATCGTTGCGCGGCACCACGCTGAGATGGTCGCCGACGCGGTAGGCGATGCCGGGCGGCAATTCCACCTCGATATGCCGGGTCGAGCGGTCGGATGGATTGGCGCCGGCCTTGTTCTGCAGCTCGGAATTGACCAGCACCTTCATCGGCGCGACGCCGCCCTGGGTCACGATGGTGTTGACGGCGGAAGGCGCCACCGGCTCGATCGAGTAGAGCGGCGCGTCGTCGGCGCTGCGCGCGAAACTGGAATCGACGCCCAATTCCTTCATCGCCGCGGGCGCTGCCGCCGCGAACCATTTTTCGAACTGGCCGTCGAGATCGCTGCGGGCATCGCCCTCGCCGCGGCCATAGAGGCTGCGCGCGCCATGCGCCGCCAACTGCTCGTCGATGATCCGCGGCACCGACTGATAGGTCGCGGCCCAGTCGCTGTTGCCGCAGCCGAACACGGCGTAGCGCACCTTGGCGAACGCATCCTTCGGCAGGCCGCTGTCCAGCCATTTAACGAACTGCGTGGCGTTATCAGGAGCCGCGCCGTTGTAGGACGCGCAGAAGACCATCAGCGCGCCCTCTTCCGGCAGCTTGCCGATGTAATCGTCGAGCGCGCCGAGCCTGGTCGAGAAGCCGTTGACCTCGGCGAGGTCGGCAACCCGTGTTGCCAGTTCTTCTGCAGTACCGAGGTTGGAGCCGTAGAGCACGAGCAGCGGCGTGTTATGTCCCGGGCGGGTTCGTGCCTGCGGCACCGCTGCGCTCGAGGCGGCCGCCGCTACCGCAGCACGGCCGGCGAAGGCGCCGCGGTCCTTGTCGGCGCGCGGCCGCACCTTGATCTTGAAACCATCCGGCTTGACGGTGAGCGTTTCCTTGAGGTGCATCTGGTAGCGGTGATGGTCGATCAGCTTGAAGCGCTGCAGGATCATGCCGATCGCCAGCGCCGCCTCATGCATCGCAAAGCCACGGCCGATACAGGCGCGCTGGCCGTTGCCGAACGGCTTCCACGCATTGATCGGACGTTTGGCCTCCGCCTCGCGGCTGAAATTCTCGGGATCGAACACATCGGGATTCGGGCCCCAGACGCTGGGGTCGCGGTGCAGCGCCATCACCAGCACGGTGATGAACGTGTTCTTCTTCAGCTTGTACTTGCCGCCGCCAAGGGTCTCGTCCTGCAGCGGCGTGATGCCGTAGGCCGGCGCCGGCGGCCACATCCGCAGCGCTTCCTTCAACACCTGCGTGATGTAGGTGAGCTGGGTGACCTGCTGATAGGTCGGCTTTGCGTCGATGTCGGGGCCGAGCACCCGGTCGACTTCCTCATAGGCCTTCTTGAGGATTTCCGGATGCTTGAGCAACGCGTAAATCGTGCAGGACAACAGGCCGCTGGTGGTCTCGTGGCCCGCGATCAGGAAGGTGTTGATCTGGTAGCGGATGTTGACGTCGTCGAGTTGCTCGCCGGTTGAACGGTCGACGCCGGTCATCATGGCGCCCAGCATGTCCTTCTTGGCATCAGTGGCTTCCGCGTTGCCGCGGCGCTCGGCGATGATCTCGTCGACCATCTTGTTCATGAAGTGGACATCCTGGGCCAGCGTCTTGCGTCGCTTCTGCATCCAGAGATTTTCCAGCGGCAGGCCGCGGGTCATCATGATGGTCTCGAGCGAGCGCACCAGCGATTCCACGAACGGGTGATAGTCGCGGCGGTAGAACGAATTGAAGCGATAGTCGAAACCGCAGAGACCAATGGTGTCGAGCGTCAGCGCCGTCATGTCCTGCACGACGTCGATTTCGTCGTCGGGGTTGAGCCGCTCCCATTTTTTCACGAGCTGCTCGGCGATGTCGACCATGCTCGGGTGATAGGACTGCATCGCGCGGTTGCCGAATGGCTGCAGCAGGATGTTATGCGCTTTGCTCCAGTTCGGCTCGGTCGTATCTGCGGTGAAGAGCCCGTCGCCGCCGACGGCGCGGACGCGGCGCAGCGAGCCGCGCACGGTCTTGTCAAAACGCTTCTCGTCGGAAAGCTCGTCGATCAGGTCGTGGCCGGAGGCGATGACGAGCGGCGCGCCCATCATGTCGAGCCAGAAGATCGGCCCGAGCTCCTTGGAAAGCTTGACCAGGTGCTGCACCGGCGCGTTGGGGTCCAGCGACAGCATGTTGCCGACGACGGGTTTTTTCGGCGGATGCGGGATCGGGTTCAGTTTGTTGCCGGACGCCATTGTCGAAGTTTCTCCTACCCTTCCCACTCACCCGTCATTCCGCGATGGTCCGAAGGACCAGACCTCAGATGCGCAATTGCGCATCGGGGAATCTCGAGATTCCGGGTTCGATGCTTCGCATCGCCCCGGAATGACGTGTCACCCAAACCTTTTTCTACGCCATTCGATCAGCTTGGCGCTGACCTCGTCCGGCTTTTCCTGCTGCGTCCAATGGCCGCTGTCGCGCACGAGATACTTCTCGAGATCGGGCACCAGCTTCTCCATGCCCACGGTGGCCGACGGCGGCAGCACCCCGTCGTTCTCGGCCATGATCATCAGCGAGGGCACGCGCACCGTATGGTCGAGCCCTTCCGAGCGCTGCCAGTTGCGCGAAAAATTGCGATACCAGTTGATGCCGCCGGTGAAGCCCGTTCTGGTGAAAGTATCGACGAACACCTTCTTTTCTTCCGCCGACAGGATCGGCGTGCGCGGATCGTGCCTGGCATCGTAATTCGCGATCATCTGCGGAAACGCCAGATTGAGCCGCGCCGATGCGCCGACGCCGGCAATCGGCTGCTCCTCCGGCGTGCCGGGGGGCCGCGCCACCGGCTTGCGCATGAACGCGTCAAAGGTCTGCTCGACCCGGCTGCCGAAAATCCTGTCCGGCTCGCGGGCAGGATCCTGAAACTGCACGATATACATGCTGTCGCCGAAACGCTTTCGAAACAGCTCGATCGGGTCGGCCGGCGCGCGATCCCAATGCGGGGTGTTGACGCCGACCACGCCGGCGACGCGGTCGATATGGCGCAGCGGCATCTGCCAGACGATGAAGCCGCCCCAGTCGTGGCCGACGAAGATCGCCTTGTCGATCTTGAGATGGTCGAGCAGACCGACGAGATCGCCGGTCAGGTGCTCCATGTCGTAGTCCTCGACCGGCTCGGGCCGGTCGGTCGCGCCATAACCACGCTGGTCCGGCGCAATCACCCGGATGCCGGCTTCGCTCAGCGCCTTGATCTGGTGACGCCAGGAGAAAGCGATTTCCGGCCAGCCGTGGCACAGCACGACCGGCGGCTTGTCGGATGCGGGCCCCGCCTCATAGAAGCCCATGCGAATGCCGTTCACCTCGGCAAATTGCAGCGGCGGCATTTCAATCATGGCGACTTCCTATTCAGCCGCGCTGGTCATGTTCGGCGGCGGTGCGTATGCCGCCTCCAGTGCTTCAAATTCCTGCGGGAGCATGTCGCAGAGAACCTGGACATGCGGAATGATGTTGGCACCGGAGATGAAGCCAAAATCGAGCTGGTCGCGATAGCTCTGCACGGTGATGTTGAGCGCAATGCCATGCGTCGAGATCGAGACCGGGAAGATGTGCAGGAGTTCGGCACCGGCCGCATACAGCGTCTGTCGCGGCCCGGGGACGTTTGAAACGGTGATGTTGGCGGCCGGCGGCAGCACGTCGGAGAGGTTGGAGCGGCTGTAGAGCAGCGCCAATATCTGGGTCACGATCGGCGCGCCCAGCATCGAGAGGTTGGAGACCTGCGGCATTAGCGCCCGCAGCGGATGCGACATCTCCTTCGACTTGGTGGATTGCGCGATGATGGTTTCCAGCCGCCCCTTCGGATCCTCGATATTGGTGGCGATCGAGCAGATCATGCCGAACACCTGGTTATTGGCGTCGGCATTGCCCTCCTCTCGCAGCGAGATCGGCACCGCCGCCGTCAGCGATTTGTTCGGCAGACCGCCCTGGCTGATGAGATAGCGCCGCACCACGCCTGACGATAGCGCCAGCACGACGTCGTTGAGCTTGCCGCCGGACGCTTTCGCCAACGCTTTGGCACGCGACAGCGAGATCGAGACGCCGGCGAAGCTGCGCTCCGACGAGATGGTCTTGTTGAGAATGGTCGGCGGCGAGGCCATGCTGGCCAGGCTGTCGCGCGATTTGGGATCGGCAACCTTGCCGACGACGTCGGAGAGGCTCTTCAGCACCGTCGGCACGCTGCTGGCGAACTTCACCGCGGATTCGATCTGGAACATGGCGTTGTCGAACAGGATCGAACCGAGATCGCTTTTTCCCGTGCGCGGCAGTTCGAGGGTCTTCGGCGCCGCCTTGGCGTCGAACGGCTGCGTCCAGAGCTGCTGGTAGGAATCGATCAGGTTGGCGGCGATGTCGCGCGGCTCCTGCGCTACCTTGGGCGCGGTCGGCGGCTCGACCTGACGCGGCACCGGCGTGATGTCATAGATCATGCTGGTCAGCGCCGCGCCGGCGCCGCCATCAATGCAGGCATGGTGCATCTTGGAATAGAGTCCGATCTCGTTGTCCTTCATACCTTCGAAGACATAGAACTCCCAGAGCGGACGGGCGCGGTTGAGCAGTTTTGCATGCATCCAGCCGACGATACGTTCCAGCGTCGCGCGATCGCGCGGCGCCGGCAAACTGGCGCGGAAGATATGGCGATCGATGTCGAACTGGTCGTCCTCGACCCAGGAGGGATGGTCGATGTCGAGCGGCGCCTTCTCCAGGCGCGCTTTCAGGATCGGCGCGATGTGCAGCCGCGAGGCGATCATCGCCTTGAACTCTTCGAAGAAGTCGCCCTTGTAGCCCTCGGGCAGGCGGAAGATCGCCATGCTGCCGACATGCATCGGCATCTCCGGCGTTTCCAGATACAGAAACGACGCGTCCAGCGAAGACAGTTTCTTGGCGTCCGCCATGCTTTTCCTCCCGCAGTAGATAACGCGGCGCCTTGGCGGCGCTTCTGGCGTCAGGAATGTCTTTATTATTGGAGCATATCCGAAAACCGCTAGCTATCCCGCATCAATTGCAGGGCGGGAAGTTTCGGGATCATGCCCTTTGGCTCAGGGCGTTGACTTACGATTGTGCATTTTCCGGGGGGCCGTAGGCAATGGCAAATGGTCCTGATCGGTCAAAATGCTTAAATTCGCCCTCCGCCTGCGCCAGGCGGTCGGCCACCGCCCATAAGGCCGCGGGATTGACGCCGAGCCCGATATGGCTGGCGAAGTACACCTCGATATTTTCGGCTGATACGGAGGGACGCAACAGGCTGGTGTGCCAGTTCACGATGCCGTCGGTCCGCGAATAGATCGAGGTCGCCGGCACCGGCAGGTCACCGGCGATCGCCTGGAGGATTTCCGGGTTGTCGTCGACGGTCTCCCCCGACAGCGCCTCATACAGACGCGTGGCGTTGGTCGCCCGGATGTCGTTGGCAAACGGGCTGCCGAGCGTAATCACGGAACGCACCATCTCCGGCATCTGCAGCGCAAGATCGCGCGCATAAACACCGCCGAGACTCCAGCCGACCAAACTGACCTTGCGGCCGGTCTGGTCATGAATGCGCTGCAGCAGTTCGCGCAACGCACTGCGCTTGGAAACGACGCCGCCGAAATTGCGGCCCATGTTCCACGCATAGGCGTCGTAGCCGAGTTCTTTCAGGTAGCGCCGCATCGGCGCCATCGAAAGATCGCTGGCAAGAAAGCCCGGCAGCGTCAGCACTGGATGTCCGTCGCCCCGCGGCGCGCGCATCAGGAGCGGCGACAGCAACAGGCTCGAGTTCAGTTCGAACAGCGCCCTCGTCTCGGCCAGCATCAGAAACAGGCTGGGTGGCCGAAGCCTTTGCTCCTCCGTCGCAGCCGCGCTCTCCGCGACCGTCACTTACTTGTCCTTCTTGGTCATGCCGCCAAGACCGGCCATGGTCACGAACATATCCTGGAATCGCTCGGCGATCTTGGGATCGAACGTGAACCAACTCTGGATCAGCGACTCCGGTGAGACCTTTTCGATGTTGGCCATCACCTGCTGCTGCATCTTGTCCATCACGGCGGTCTGCATCGGCGAGACGTCCGGCAATCCGAAGAACTGCCTGGCCTCCAGCGGCGTGCAATCGATTTCGACGTTAACTTTCATGACCGCTCCTCTTGCTGGTTCCTTGCAGTATCGCCACGATGGCCCTGATGACGCAAGGACAAGAGCCGGTCCCCCGGCTCCCTATGCCCGATATGGTCAACCAAACCGTTCGATGGCAAACGGCCTGACATCGGCAAACGGGGTCTCGCCGGTCATCATTTCGGCCAGCAGGCGGCCGGTCGCGGGGCCGAGCGTCAGGCCATGGTGCTGGTGGCCGAAATCGAACCACAGCCCGTCATGGCGGGGGGCCTTGCCGATCACCGGCAGCATATCGGGCAGACAGGGCCGTGCGCCCATCCATGGCTTGGCGTCGACCGGCTCGCCCAGCGGGAACAATCGGTGCGCCCGCGGCAGGGCCCGCTCGACCTGGACCGGCGTCGGCGGTCGATCGCGGTGGGCAAACTCGGCACCGGTGGTCAGGCGAATGCCACGGTTCATCGGCGCCAGCAGATAGCCGAGATCGGTATCCAGCACGGGATGATGCAGGACCGCATTGCCGCGCGGCTTGAGATGCAGGTGATAACCGCGCTTGACCTGCAGCGGGATCGAATAGCCAAGCGGCCGGAGGACCTGATCCGACCACGGCCCCATCGCCACCACGACCTCACGCGCCGTAACAGAGCCTTCCAGTGTCGCCACCCGCCACCTTCCGCCCGATGGTTCGAGCGTTCGGGCATCGCCGATCAGATAGCGCCCGCCCTTGCGGCCGAACAATGCGGAATAGGCCTTGGCCAGCCCGCCGGGGTCGGGCACAAACCCCGGCGTGGGAAAATGGATGGCGCCGGAGAATTCGCCGGTCAGATGCGGCTCGCGCGCGATAATCGCAGGCCCGTCCAGCACCTCGCCGGTGACGCCATGCTGCCCGGCGCGCTTGAGATCCTGCACGGCACCCGCAAACGTCGCCTCAGAGCGAAACAGCTTGATCCAGCCGGTCCGCCGCAACAGTTCCGGCACATTGGCTTCCGTAATCAGCGCCTCATGCTCGATCAGGCTGCGCTGGATCAGCGGCAATTCGGCCATCGCGCTGTGCAGTGCACGCTTGGGTGACGAGGCGAGGAAATACCGCGTCAACCACGGCAGGAAGGACGGCAAGTCCCGGAAATGATAGCTCACTTGGGGCGCGCGAAGGAACGCGTAGCGCAGGATCTGCCCCACGTCCCGCGGAAACATATAGGGAAAAACCGAGGCGCACTCGATCAATCCGCCATTGCCGTAACTGGTCTCCTCGCCGGCAGTGCCGTGCCGGTCGATCAGAACCACGTTCCGGCCGCGCTTCTGCAGGTGCAAGGCGGCGCTGACGCCGACCATGCCCGCACCCAGGACGAGAACGTCGGCCTTCAGTTCCGCCATCCAGCACTCCGAAAGTTTAATGTAACGGGCTTACGCGCACGTCCTATGGTGAACCTACTCATTGCCGCACCGCCGCGCAAACCGGCACGCAGTGCGGGATAATGATGCTTTGCGCGGCGGCTGGACTTTGGCAACATGGCTCGGCAATATCCGCGCTAATTGCAGAAATTGCCGATCAATGCGGGGGAATCGAACAATGTCGGTACGTCACACTTTGCTTGCAGCGGCCACGGCCTCCATCCTCGCCTTTGCAATAGCGCCGGCATCGGCCCAGACCCTGCGCTATGCCAACCAGGGCGACCTCAAGTCGCTCGACCCCTACACGCTGAACGAAAGCACCACCCACGCCCATCTCGGGCACGTCTTCGAAGGCCTCGTCGCCCGCGACAAGGATCTGAAGATCATCCCCGCGCTCGCGGAAAAATGGGAAACGCCGGAGCCCACCCGCTGGCGGTTCCATCTGCGCAAGGGCGTGAAATTCCACAATGGCGACCCCTTCACCGCCGACGACGTGGTCTTCTCGGCGGATCGTGTCCGCAAGAAGGGCTCGAACCTGCAGACCCGCATTCCCACCGACGCCAAGGTCGTGAAGATTGACGACCACACGGTGGATTTCATCCTGACCTCGCCCAATCCCATCCTCAATTCGCAATGGGATACCTGGTACATCATGGACAAGAAGTGGGCCGAGGCGAACAACGCCGTCGAGCCCACACCGGCCGCGGCAACGACACCGAGCTTTGCCTCGCTCAATGCCAACGGCACCGGCCCCTTCACGGTCGAAAGCCATCAGCCGGGCGTCAAGACCGTCTACAAGGCCAATCCGAACTGGTGGCGCAAGCCCGAGCATAACCTCAAGGAAATCGTCTTCACCCCGATCGGCTCGGACGCCACGCGCGTCGCCGCACTGCTGTCGGGCGAAGTCGACGTCATCGAGCCAGTTCCGATCCAGGACATCACGCGGGTCGATTCCAGCCCGAACGCCCAGGTGCTGAAGGGACCGGAACTTCGCACCATTTTCCTCGGCATGGATCAGGTGCGCGACGAGTTGCTCTACTCCAACGTCAAGGGCAAGAATCCGTTCAAGGACATCAAGGTGCGCGAGGCCTTCTTCAAGGCCGTCGACATCGAATTGATCAAGACCCGCGTCATGCGCGGCCTGTCGACGCCCTCGCCGCTGATGATCGCACCGCAATTGTTCAAGCTGTCCGGCGACTTCACGCGCCCGAAATTCGATCCTGATGGCGCCAAGAAGCTCCTGACCGAAGCCGGCTACCCCGACGGCTTCGAAGTCACGATGGACTGCCCGAACGACCGTTATGTCAACGACGCCGCGATCTGTCAGGCGGTCGTCGGCATGCTGGCGCGCATCGGCGTCAAGGTGACGCTGCTGGCCCAGCCCAAGGCGCAGTATTTCGCCAAGGTGCTGAAGCCCGGCGGTTACCAGACCTCGTTCTATCTGCTCGGCTGGACGCCCGGCACGCTCGATTCGCACAACGTCCTGTTCGACATCATGGGTTGCCGCGACGATCCGAAATCGGCGCGCGGCGAGGGCAATCTCGGCGGCTACTGCAACAAGAAGCTCGACGAACTCACCGACAAGGTGTTGCAGGAGTCCGACATGAGCAAGCGTGATCTCCTGATCAAGGACGCCTACGCGATCGGCGCCAAGGACTTCGGATACATCCCGCTGCACCAGCAGGCGCTGGCCTGGGGCGTATCGAAGAAGGTCAAGCTGAGCCAGCGCGCCGACAACCAGGTCCTGCTCTACTGGGCAACCAAACAGGACTAATCGGCTTCAACACAGGTCCCGGCGGCTTATGGCTTCCGGGACCTTTCTTTATCGAGGCGACAGCGACGTCCGCCGCCGCATCTAAAGAGCAGTGAAAGGAATTCATGCTCGCTTTCACTCTTCGCCGCGCTATCCAGGCCATCGGCGTCATGATCGCGGTCGGCGTCATTGCCTTCTCGATGTTCCGTTTCGCCGGCGACCCCGTCAATCAGATCGTCTCGCTGGATACGCCGGCCGCCGAGCGCGAGGCGGTGCGCAAGTCGCTCGGGCTCGATGATCCCGTGCCGGTGCAGTTCGTGCGCTATTTTACCAACGCCGTGCAATTCAAGTTCGGGGTCTCCTATCAATTTCGCCAGCCGGTCTCGAACCTTCTGATGGAGCGGATGCCGGCGACGCTGGAACTCGCGGCCTGTGCCACCGTTCTCGCCATGGTGTTCGGCATTCTGATGGGCGTCTATTCGGCGCTGCGGCGCGATACGATTCTCACAAAATTCTTCCAGGCGGTGTCGCTGATCGGCATCTCGCTGCCGACCTTCCTGATCGGCATTCTCCTGATCTATCTGTTCTCGGTGACGCTCGGGTGGCTGCCTTCATTCGGCCGCGGCGATGTGGTGCGGATCGGCTGGTGGACCACCGGCCTGCTCACGCTGTCCGGACTGAAGGCGCTGATCATGCCCTCGATCACGCTCGGTCTGTTTCAGATGACCCTGATCATGCGGCTGGTGCGCGCTGAAATGCTTGAAGTGCTCCGTACCGATTACATCCGCTTCGCCCGCGCCCGCGGCCTGACGACGCGTGCCATCCATTTCGGCCACGCGCTGAAGAACACACTGGTTCCCGTGATCACCGTAGCGGGGCTGCAGTTTGGCTCGGTTATTGCATTTGCCATTATCACCGAGACCGTCTTCCAGTGGCCGGGTATGGGATTGTTGTTCGTGCAGGCCGTGCAAAACGTCGACATCCCGATCATGGCCGCCTACCTGCTGATGGTGTCGCTGATTTTCGTCACCATCAATCTGGTGGTCGATATTCTCTACACCATCGTCGATCCGCGCCTGCGCTCGACCATCAGCCGTCCGGCATAAGCGAGCGACCAGATGTCCGATGCCGTCGTACCACACCGAGTCGAGCCGAACGCAGCGGCGGCGCGTTCCGGGACAAGCTGGCTGAAGCGTGCGCTCGACAGCGATATTTTCTATTCGTTCCGCCGTTCCCGCATGACGATGGTCGCGGCCGCCATCACCGTCCTGTTCTTCCTGCTCGCGATCTTTGCTTCGCAATTGTCGGTGCAGAACCCGTTCGATCCGGCACAGCTGCAACTGATGAACTCCCGGATCTCGCCGCTGTGGACCGCCGAAGGCCAGAGCCCGTTCCTGCTCGGCACCGACGAACAGGGCCGCGACGTGTTTTCGGCCATTCTCTACGGCTTGCGGATATCGCTCGTGGTCGGCGTGCTCGGCGTCATCCTGGCCGGCACGCTCGGCATCACGCTTGGCCTCATCGCGGGCTATGTCGGCGGCGCGGTCGACGGGCTGATCATGCGCATCGCCGACGTGCAGCTCACCTTCCCCGCCATCCTGATTGCGCTATTGGTCAACGGCGTTGCCAAATCCGTGCTCGGCAACCGGCTGGACGCCATGAGCACGCTGGGCGTGCTGGTGATCGCGATCGGCCTGAGCTTCTGGGTGCAATATGCCCGCACCGTGCGCGGCTCGGTCATGGTCGAGAAGAGCAAGGATTATGTCGCCGCCGCGCAACTGATCGGCCTGCCCGCGCCCAAGATCATGCTGCGGCACGTGCTGCCGAATACGATGGGGCCGATCCTCGTGATCGCGACCATCAACCTCGCACTTGCCATCATTACCGAAGCGACGCTGTCGTTCCTCGGCGCCGGCATGCCCGACACCATGCCCTCGCTCGGCACGCTGATCCGGATCGGCAACAACTATTTGTTCGCTGGCGAATGGTGGATCGTCGCCTTCCCCGGCATAGCGCTGGCGGGGCTGATCCTCTCCATCAACCTGCTCGGCGACTGGCTGCGCGACGCGCTCAATCCAAAACTCCGATGACCGCTCCTGTCCTCTCCGTGCGTAACCTCGAGGTGGAATTCCTCACCCGCCGCAGCACGCTGCGCGCGATCAACGGCGTGTCCTTCGACATCGCCAAGGGCGAGGTGCTCGGCGTGGTCGGCGAGTCAGGCGCCGGCAAATCGGTCACGGGACTAGCCGTCATCGGGCTGATCGATCCGCCCGGCCGCATCGCCGGCGGCGAGATCTATCTGTCGGGAACGCGGATCGACCATCTGCCGACCGAAGAAATCCGCCGCATCCGGGGCAAGCGGATCGGCATGATCTTTCAGGATCCGCTGACCAGCCTCAATCCGCTGTACCGGGTCGGCGACCAGATCGTTGAGACGATCAGAACCCACATGAACTTGTCGGAGACCGCGGCGCGCAAGCGTGCGATCGATCTTTTGGCCGAGGTCGGAATTCCCGCACCGGAAAAGCGCATCGACGCCTATCCGCACGAATTCTCCGGCGGCATGCGCCAGCGCGTCGTGATTGCGCTTGCGATCTGCGCCGAGCCGGAACTGATCATCGCCGACGAGCCGACGACGGCGCTCGATGTCTCCGTGCAGGCGCAGATCATCTCGCTGATCAAGCGGCTCGGGCGCGATCACGGCACGGCCGTCATGCTGGTCACCCACGACATGGGCGTGATCGCCGAAACCTCGGACCGCGTCGCGGTGATGTATTCCGGCCGGATCGCCGAAATCGGCCCGGTGCAGGACGTCGTGCAGAACCCGCTGCATCCCTACGCCAAGGGGTTGATGGGCGCGATCCCGACGCTCGCGGGCGAAGAGAAGCGGCTGGTGCAAATTCCAGGCTCGATGCCGCGGCTGTCGGCGATCCCGCCGGGCTGCTCGTTCAATCCGCGTTGCGCCTTTGCGTTCGACCGCTGCCGCGTCGAACGCCCCGAACCGCTCAAGCAGGGGTCGCATGCGGTCGCCTGCCATCTCTATGATCCGGCGCCCAACGAAACCGCGAAGGAGAGCGCGGCATGACGGCCTCCTATGTCGACGTGAGAAATCTGCGCCGCGTATTCGACGTATCAAAACCGTGGCTCAACCGCGTGCTGGAAGGCGGCCATCTGGAGTTTCTGAAGGCCGTCGATGGCGTAACCTTCGACATCAGGAAGGGCGAAACATTCGCGCTCGTCGGCGAGTCCGGTTCGGGCAAGACCACCGTGGCGCGGATGGTGGTGGGATTGCTGCCGCCGAGCTCGGGCGAAGTCGTCATCGACGGCGTGTCGATGACGAATCCGAGGCAGGCCCAGGCACGTCAGCGGCTGCGCCGCCGCATCCAGATGATTTTTCAGGATCCCTATGCGAGCCTCAATCCGCGCTTCCGGGTCGATGCCATCGTCTCCGAGCCGATCCGCGCCTTCGACCTGATCCAGGGCGAGCGCGACATCCGCTCGCGCGTCGGTGAACTATTGAGTCTCGTCGGGCTGCATCCGGACGACGGGCTGAAGTATCCGCATGAATTCTCCGGCGGCCAGCGCCAGCGCATCGCGATTGCGCGCGCGCTGGCATCGGACGCCGAGTTCATCGTCTGCGACGAGCCGACCTCGGCGCTCGACGTATCCGTGCAGGCGCAGATCCTCAATCTGATGCGCGACCTGCAGGACAAGTTCGGCCTGACCTATCTCCTCATCAGCCATAACCTCGCCGTGGTCCGGCACATGGCGACGCGCATCGGCGTGATGTATCTCGGGCGTATTGTCGAGATCGCCGAGGGGCGCGAATTGTTCGCCAATCCGCGGATGCCCTACACCAAGATGCTGCTCGGCGCCGTCCCTGATCTCGCGATGTCCGGCCGCCAGCGGATTCCGGTGAAGGGCGAAATCCCCAACCCGATCGACCCGCCGCCCGGCTGCGCCTTCAACCCGCGCTGCCCGCTGGCGTTCGATCTGTGCCGGAAGGAAGCCCCCGCCCTGATCAACGGCGTCGCCTGCCACGCCGTCAACCATCCGGTTGAGACTGCCGCCGCGGTATGATCACAGGGATGGGTGCAATGCGTGGCATGCCAACGGTTGGCATTCGGCCTCGCCTGTGGTCAAGTGCACCGGCATCGCGATACCAGCACGGCATTGGACTCCCATGAGCAACATCAATCCCGATCCCTTCACCACAAGGCCGGAAATCGAAGGCACCTTTGGCGTCGTCACCTCGACGCACTGGATCGCGACCGCGGTCGGCATGGGCATTCTGGAAAAGGGCGGCAACGCATTCGATGCCGGTGTTGCCACCGCGTTCACGCTGCAGGTGGTGGAGCCGCATCTGAACGGCCCCGGCGGCGACGTGCCGATCATCGTGCATGACGTCAAGCGCGGCCGCACCGAGGTGATCTGCGGCCAAGGCCCTGCACCGGCGAAAGCCACCATCGCACATTACAAGAGCGAAGGGCTGGAGATGGTGCCCGGCACCGGACTTCTAGCGGCCTGCGTCCCCGGCACGTTCGAATCCTGGATGCTGCTCTTGCGCGATTACGGCACGATGCGGCTGCGTGACGTGCTGGAGCCCGCAATCGCCTATGCCGGCAACGGCTACCCGCTGGTCGAGCGCGCCTCCGCAACGATCCAGGTGGTCGAGAAACTATTCCGGCAGCACTGGACGACGTCAGCGGCTGTCTATTTGCCGAACAATGAAGTGCCCCGGCCGGGCACGCTGTTCACCAACACGAAACTCTCGGAAACCTACGCCCGTATTTTGAAAGAGGCCGAGAGCGCAGGCGGCGACCGCGTCGCGCAGATCGAGCGCGCGCGACAATCCTGGTCGCAGGGTTTTGTCGCGGAGGCGATCGATAAATTCTGCCGCACACAGGACGTGATGGACGTCTCCGGCTCACCACATCGCGGTGTGCTCTCCGCCGACGACATGGCGCGCTGGCAGCCGACCGTCGAGGCGCCGCTTACTTATGACTATGGCCGCTATACCGTCTGCAAACCCGGGGTGTGGAGCCAGGGCCCGGTGATGCTGCAGCAGCTCGCGTTGCTGAAAGGCTTTGAACTCGACGGGCTCGATCCGGCCGGTCCGGAGTTCATCCATCTGCAGATCGAATGCGCCAAACTCGCCTTTGCGGACCGCGAGAAGTTTTATGGCGATCCCAAGTTCACGGATATCCCGATCACGACGTTGCTGTCGGACGCCTACAATGATGAGCGCCGCAAACTGATCTCGAGGGACGCGGCCTCGCTGGATTTCATCCCGGGTTCGGTGGAAGGTTTTGGTTCGGTGGTCAAGCTGCGTCGCGCCGAGGGCCACCGCGAGGCGGTCGGCGCCATGGGCGCGGGCGAGCCGACCGTCGGCCGCTTCGGCGAGGTGCGCGGCGACACCGTGCATTTCGACATCATCGACCAGGCCGGCAACATGGTCTCGGCAACGCCGTCCGGCGGCTGGCTGCAATCCTCGCCGGTCATTCCGGAACTCGGCTTCTGCCTCGGCAGCCGCGCGCAGATGTTCTGGCTGGAGGAAGATCATCCGGCAGCACTGGCGCCCGGCAAGCGCCCGCGCACCACGCTTTCGCCGACGATGTGCTATCGCGACGGCGAGCCCTACATGGCCTGGGGATCGCCCGGCGGCGACCAGCAGGACCAATGGACCACGCAATTCTTCCTGCGCCATGTCCACGCCAAGCTGAACCTGCAAGAAGCGATCGACGCGCCGGCCTGGCACTCCGAACATTTCCCGATCTCGTTCTGGCCGCGCACTGCACGCCCCGGCGTGCTCGTGCTCGAAAGCCGCGTGCCGAAGGCGACGGTCGATACGCTGAAGGGTCGCGGCCATGTCGTCGAGATCGGTCCCGAATGGTCGGAAGGCCGCCTCACTGCAGCCTCAAGGGTCGGCCGCCGCCGCCGCGCCGCCGCCAATCCGAGGGGCATGCAGGGCTACGCGGCGGGAAGGTAATTCAGAGGGGACAAGACAAGATGACCTGGTCGATCATCGCCCGTGATCCCCTTACCGGCCAGATTGGCATTGCGGTAGCGACCCGGTTTTTCGCGGTCGGCGCGCGCGTGCCGCATATCGCCCCCGGCATCGGCGGCATCGCAACGCAAGCGCTGGTCAATCCCTATTACGGTATCGACGGCGTCAAGCTGCTGCACGAAGGGCGCAGTCCGCGCGAGGTGATCGATACGCTGATTGCCATTGATGACGGCCGCGAGGCCCGCCAGCTCCACGTCATGGATATCAAGGGCCGCATCGCCACGCATACCGGCCGCGAATGCATCGACTGGTGCGGACATATCCAGGGCGACGGCTTTTCCCTCGCCGGCAACATGCTGGCCGGCGCCGCCGTGCTCGACGACACCGCGAAAGCCTACGCCGCCAACGCCACCCTTCCCTTTGCGCAACGGCTGATCGCCGCGATGAAGGCGGGCGAAGCCGCCGGCGGCGACAAGCGCGGCAAGCAATCGGCGGCACTATTGATCCATAGCGAGGAGGAATGGTCCGATCTCGACCTGCGCGTCGACGACCACACCGATCCGCTGGCCGAACTCGAACGCCTGGAACAAGTGAGCCGCGAGCGTTGGGTGCACTTTCGCCCCTTCCTGCCGACGCGGAAGAACCCGGCGGGGATCACCGACCGCGCGGTCATTGACGCCAGCGTTCAAGCCGCGACGACGGGCAAGGCATGACCGCGGGCCCGCTGATCGAGATCGAGAAACTACGCGTCGTCTTCCATGGCGACGACGGCCGCACCACCCACGCAGTGGACAGTGTCGATCTCAGCGTCGCCAATGGCGCCACGCTCGGCCTTGTCGGCGAATCCGGCTGCGGCAAGAGCGTGACCTCGCTCGCCATCATGGGGCTGCTGTCAAAGCGCTCCGCCGAGGTCTCGGGCTCGATCCGCTTCGACGGTTTTGACCTGCTCGACGTTCCCGACGACACATTGCGCGACCTTCGCGGCAACCGGCTCGCGATGATCTTTCAGGAGCCGATGACCTCGCTCAATCCGAGCTTTACGATCGGCGATCAGATCATCGAGACGATCCTGCGCCATCGCGGCGGTTCGCGGCGGCAGGCGCGGGAGCGTGCCATCGAGCTGTTGCGTCGTGTGCACATCCCCTCGCCCGACAAGCGGATCGATGAATATCCGCACAAGCTCTCCGGCGGCATGCGCCAGCGCGTGATGATCGCGATGGCGTTGGCCTGCGACCCGCGCCTGTTGATTGCGGACGAACCGACCACCGCGCTTGATGTCACGCTGCAGGCGCAGATCCTCGACCTGATGCGCGAGCTGAAGGCTGCCAGCGGCGCTGCGATCATCCTGATAACCCACGATCTCGGCGTGGTCGCCGAAGTCTGCGACGAGGTGGCGGTGATGTATGCCGGCGAAATCGTCGAACGGGCGCCGGTCGACGAGCTCTTTGCCAATCCACAGCATCCCTACACCGTCGGCCTGCTCGGCTCGATCCCGCGGCTCGATCGCCGCGCGTCGCATCTGGCGACGATCGAGGGCATGGTGCCGAACATGGCGAACCCGCCGCCCGGCTGCCGCTTCGCCGCGCGCTGTCCGTTTGTCGTCGACCCCTGCACCGCCGCGCCGCCACCGCTGGCAATCGTGAGTCCGGGCCACGCCTCGCGCTGTATCCGCGCGCCGCTGGAGCGGCTGGTGTCATGACGTCCCTCCTCGAAGTCGAAGGCCTGGTGAAACATTTCGTCGCCGCGCGCTCTGTGTTCGGCCGGCCCACCGCCCATGTGAAGGCGGTCGACGGCGTCAGCTTCACCGTCGAGGCCGGCAAGACGCTGGCGCTGGTCGGCGAATCCGGCTGTGGCAAATCCACCGTGAGCCGGCTGGTGCTGCGGCTGATCGAGCCGGATGCGGGCACTGTTCGCTTTGAAGGCCGCGACCTCGGCGCACTAAACGCCAATGAATTGCGTGCCTTCCGCCGCGATGCGCAGATTATCTTTCAAGATCCTTATGCATCGCTCAACCCGCGTATGACCGTCAGTCAGATCCTGAGCGAGCCGCTGGCGTTGCACGATCTGGTGCCGGCCAAGCGGCGGCGCGAGCGCGTTGGCGAGTTGCTGCGGCTGGTCGGGCTGGAGCCGCGCTTTGCCCGCCGCTATCCGCATGAGTTTTCCGGCGGCCAGCGCCAACGCATCGCGATTGCGCGGGCGCTTGCCGTGGAGCCGAAATTGATCATCTGCGACGAACCGGTGTCGGCGCTCGACGTTTCGATCCGCTCGCAGATCCTCAATCTGTTGCGCGACCTGCAGGACCGGCTCGGCCTCGCCTATATCTTCGTCTCCCACGATCTTGCGGTCGTAAAGCACATCGCCGACCGCGTCGCCGTGATGAATCTCGGTGGCATCGTCGAGACTGCGCAGGCCGATGCGCTGTTTGCCGCGCCCCGGCACCCTTATAGCCGTGCGTTGCTGTCGGCGATCCCCGTACCCAAGCCGCAGGCCAAGCGCAGCCGCATCGTGCTGGAGGGCGAGATGCCGAGCGCGCTTCATCCGCCTTCCGGCTGCCGCTTCCATACCCGCTGCCCCTACGTCATCGCGCGCTGCCGGACCGAAGTTCCGCCGCTGCTCGCGGACGGCACGGGACACGCCACGGCATGTCACCGCACAGCCGAGCTGCCGGCATCCGAATCCATCGTTCCGGCCGATGGCGACTTTTCGCCGGTGCTGGAAAAATTGGTCGCCGCCTTCAGCGGCGGCACGGAAGGCGCAGGCCGCGCCGGGGTTGATCTATCAAGGACACGGCCAATTGATCGTGGATAAGGGGATGGCAGCATGAAAATCATTCGTTACGCAGTTACCGCGGCGGCGCTGCTGCTGTCGCTTCCGGCAAATGTTCAGGCCCAGACGACGCTGCGGATCGGGCTTGCCGAGGACCCTGATATTCTCGACCCGACCATGGCCCGCACTTATGTGGGCCGGATCGTATTCGCCTCGTTCTGCGACAAGCTGTTCGACATTGATGACAAGCTCAACATCGTGCCGCAGCTTGCGTTGAGCCATGAGACCTCGGCCGACGGCAAGGAAGTCACCATCAAACTGCGGCCCGGCGTCAAGTTTCACGATGGCGAGGAATTCAACGCGGAAGCCGCCAAGTTTTCGCTGGAGCGCCATTTGACATTCCCGGGCTCGTTCCGGAAGCCGGAGCTGGCAGCGGTCGAACGCATCGACGTGGTCGATCCCCTCACCATCAAGCTGGCATTGAAGGCGCCCTACTCGCCGCTGGTCGCGCAGCTCACCGATCGTGCCGGGATGATGGTTTCTCCCAAGGCAGCGAAAGAGGCCGGCGACAAGTTCGGCCTGCGCCCGGTTTGCGCCGGTCCCTACAAATTCGTCGAACGCGTGCAGCAGGACCGCATGGTGTTCGAGAAGTTCGCCGATTACTGGAACAAGGATAACATCCATATCGACCGCATCGTCTATCTGCCGTTGGTGGACGCGACGGTTCGTCTTGCCAATCTGAAATCCGGCGGCCTCGATTTGATCGAGCGTCTGCTTGCGACCGACATCAAGGAAGTCAAGGGTGACGCAAAACTCAAACTGTCGAGCGCCATCGAGCTCGGCTATCAGGGCGTGACGCTGAACGTCGGCAAGGACAAGGCCAAGGGACCGCTCAGCCAGTCCGCCAAGGTGCGCCAGGCGCTCGACCTCTCGCTCGACCGCGATGCGATCAGCGAGGTGGTGTCCAACGGTGAGTTCAAGCCCGGCAACCAGTGGGTCAATCCGGATCATCCCTATTATCAAAAGGCCTTTCCGGTGCCGAAGCGCGACGTCGCCAAGGCCAAGGCGCTGTTGAAGGAGGCTGGCGTCACGACGCCGGTCAGCGTCGACTTCATGGTGTCGAAGGGCGCCGAAACCGAAGCGGCCGCGCAGGTGATCCAGTCGATGGCGGCGGAGACCGGCTTCGACATGAAGCTCCGGGTCACCGAGTTCGCGACGTCGCTGAAGCAGGCCGAGGCCGGCGAATACCAGGCCTATCTGCTGGCCTGGAGCGGCCGGATCGATCCGGACGGCAATTCCTACATCTTCCAGAAGACCGACGCGCCGCAGAACTACAGTGCCTGGTCCAACAAGGACGCCGACAAGGCGCTCGATGAAGGCCGCCTGGTCACCGATCAAGCGCAGCGCAAGGCGATCTATGAGAAGCTGGCCAAGATCGTGCTCGACGAGAAGCCGCTGCTCTACATCTATCACCGCCGCATCCTGATCGCGCATACGACCAAGCTCGAAGGCTACAAGCAGATGCCGGACGGGCTGGTGCGCGTGGTCGGGTTGAAGTTGAAGTGAGCGAAGGACGACACGGGTAGCGCCATGCTGAACTTCCTCGCGCGGCGTCTCGTCCAGCTCATCCCGACGCTGTTCTTCGTATCGGTCCTGATCTTCTCGCTGCAGCAATTGCTGCCGGGCGATCCGGCGCTGGTCATGGCGGGCGAGGAACGCGACCCCGATGTCATCGCGCAGATCCGCGCGCAGTATCGGCTCGATCAGCCGGTGCCGGTACAATATGTCTACTGGGTCAAGGGCGTGCTGTCAGGCGATTTCGGCGAGTCGCTGCGCAACAAGGTGCCGGTGCGCGAACTGATCGCGCAAAAACTACCGGTGACGATGCAGCTGGCGTCGATGGCGATCGTCATTGCCTTCCTGATCGGCATTCCCGCCGGCATCGTCTCGGCGGTGAAGAAAGGCACGGCCTGGGACTATGGCGCCAACTTCTTCGCGCTGTGGGGGATCTCGACGCCGAATTTCTGGCTCGGCATCATGTTGATCTTTCTGTTCTCGATCCAGCTCGGCTGGCTGCCGGCGTCGGGCTATGTGCCGCTGACCGAGAACTGGCGCGCCAGCATCGCCTCCACCATCATGCCGGCATTCGTGCTGGGCAACGCGATCGCCGCGATCCTGATGCGCCATACCCGCAGCGCCATGCTGCAGGTGCTCGAAAGCGACTACGTCCGCACCGCCCGCGCCAAGGGCCTTCTGGAACGCTCGGTCATTCTCAAGCACGCCATGCGCAACGCGCTGACGCCGGTGATCACGCTCGGCGCGCTCGAACTCGGCACGCTGCTGTCAGGCGCAGTGCTGACCGAGCAGATTTTTTCGATTCCCGGCTTCGGCAAGCTGATCGTCGACGCCGTGTTCAACCGCGATTATGCCGTCGTGCAAGGCGTGGTGCTGACGACGGCGACGATTTACATCACGCTCAATCTCATTGCAGATATCGCCTATGTGCTCGTCAATCCGCGGCTGAGGGCCTAGGCCATGGCCGACGCGACGCTCAATGCACTGCCAATTGCCGCTTCCGATGAACTCGAGAGCCCGGCGCGACGCGCGCTGCGCCGGCTGTTCAAGCGCAAGGGCGCGGTAGCGGGCCTCGTCGTGATCGGCGCTTTCGTATTGCTCGCGCTGTTTGCGCCGCTGATCTCGCCTTACGAACCGATCGCGACGAGCTGGTCGCTGGTGCGCAAACCGCCTTCCGCACTGCACTGGTTCGGGACCGACGAGCTCGGCCGCGACATTCTTGCGCGAGTGATCTACGGCGCGCGGGCGTCGCTGCTGGCCGGCGCGATCTCGGTCGGCATCGCGTTGTCGATCGGCGTACCGCTCGGCCTGTTGTCGGGCTATCGCGGCGGCTTCATCGACGCCCTGATCAGCCGCATCACGGATGCGATGCTGGCCTGCCCGTTCCTGATCCTCGCGATTGCACTGGCCGCGTTCCTGGGTCCCAGCCTCGGCAACGCCATGATCGCGATCGGCATATCGGCGACGCCGATCTTCGTGCGGCTGACCCGCGGCCAGGTGATGAGCGTCAAGGTCGAGGATTATGTCGAGGCCGCGCGCGCGATGGGCAACCCGCGCTGGCGCATCGCTCTGTTTCACATCCTGCCGAACATCATGCCGGCGCTGCTGGTGCAGGCGACGCTGTCGATCGCCGCCGCCATCATCGCGGAGGCCGCGCTATCCTTCCTCGGCCTCGGCCAGCAGCCGCCCGCCCCCTCCTGGGGCAGCATGCTCAACGCCGCGCAGCGCTTCCTCACCAATGCGCCATGGATGGCGATCTGGCCGGGACTGGCGATTTTCCTTGTCGTGCTGTCGTTCAACCTGGTCGGCGACGGGCTGCGCGACGCGCTGGATCCGAGGGAGAGGTAGGCGCATCGGTCAAATCGCAACCTCGAAGTGCATGATTTGTTTACGGAAAGCGGCGACCTTCTGCATGGCCGGTTGCAGCTTTCCGTGGGGCATCTCATGCGCATCGTCATAGCGTCGATCCTGATCTGGGGATCGGCCGTGCTTGCCCACGCCGCGGAGCTGGACCTTCCCAACAGCAAGCTAATCACGACTAGTGATCCTTGCCGGGTGAAAATCTCCGCAAAGCCAGTTGCGCCGCTTCAGATCAGCCGCCGCGGTGCGGTCTATGTGATCAAGCATGTTCACAACGCCTGCCGCCTCCTGGCCAGTGCTGGCGATGAAGGCTCGCGATCCGACTCTATTCGTGCCGATCTCTACGACAGCATCATCGGCCCGATCTATCGCGCCCATCCGAACATTGCGCTTGCCTCGCAGCGGCAGGCCATTGCGAAGACATTCCACGCGACACCACGCGATATCGAACGAATACCCGCCATCCGACTCAACGACGAGATAGCTCGCCTTCAGAAAGACATCGCCAAACTCGGTGGGGACAGGGTTGACCGGTCCGTCGATCAGAGCGCCGCCACGAAAGCACTGGAGCCATTCATCGATGCTGCCGCCGAACTCTCATTCGCAAGCCAGGTCGCGCTCGACGCCTATCCTGACCTGTTTGCGAAGATGCTGGAAGCGGTTCCGGAGCAGCCCCGCGCGGCCGAGAGCGACGCAGCCTTCCGCAAAGGGGCCCCGCCCCAAGGCTCGGTAAGGCTGAGCGATGCTGCGCTCGCGCTGGTTCAGTCGTTCATGCGGGAAGTACGTCGCATACCGGGGAACGAGCAGGTCGCGCACATAGGCTGGACACGGGAACAAAAGTCAAAGCGCCCCGGCGACCGGGAATGGTCCAACAGCGGTGCCGGCTGGTACCTTGGCGCTTTCCGGAAGACCGAGGTCCCTCCCGATGTCATCGACACGGTCCGAGGTATCGAGATCATCTTCACAGCCGAGGACCCGGCAGCGATTGCGGGCAAGACCTTTGATGCAACAAAGCGGGGGCTTTTCGTTCATGACTGAACGGCGGCTGACGCGCTAGCAATAGCCGACGCCCTTGTTCGGCTAAACCACCATCTCCCTCATCACCCTCCGGCAATCCATCTCATACTCAAGATCGATCACCGGCGGCCGGGCAAAATGCCAGCTCAACCCCGAACGCGCGGCGCCGCGGCGAACCAGTGCATCGGCGAAGACGTGATGGAAATCGTGGATGGTATAGGTCTGCACAGCAGTCGCATCCTTCCAGCCGACCCCGAACTCGCCCATGCGCCGCTCCATCACGCCGGCGACGTAGCGGACCTTCTCGGCAATGCCCTCGGGGCTGATGTCGCGGTAACGGACCGTACGCTCGGCGTAGCTGGCGTTGCCCTCCTGCGATTCGCCACTGCCTGCGATCACGAAGCTCGGCGTCGTGCCCTGGCTCGGCCGCGTGAATGAAAAGGCATGGAACGACGGCTCGGCGGGCGGCTCTATCTCCGGGCAGACATTGCTGCGCGCCACCGGGTTGGTCGTGCCGTCGTATATGCCCCACTCCGCCAGCGTCTTGACGTAGTGCAGGTTGAAATTGCGAAAGCCCTCGTCGGTGAAGGCGGCCGGCGATCGGAGCTCGCAGGCGCAGAATGAGGTCAGCGGCCGCCCCGCCGCCTGAATGTATTTTGCGATCTGCGCAAATCCCTCGGCGAGCGGCACCCATTTATCGAAGCGCACCCGCTCGATTTCATACCCGGGATTGGCGGCTACCCCACCGGAGTATTGAAACACGGCTGGAATGAAGCGGTAGTTTCCGGCTGCAAAGTCACTGGTCATGCTGGCTCCCTTTTTTCTAGTTTCCTAGCATGGAGAGCCGACGGCGTCGCCGGAGTTCCATCCCCGACATAAAAAAGCGACGGCAGCGATTTCCGCTGCCGTCGCCCGCGATCGTTCCCGGCGAAAAAGCTCAGGTCGGCTTGAGCCCCTGCGTGCCGAGGTCGAAATCGGCGATCTCCTTGTTCCGCTGCGAGTCGGCACTCGCCTGGTGGTCCGTGGCCATCCAGACATAGACCGCCGGCAGCACGAACAGCGTGAACAGCGTGCCGATCGACATGCCGGATACGACGACAAGGCCGATCGAGAAACGGCTGGCGGCGCCGGCGCCGGTTGCCGTCAGCAGCGGGATCAGGCCGGTGACCATCGCCGCCGTCGTCATCAGGATGGGACGCAGCCGGATGCGGGCCGCCATCTCGATCGCCGAACGCTTGTCGAGGCCTTCCTTGAGCTGCAGTTCGTTGGCGAACTCCACCATCAGGATGCCGTGCTTGGTAATCAGCCCGACCAGCGTCAACAGTCCCACCTGGGTGTAGATGTTGATGGTCGCCACGCCGAAGAACAGCGGGATCAGCGCGCCGACGATCGCCATGGGCACGCTGATCATGATCACCAGCGGATCCCGCAGACTTTCGAACTGCGCCGCCAGCACCAGGAAGATGATGATCAGCGCGAAGCCGAAGGTGATCGCAAGCTGGTTGCCTTCCTGCACATATTGGCGGGAGTCGGCCAGATAGTCGTGACTAAAGCCGGCGGGCAGCTTCTTGGCTTCGCCTTCCAGGAAGTCCACCGCCTGCCCGACCGTCACGCCCGGCATCGGCACCGCCTGGAAGGTCGCGGAATTGAGCTGATTGTAATGCGTCAGCGAGTTCGGATCGGTCGCCGTCTCGATCGACACGATGGTCGACAGCGGCACCAACTGCCCGGTGTTGGTCGGGACATAGTAACCGCCAAGCGATTCCGGCGACAGCCGCATGCCGCGCGGCACCTGCGGGATCACCTGATAGGACCGTCCCTCGAGGTTGAAGCGGTTGACGTAGTTGCCGCCCAGCAGCGTCTGCAGCGTGCTGCCGACCTGCGCCATGTTGATGCCGAGGTCGCTCGCCTTGGAACGGTCGATGGAGACGCGCACCACCGGCTGGTTGAACTCGAGGTCGCTGTCGGAGACGATGAACATGCCGCTCTTGCGCGCGGCCTCCTTCAGCTTCGCCATTTGCTCATAGACAGCCTGGAACCCGGCAGTCGAATTGATCACCATCTGTATCGGCAGGCCGCCCGGCCCGCCCGGAAGCGGCGGCAGGTTGAACGCGAATGCCTGGACGCCTTCGATCTTGCCGATTTCAGCCTGCACCAGCGGCTTCAGCTGGATCGAGGAACGCTTACGCTCGTCCCACGGCTTGAGCAGCATGCCGGCAATGCCGCCCTGCGGCCCGTTGATACCATTGAGGACGAAAGTCAGGTCGGTCTCGGGAAACTTCTGGAACGCCTTGTCGAGCTTGTCGCCATAGAAGTCGACATAGTCGATGTTGGCGTATTTCGGCGCCTTGGTCACCGAGAACACGATGCCCTGATCCTCTTCCGGCGCCAGCTCCTTGGAGGTGTTCATATAGAGGAAGCCGACCAGACCGAGGATCGTCAGCGCGAACAGCCCGGTGATCGGACGATAGTCGAGGGAACGGTCGAGCTGACGGCCGTACCAGCGCGTCATCGCACCGAACACCCGGTTGACGAGCCTGGCGAACCGTCCCTCATCCGCACTCTTGAGAAGCACCGAGCACATCATCGGCGACAGCGTCAGCGCGATCACACCCGACACGATCACCGAACCCGCCAGCGTGAAGGCAAATTCGCGGAACAGCGAACCGGTGAGGCCGCCGAGAAAGCCGATCGGCGCATACACCGCCGCCAGCGTGATCGTCATCGAGATCACGGGACCGACGATTTCGCGCGCGCCCTGCAGCGACGCTTGCACCGGCGTCTTGCCCTCCTCCAGATGTCGATGGATGTTCTCGACCACCACGATGGCGTCGTCGACCACCAGGCCGATCGCCAGCACCATCGCCAGCAGCGTCAGAAGATTGAAGCTGAAGCCCAGCGCCAGCATCAGGCTGCAGACGCCGATCAACGACAGCGGAATCGTGACCACCGGAATGATGACGGAGCGGAACGAGGCCAGGAACAGGAAGATCACGACCACGACGATCAGCACCGCCTCGATCAGCGTGTGCTGCACCTCGTCGATCGACGACTGAATGAACTTGGTGGAGTCATAGGCCACCTTCATCTTCATCGAAGGCGGCAGGTTGCGTTCGATCTCCGGCATCAGCGCGCGCACGCCCTTGACCAGCGTCAGCGGGTTGCCTTGCGGCGTCGCCTGCACGCCGATGAAGATCGCGCGCTCGCCGCTGAAGGCGACGCTCGCATCCGAGCTCTGGGCGGCAAGCTCGACGGTTGCGACATCCTCGATCCGCACGAAGCCGCCGTCCTTGGATTTGACGATCATCTTCTTGAACTGCTCGAGGTTCCGCAGGTCCGTGTTCGTCTGAACGTTCGAGACGATGAAGTAGCCCTTGGCTTGCCCCGCCGCGGCCTGGAAGTTGTTGGCGGCGATCGCCGCCGAGACATCGCTCGGCGAGACGCCGCGGCCCGCCATCTTGACCGGATCGAGCCATAGGCGCATCGCGAATGTCTGCCCGCCGAGAATGTCGGCCGACGCCACGCCGTCGACCGTCGACAGCACCGGCTGCACCACGCGCGTCAGGTAGTCCGAGATCGCCGAACCCGAGAGCTCGTCGCTGGAGAATCCGAGATACATCACGGCCGTGGTCTGACCGGTCGTCTTGACCACGATGGGATCGTTCGATTCCTTCGGGATCAGATATTTGACCGAGTTCACCTTGGCGAGCACTTCGGTCAGCGCCTGGTTCGGGTCAAAATTCAGCTTGACGTAAACCTGGATCGTGCTGGTGCCCTGCACCGACGACGACGTGATGTAGTCGACGCCCTCGGCCGAGGCGACCGCCTGCTCGATCGGCGTGGTGATGAAGCCCTGGATCAGGTTGGCCGATGCGCCCGGGTACACGGTGGTGATGGTGACCACGGTATTCGACAGCTTCGGATACTGCCGGATCGGCAATACGCTGGCGGCCCGCAGACCGATCAGCAGGATCAGCAGGCTGACAACGACCGACAGGATCGGACGCTTGATGAAAATATCGGTGAAGGCCATCTGTGGATCATCCCGCTGAGTTCAGCATTTCGGGCGCGGCCTCATTCGAGAACACCGCTGCCCGTCTTTTGTCCGCGCGCCCCCCCCTGGGCCGCGCGATCGTCGGTTACCAGGCGCGTCAGTAGCGCGGCGGCTTCGCCGGAATCGGCGGCACCGGATCGCTCGAGACCGTCACCGCCGATCCCGATTGCAGCTTGAGCTGGCCCACCGCCACGACGCGGTCGCCGTCCTTCAGCCCTTTCAGGATTTCGGCGCGTCCTTCGATGCGGTTGCCGGTCTGCACGAAGGTCCGCGTCACCGTGAGGCTGGTCTTGCCATCCTCTTCCTTCTTCTCGCTGACGAGGTAGACCGAGTCGCCATAGAGCGTGTAGTCGACCGCGGTTTCGGGCACGGTGACCACCGGCGGCTTGTCGGGCAACACCACGGTGGTCGTCGCGAACATGCCGGGCTTGAGGATCTTGTCCGGATTCTGGATCGTCGCCTGCACGCGAATGTTGCGCGTTTCGGTCGCGATCTGCGGCTCGATGGTGGTGATCTTGCCTTCGAACGGGCGGCCCGGATAGGCATCGACCGCGATACGGACGATCTGGCCGACCTTGAGCTGGCCGGAATCCTTTTCCGTCACGGTGAAGTTCGCAAACAGCACCGACAGATCGGTCAACGAGACGATCTGCGTCCCGGCGGTCAGATATTGTCCGACCTCGACTCTGCGAACGCCGAGTTCACCATCGAAAGGAGCGCGCACCAGCTTTTGCGAGATGATGGCTTCCGTCTTGGCAATACCGGCGCTGGCCTGATCGAACACAGCCTGGGCGTTGTCCACCGTCGCCTGCGGTCCGACCTGGCGCTCGGCCAGTTGCTTGGCGCGGTCCAGCGATATCTGCGCCACGCGCTGCTGTGCCTTGTAGTTGGCGAGGTCGCCCTGCTCGGGGCCGTCGAACAGCTGCACCAGCGGCGTACCCGCCTTCACGCTGGCGCCCGCCTTGAACTGGATGTCGGTGATGCGGCCGTTCACGTCGGAGGTCACGTTGACCTGATGCACGGCGGCGAGATCGCCGACCGCGGTCAGGAGGTTCGGAATGATCTCAGACTTCGCCGTGGCAATATTGACGCTGGTCGGGGGCGGCTTCATGCTGGCGAAGAACTGCGCGATCATCTTGCCGCGGAAGTAGTTGAACCAGACCAGGCCGCCGGCCAGCAGAGCCAGCAGCGTTCCGATGATGATGAACCAGCGCACCATCCGGACCGGCCGCTTGTGCGGTTTGTCGGTGAACGGCTTGCCCGAAAGTTTGGGTTCAGTCGCGATATTCATGTCATGCACTTTCCGCAGTTACCGATTGTCCCGAATTCGGTGACAGCCCGCCGTCCAGATGAGAAGCAATTGCGGCCTCGGTAAGTCCGATGCCGCGCAGGATGAATTGAGAGAGTTGTCGCTCCAGATCGGGAGCGTTGCCGTAGGAGAGACAGGGCACGGCCGGAAGCCGCGTCAGCGCTGCCATCAGCACGGTGTGATGCGCGAACCAGAACAGGTTGAGCGGATCGCTGCCGATCCGCGCAGCGTCGCCAGACGCGATCGCGCTTTCGATCGATGCGGTGAACACCGGCCCGATCAGCCCGCTGATCTTGTCGTAGAGCAGGCGCGCGAACTCGCCATCGTCGAGATGGCTGGTCGTCATCAGCCGCAGCCGCTGCGCTTCTTCCTGATCCGAACCATTGGATACTTCGATGAAATGGCCAACCATGCCCTTGACCAATTCAACCAGTGTGGCAGTTGACGGCTCCTGACCGAGCAGGTGCGCGAAGTCAGGATCAGCCTCGCACTCCTCGGCGAGAATTTCGGCATAGAGCGCAGCCTTGGACGGGAAGTGCTTGAACAACAGCCCTTCCGAAATAGCCGCGGCGGCCGCCACGCTCTTGGTCGTGGTGCCGGCAAAGCCGTTACGGGCAAAGCATCGCTTGGCGGCGCTCAGGATCAATTGGCGCCGCAAGTCACTGGTCATACGCAGGCTGGACATGAGGGCGTGAGTAATCACTCACCTTGATGAAGTCAAGGATCTATTGCAGCGCACCAAGCGGATTCTATTCCGAGGTGGCGTCAAAGGCACAGCCTCATCGCCTTGTTTAACCACGGTTTTCCTCAGAAGTTCAGCACGCATCCTTTCGGCTCATTCCGGATAGGCCGCAACCTCAACGCGCTGCTGACGCGTGAGGCTGGAACCAGCGCTCCGGCTTGACGCCTCCGGGACGGCAACTAAGATAGTTGCACATGCGACTAATTTGCCGACTTATCCCGACTCCCAACGAGCACGGCGAGCCATGAACCCGAATACGCGCGAACTGGCGGCGACCTTCGACCTCGAAAAGCTGACGCCGGATTTCTATGCGGATCCCTACCCTACCTATCGCGCGCTGCGAGAGAACGAGCCGATCAAGCGGATGCCGAACGGCTCATATTTCCTGACCCGCTACGACGATCTGGTCGCAGCCTACAAGAACACCAAGGCGTTCTCGTCGGACAAGAAGAAGGAGTTCTCGCCGAAGTACGGCGACTCCCTGCTCTATGAGCATCACACTACCAGCCTCGTCTTCAACGATCCCCCTGCCCACACCCGCGTGCGCCGCCTCATCATGGGCGCGCTGTCGCCGCGCGCGATTGCCGGCATGGAGCCCGATCTGATCAGGCTGGTGGACCGGCTGCTCGACACCATCGCAGCGAAGGGCAAGGTCGACCTGATCGAGGATTTTGCGACCGCGATCCCGATCGAAGTGATCGGCAATCTGCTCGACGTTCCGCAGGAAGAGCGCGGCCCTTTGCGCGACTGGTCGCTCGCCATCCTCGGCGCACTGGAGCCGGTGATTGGCCCGGAGGCCTTTGCGCGCGGCAACAAGGCGGTGAAGGATTTCCTCGCCTATCTGGAAGTGCTGGTGGCGCGGCGGCGGGCCAAGCCCGGCAACCCCGACCGCGACGTGCTGACCCGGCTCATTCAGGGCGAAGACAATGGCGAGCGGCTGACCGAAAAGGAGCTGCTGCACAATTGCATCTTCCTGCTCAATGCCGGCCACGAGACCACCACCAACCTGATCGGCAACGGGCTGGTGGCGCTGCTGCATCACGCCGGCGAGAAACGGCGGCTGATCGAGGACCCTACGCTGATCAAGACCGCGGTCGAGGAAATGCTGCGGTTCGAGAGCTCTAACCAGCTCGGCAACCGCATGACCGTCGAGCCGTTCGAGCTCGGCGGCATCGCGATGCCGGCAGGCACGCCGGTGACGCTGTGCATCGGCGCGGCCAACCGCGATCCCGCGCAGTTCGCCGATCCGGAACGTCTTGATGTCAGCCGCACGCCGAACCGGCACCTCGCCTTCGGCACCGGCGCGCACCAATGCGCCGGGATGGCGCTGGCGCGTCTGGAAGGCGCGATTGCGATCTCGCGTTTCCTCGCGCGCTTTCCGGATTATGCGCTCGACGGCGAACCGGTCCGCGGCGGCCGGGTGCGATTCCGCGGATTTCTGAACGTACCCTGCGTGGTCAGCTAGGACTGCCGACGAAGGGCACCAGTCCCGCGTCACAAGACCGCAACGCAAGCCATGAATCCTGAGCGAACGATTTTTACACTGGCGCGTTAAAATTTCCGGGCGACGAAGCACGAGGGAGTTGCGATCATGCTTCCGCTCGGCGTTCGCGTTGCAATATTCCTCGTCGGTGTCTCTGCGATCGCGCTGAGCACCGGTTCATTCGCCCAGGATAGAGGAGGCCATGGCCGAGGTGGCATGGCTGCGCCAGCAGCACCGCCGGCAATGGCTCGGCCTGCGGCACCTCCACCGGCGATGGCCCGCCCAGCGGCGCCTCCTCCAGCCATGGCCCGGCCTGCGGCACCTCCGGCAATGGCGCGGCCCGCTGCGCCGGCGATCCGTGCG
>NZ_LLXZ01000193.1 GCF_001440395.1 Bradyrhizobium jicamae | reverse complement strand
AGAATTGGCCATCACGTCGGCTCGCCTCCCATTTGGGTAGGCGAGCCTCTCCGATACCGAAGCAAGATCTCATCATCGGCTTCGGTTTCGGCCGCGGCTTCAAAATGAGCGTTGGTGATGCGCTGAACATCGCGCTCGATCTCTTGCCATTTGTGGCTCGCCGCCGAACGTTTGGCCCAGAGAGTCCGCGCCGCAAGAACCGCAGCCTCGGCCTGGCATTGAGCGGTACGTGCCTCGTCAAGCGTTTTCTGCGCCGATCCGATCTCGGCCGTGAGCCGCCCAATGACGAGATGGCAGCGGCGCTCGAGTTCGGTGACGGATATCACATCGACTGATAACATTTCCCGATAAATCTCGGCTTCGACGCTTGTGCGGTGTCTTTCGGCGTTTGCAAGATGCTCGGAAGCTTGTTCGACGGCTTGAACCGCGATGCGGCGCTTGGCTTCCATGTTGGACATTTCACGGAGCGCGCTCCGCTCCCTAATGTCCTTGACGAGCCGTAATTTCGAAGCATCAATGGGATTCAGGCGGTCAGACGCGACATCCATGCGACCGTCTCCTCAAAACTGCCCGCCTCGTCCTGACCCTGGCGCAGGAACGTTCGTAACTCCTCGATCGACGCGATCGCCCGGTCCGTCAGCGGGTCGGAGCCTTGCTTATATTCGCCGACCTTGATCAAGAACTCGGCATCAGCGTAACGCGAGAGCAGATCACGGAACAAGTATGCCGCCTTGCGATGCGGCACAGATGCGATTGCATCCATGACGCGGCTCCGGCTCGACAGCACATCGATTGCCGGAAAATGCTCTCGCGAGGCGAGCGCGCGTGAGAGAATGATATGACCGTCAAGAATCCCGCGAGATTCTTCGGCGATTGGATCGCCGGTATCGTCACCTTCGACAAGCACGGTATAGAAGGCCGTGATGGAGCCATGCTCACCCATGCCGGCACGCTCCAATAGGCCCGGCAGTAGCGCAAAGACGGATGGCGGAAAGCCGCGCCGGGTCGGAGGCTCTCCTGCGGCAAGGCCGATTTCACGCATGGCGCGACTAAAGCGTGTCAATGAATCCATCATCAGAACGACGCGCAAGCCTTGATCACGAAAATATTCGGCCAGTGCCGTCGCCATATGGGCGCATTGCACCCGCTCCATGGCCGAACGGTCAGAGGTCTCAACGACGACGACCGAACGGCGCAGCGCATCGCCAAGATGACGCTCGATGAACTCTCGCACCTCTCGGCCACGTTCGCCGATCAGCGCGACTATGGTAACATCGGCCGCCGCGCCTTTTACAATCTGTGACATCAGCGTCGACTTGCCGCAACCAGCGTCGCCATAGATTCCGATCCGCTGGCCTTCGCCACATGTCAGAAGCCCATCCAGGACACGAACGCCGAGCGGAAAAGCCTGTTCGATACCGCGCCGTTTCATAGGGTTGGGCGCCCTGCCGCGCAGCGGGCGAGCTTCGCCGGTTTTTATTGGGCCCTTACTATCGAGTGGACGGCCGAAACTGTCGATCACGCGGCCGAGCAAATCGGGGCCCACTGGCACTTCCTGCATTCGCCCGGTCGTGACCACTTCCGCACGGTTGGACAAACCGAACATGTCACCGATCGGCGTAAGTAACACCCCGTCCGGCAATAGACCGATCACCACGGCCTCACGCGACCAACCGCTGCGGGGATCCTGCAAGAGGCACAGTTCTCCGACACGGGCCTCCGGCAACACGGCATGGATCAGCGTGCCGATCGCCCGCGTGATCCGACCTCGTACGGCGCGAGTGTCGACATGCTTTGCCGAAGATCGTAAGGATGAGAGTGCAGCGTGCACAGCTCCCTCTTCTCCTGCCGCAGCATCATGGGTTGGTCGTTGCGTGGTCACGGCTCACGTTCCTGCGAAGGCAAACCAAGCCCCAGACGCAGCGCCCGGAGCTGCGCGGCAATTCCGAGCTCGACATTGCCAAACTCGCTCCACAAGACGCATTGGTCCGCCGTCAGCGCAGGATCCGGCTCGATCCTGACATTGGGCCGACCATCCCGCCCGTCGCAGGCCGCGAACTCGCTGGCCAGCAGATCGGCTTTCAGCGGGGGTACGTGAAGGCAAACTTCAGTGCTCTTATACTTCTGCTCGATGGCGTAACGAACGCCTCGGACCAGCATCTCGCCCGGATCAAAGGCGCCCAGCAGATCGCTCACGATCTCAACGACCAGCTGCGGCAATTCCTGTTCCAGGACGGCCTTTCGCTGCGCCAGTTCACAAGCAGCCTGCGCAATCAGCCGCGCCATTTCCTCCGCGCCCGCCTTTACACCCTCGGCATGGCCGCGCGCCCGTTCCCGCTCATAGGCTTTGCGTGCCCAGCCGCGAGCGCGCTGCAGATGCCGCTCGGCAGCGGCCAGCGCGTGTGCGGCATCATGCCAGATCTTGAGCTCGGCTGCTGGTATGAGGGGCCCGAGCGGGCGAATCTGCGGGGCCGCAAGCAATGCTGGGATATCGGCGGTCATACCCTGGCGGCCTCCGTTCCCAAATGACCCATTACCAAGGAAAGCAGTGGGCCTGCGGCCCTACGGTGTTCGGCCGCGGGATTGTCCGCAGCGGTCCCAACGGGCAAGCGTAGAAGCACGCGGATACGATCAAGCGCTGAAGCCTCGTTGAGCCAGGCGCCGAGACAGGCATGTCCATCGTGTTCGATCTGTCGCGACAGTTGCTCCGGATCGACAATCGACGTCGTTGCGACCGCACTGGACAGGTGCCGGATACCAAAAGCATGGGCTTCAGCACCGATCATTTCGACCAAAATCGAAAGGTCGTGCTTTGAAACCAGCTTCAGGACCGAGCGCGCATGCCAGATACTGCCCGCGAGCAGGGCGGCCCGACGCGGATTATGCGCGAGTACCGGGTCGTCGTTCCAGCCAGCTCCGCTCAGATCCACTTCGCTGCCGATCAGCAGTTCGGCCAGTCTTGGCTGCAGCCTGGAACTCTGCTGCAGGCGCAGCAATGTGGGGGGCGACAGCAGTGGATCAAGACGCGCAGCAAAACGGCTCGCATGGATCGAGGCAACAAGCTCGCGCAGCCGGTCAGAAGCTAGCGTGGTTCGGTGAATGACATCAAATCCGACATGAGCGTCCCGATTATGTCGCATCAGAAATAATCTTTTTGCCAGCAGCCTGGACAGCGGGCACCTTCGAACGTCTGGCGAACGTGGTCAGTTTGCGCGATGATTGTCCGAACTGACGAATAAGCGCGCCCAGTAAGACGTAAGATACGATGCCGAATGCGGCGCCGGCGCCCCCTACCCCGAACGCAAGCAACGGCGTTGAAGTAGACTTTGTTGGTTGGGCCGAACTGGCTGGCTGCGCCGCTGGTTGCGCAAGTGGAGCCCGCTCAACCGGCACAAAGACGACCGCCACCTTGTCGTAGGAAAGCCCTTCGATGCTGTTGGCAACGAGCATCTTGATTTGGGGCAACAGCGCCGAGAGCTCCGCGTTGGAGGCATGCCGGATGAAAATCGATGCCGAGGAGGGCGTCGCATCTTGTCGCAAGAGATCGTTCTTCGGCAGAACAACGTGGACACGCGCTGAAAGGACGCCATCGATGTCCCTAATCGTGCGCGACAATTCTTCGCTAAGCGCATAAACGTAACGGGCGCGCTCCTCGATTGGCGAGGCAACAAGGCCCGATCCTTTGAACACCTCGCCAAGATTCTTGAAAGATTGGCGCGGCAGCCCCTCGACATTCAGCAGGTCAATCGAATACGCGAGCTGCCTTTCCTCGACCTGGATTGTGCTAGTTCCGTCCTTGGCCACAACACGGACGGCATCGACACCCTTGCCAAGGAGAAGCGCAAGCATCTCATTGGCCTCACGCTCCTGAATCTTGGTGTAGAGATCAGCCTTGCATCCGATCAACGGAAGAAGAAGAAGAAGCGGTAGAGCAACACAAATGCCATGCCGCCGCCATGATTGACGGCCGCCACTGACGCCACTCTGCATCACACCAGTCATCAGCCTCACTCAGCCCGCCGATAGCAGCTTGTTCAACGAGGAGCTGACGGCGCTGGTGCTTTTGGAAACGAGGGAAACTTGAATGACATCTCTGTAGACATCCCGCAGATTCACCACCATCGACTCAAAATCTGCCCCCACCGGTTTAACCGCCGCATGTGCGCCGATGTTGTCCGGCTGCAAGACCGGCTGCGCAGCCGGTCCAGGTTGTGCGCTGTTCGGAGCAGCCGGAGCGCTGTCGACCGCCGGAGGAACGGCATGGCTCCGGTACATGGCGGAAAGGGTTTGAAGCACGCGATCCCCCGGCGGACTTGCTAGAGTGTTCGCGCGCTGAATCTCCGGTATCGGCGCAACGACTGCGGCTCTATCTGCGAGGAAGGAGGCAGCAGAAGCAGCCTGATTGGAGCCCGCTTGCGCAAGCGACTGCTCAAAGTGCGTCTGCTCGCAAGGAACTGCCGGCGAGCAGGCATTGGAAAGACAGTCGACTGAATTGGGAGAGAATGGCGTTGCGCCTAACATCATAGAGGGAGTCATTGTGCTAGTGTAATGAGACCAGGCGTTATTGACCGACGAACGGATCAAGATCGTAGATTAGGCAAGCTGACGAAAGCCTGACGAAGATGCCGCTGATTGCGTCATCGAAAGATCACGTTTGGTTTCCAAGTGGTAGCGAAATTCCAGGTTAATTCTCCGGCGGAAGGCCTGAATGCTCGTCCGATCCACGATGGTGCCCATTTTGAAGAGAGTTCTCTATGTCGGAACTTTCGTCTGTCTCGGAATGGTGAGGGCGCTTGGCGCATCCCTCTCGCTACCGTCCACCTCTTATAGCTATACGGTTCTCGATCAGGACCTTTCCGCCGCGCTGCAGGAGTTCGGCAACAATCTCAACATCAGGGTCAATGTCAGCGCCGAGGTAAGGGGCCGGATTCGTGGGCGAATCCCGGACCTACCACCGCGAGAGTTCCTTGAGCGTTTGACCAATCTCTACAATCTTCAATGGTACTACGACGGGCTGGTGCTCTACATATCCGCTGCCCACGAGGCACAAACCCGGCTCGTTGTATTGAATCCGATCAGCTTCGATGCATTCAAGACTGCACTCGATGCGCTCAACATCTCCGATGAGCGGTATATCGTGAAGCCGGCGCCGGGAGATGGCCTCGTCCTGGCTTCTGGTCCGCCACGCTTCATCGCGCTCGTGGACCAGACGATCAAGGGTCTTACGGCGGACGCGCAGGCGCGGCGGAGTCCCGCCGCCGGCGAAAAGCCGCCGCGGGAGTCTGTTTTGATGTTGTTTCGCGGCTCCTCGAGCATGGTCATTCGTGGCGGACGACCTGAAAGCCAATATTCTTCTGAAGCGCCGCATCAAGAAGGCATCGTACGCGAACCTGGTACAGGCCAGAAATGACTTGATGATGCGAGACAGCTCCGGCCGAAGTCGATCCGGTCTGTCTTGGCTTAAGTCCATTTGATCGTCAGCTTTTCGAAAGCTAAACCTCGCAGTATGAGCGTGCGGATGTCTGGACGGCTGTGCCGCCAGCGACCGCAATGGATGTGCGCATCCAGGCACCGGACGCTCGAGCGGAAGGTGGTTAGCGCCATCTTTGACGCTAGCTCGGAGGCTTAAAAGATCGACGTGAGCTCCCAAACAACTGCTTCGGAGCTCGCAGGACGGCAGCCTTCGCAACGCTCAAGCCGCTCCATCATTTGAAAGGAGTAACAAGATGGACTTCAATGCAATCGTTCCATCGAATACGAGCCCAGAGCCCGACTCACCGCGACCGCCGACAGACGCAACCGGCTTTGAGCAGCAGCTCAACGGCGCGCAAAGTGGTGCTGCGCCGCATCGTGTCGCCTCGCCAGTGCCGCAGAGGGACGCCTACTCGCCATATTTGGACGCAGGCCATCCCTATTCGCCATACTTGGATACTGAGCACCCCTATTCGTCAGCCTTGGGTTGGCCGGATGATCCGTATACACCGACTGCGGTCCACGCCGAACCAGCACCGGAAAGCTCTCCACAGCACCTCTCGCAGCAGGCAATTGCTGAGGCGATTGAGGCACATCCTGGTTTCGATCAGGATCTGATATGGCAAAATATGGATGCCGGCCCGTTGCAGCCCGGGCCATTGCAGGCTGGGCCGTCCCACGCCGCCGGGCCATCGCATGCCGGACCCTCCCACACCCAGCCATTGCAAGCCGGACCGTCTCAAGCTGGGCCCTCCGAAGCTACACCGCCAGAACTTTCCGAGTTCCGTATGCCGGACGGACGTCTCGCCAAGGACTATTGGGTTTTCGCGGGCCAAACAGCCACAGGCGCTCAGATCGACATGCTGGAGCGCAGCGGAGTCAAGCCGAGCAAGGACCACCCGACAAAGTCTTTCACCATGCTCGGTGTGCCTCACACAGCCGAATGGAGACAAGAGGGCTTCATTCGTCTCACGCCGTCGCTTGGCTTGACCCTTTCGCCTGAAGACTCGGGGGAAGATCCGCCCACCCGCTAGCGACCATAGCGCGGGCCGCAGCACTGGCATGTCCGAGGGCTGATTGATTGACCCTCCCAACGGCTGAGCACTTGGTGACGGCCGCTCTGGCCGGCGGATATTCGCCGGCCAAGCTCGCTTTTTAAAGGCACACTTGATAAATGCAGAGATCTGTCAAGGAAGGATAGCTGCACGGCTGGAGACGAGCGATCACCGGCCGGCTCTCTTCGCGCTATTCGCCTCTCCGCCTTTCGGTTTGCTGTACGACGCGAAATCGACCACCTTGATCATTAAGCGCGATTGCACATGCACAGTCAGCCTGAAACTAGCTCTCTACATTCAACTCAGGATTTCGAGGCCCCTTTTGGCCAACTTATGCGAAAACCTGTTCCATCCGTCCGATGGACAAAGTCACTCCGTCCTTGCCGCAGCATGCGAGCACGCTTCAAAGATCGCCTGCCAGTGTCTGCGCCTGGCCCAGCGATCGAAACGATTGTAGATCGTCGTATCGAAGTCCCGTACCGAAACAACTCAGCACGAGGAAATCAGCCTCCACTTTAGCACATCGATGCCGTAGAGCGGGCGTCCAGCTCATGATAATTTCGAGCCGCGTAGATCATGCCGCTTCAGGTCCGCTGTGTCCCGAAAGCAGCAGCAGAGCGGATCTCCGCGAACGTCCGAGATGTACGAGCGGACGCACCAAACCGCTGTTCGGATTTCCTACATATGGCTGAAGGCCGCCCACACCGCGTCTTCGCCGCCCCAGCTGCCGCGGCTCGCCGCCCTGGAGTGCTCCGTGACAGCTCCTCGAAGAAGTTGGCGTGCTCGACGCCATTGAGAATCTCGACGAGCTCGGCAGCGCATGCGCCTTCTGGCTGAACCCGCCCTCGTTCCGGATTGCCCCGGTCTTCGGCTCTTCTAAGTTAACTTGGTTAGTCGCCAGTCAGCAACATAGCGGAAGTAGGCGTGGATCTGCTCAGGGCGCATGCCCTCGATCTTGCCTAGGCCAAATGCAAGATCGACGAAGTTCTCCTCCAGCTTGTCGACGATGTCATCGCGGACGGAGCGCTTCACCGCGCCGCCTGGCAGCCGATCATCGCGCAGGAGGGGAGTGGTCATAGAGGAAGGTCGCTAAGGAGGCTCGATCTTCGTCAGCTTTTCGCAAGCTAACCTTGCTAGCATAACGAGACTAGGTCATCTCGCGGCGACGCCGCTATCTGAGTGTTACGACATGAACGCAGGTGCAGCCGATCTCGGAGCAACAGGGCCACAGGCTGGCGTAACCCTCGACACCGCCGAGAGCGGCAGCGATGGAACGCCTGCAGCGCTACTGCGCCGAGCGTTCGAAAAGGCCCTCATTGCCGTCGCCACGCAAGTCATAAGTGATTCCCAGTCGGATATGGATGAGGCCATGAGCGAGCTAGATGATGGCTGAGCCCGGATGCTCGGCCCCACATCAGGAGATTTCGGGCGTGATCAAATCGAACCCGATTGGACGCAGCAAGCGAGACTTCGCACATACCAGCAGCTAGACCGCGCCTTCAACGATCTTCCAGATCCGTGCT
The DNA here is from genome assembly GCF_001440395.1 of Bradyrhizobium jicamae. GTDB lineage: Bacteria > Pseudomonadota > Alphaproteobacteria > Rhizobiales > Xanthobacteraceae > Bradyrhizobium > Bradyrhizobium jicamae. Next base: position 4,194 of record NZ_LLXZ01000193.1, on the reverse strand, counting down.
GCAAGCGGGTCCGCGAATCCGAATGCCCCTAGCTAACTTACTGCTCGATAATTGCGTGCTACTTTGACTCGAGATTGCCCATACGACAAGGGCAACGAGATAGTGTGAAGATTAGAGCAGCGCTTAATCTTCTTCGGACGGTCGCAACGAATTTGGAACGAGCCGTTCAGGCCGCAATGGCGAATCCCCTCAGCCGATAATTGCAGAAGACTTCGTTAATGAGCCGCGCGTGCTCGATGAACGTGACGCCGCATTTTGCGCAGAATGCCGTCAGCCAGGGCATCCGCAAGCGCATTAACGAAGCATTCGGCTGGATCAAAAAGGACGCCGAGCACGAGAAGACCCGATTCCTTGGCGCGTGATCGCGTCGGATGGGTTTTACCTTCGCTACTGCCGCTTATAATCTGGTGCGGCTCCCCAAGCTGATAGCGGAGGTCGGCTGATGGCCAGGGTGCCCGCCTTTGCCAAGCGTTTGCCGGCCGCTGGCGTATCGTCGACCCCTCTTGAAGCTTCGAGGGATAGCACCGCCCGTAGTAGCGCACCCAGCCCATCAGGACTGGACGGACCCATTTGGCAATTTCCACCAACTCAAGATCGCTGCGCTGATGCAGCCGCCACCTGCGCACGGTATGCCGCATCCGTGTCCCGGCCTTCTCACCACAACGCCCAAAGCCTGGTCGCGCAATAACATGCTGGCTTCTTCGACGAAATACGTCGGAGCCGCACTCGGAATGCATCCGCAGTTGGTGGCGGAGCGTTGGCGGGAAATTGATCTCTGGGAGAGACTTCTCGGAGAAACGAGGTATGTCAGCGAAGTCGGCCTCGACGCGGGTCCTCGCTACTTCTCGTCGTTGGCCCGTCAGACTGACGTTTTTCGCCGCATCCTGCGCTGCTGCGCCCATGCGGGCGGCAAGAGCCTGTCGATCCACGGCGTGCGTGCGGCAACCAAGGTGCTCGACTTGATTGAGGAAGAGGTCCCGGACGGTCGCGCGAAATTCGTCTTCCATTGGTTCACGGGGTCTGCCGCGGACGCAAGGCGGGCCGCAGACCTCGGCTGCTACTTCTCGATCAACAGATGCTACAGACGGACCGTGGGCCGGCGCTGGTCTCCTCCTTGCCGATAGATCGTCTCCTCACAGAAACTGACGGCCCCTTCACGTCCCAAGGCGACGGCCCTGCCCGGCCGCGTGATGTCGGGCAGACGGCCTAGCGACGGCGAGAGGTCTATCGAGCGGGGAGAGTGCGGCCATCGTGCTACGGAATTTGAAGACCCTGACGGCTTAGCTTTTCGCTCCCACAATCGGACCATCAGCCCCACTTTCCGGGCGAGTTTGGACTCGACCTGTGCCCCGATCTTCGACCGGAAGAAGCACGCGATGCCAAGCAGACGGCCGAGCTAATCGTGCGGCGAGTGCTCGACTGGCTCGACCGGGCTCCGTGGATTCAAAATAGGGTCTCGCGCGGCGCAAGCCCTAATCGATCTCGGGAAGCCGATAACGTCGAACGTGGAGGGCCTCGTCCTCCGAGGTGATTTCTAGCACCTGGTTCACCAGATCGGCATCGGCATCCAGTTCGTCCAGCGCCTGCTCGAAAAGTTCGACCTGCATATCGAGATCCATGTTCGGCGGACCGTTGAGGCAAACAAGCCCGGCGTGGATGGTGACATGGAGGCTCGCGCGCGATGCCGAGCGATGGGAGCTTGAGCTTCACGTAGCGTCAGGTTGTACAGTGTCATACACGTCGCCATCCGGTCCGTCCGGCAGGAGCGCGGCAATTCGGTGGCATTTTTGGATCGGGTAGGTTTTTGGCTTCCGTCTCTCCTGAATTATTTGAAGGTCTGTTGAACGGTCACCTGTTGCCCAGGAGCGCGGGTGTTCTTCTGCAGCAGCGGAGGCTGGGCCGATGTGAGCAAGGCACGAGCTCGGAGGGTCGCACGATAATGCTCCCGTTTGTTCAATTGGGCGAGCTGGGCGTGCGGTTTGCTTTGAAGCACTGGAGTGCGGCTTTGGGGCAGCGATGAAGTGTCATCTAATCTATGGAGAGTGGTATGGAACCGAGCTATAACGATCCGAACTATTGGATGCGCTGGTACGCCGAGCAGCAGGAGCTGCAGCGTGCGCGGCAAGAGGCCGATGCCGAGCCTGCGGACCACGCTGGCTTTGAGCAGACATTGGGTGAACAGCAGTTCCGCTCTCATGAGGAGAGTTCGCCCGAGGCGAGGTCCCCCGAAACTCCAGCCGCGCGGTCGCATGAAAATATGCAGCGGACGGAGATCGGTGATTCGATGCGAATGCCGCCCAGGTCCAACTTCGGGGACGATTCGTTCGGCAGCACGCGTTACAGTATCGATGTTCCGCACGCTCAGCTTGGCTCGGCTGCAAATGATTACCGGTCTGACTTGCGGCACAGCCCATTGAGCAGCATGCGCGACATGGCGCCGTGGGAAGCACAATCTGAAGCGCGGAAGAGGGACAGCAAGCCGCATGGGCTGTTCTCTCGGATCAAATCAGGGCTCGGCAAGGCCTTTGGAGGAAGTCGCCGGGAAAAGTCGAGCGGCTTGGCGTCCGAAGTGGTCTATTCAGAGCTTCGCATGGATTTCGCCAAGCGTAGTCGAGCCCCCGTGCATGAGCCTTATCCCGACGACGCCCGCATCATTGATGGCCTCCGCGACGAAGATCTGAGCAGGCTTGGACCCGAGGCGACTCGTCAGAGAAAAGTTGTCTCGACTATGGCCACCAATCGACGAAAGTTCAGTGCTTGGCTCCAAAGGGAGCAGAGGGGGAGCATAGTGAGCCGACTCAACGGCACTGATCAGCAGCAACGGTCGCTGAACGACGACTACAACGACTTTGCCAGAGCCGAGGGAAAAACCAGCGTGGGTTTCGATCGGCTTCGGCAGTTCCTCGGTGCCGAGCCTCAATCGAAGAGGCATCATCCTTATCCCGACGACGCTCGCATCATTGATGGCCTGCGCGACGAAGATCTGAGTAAGCTCGGACCTGACGCCACTCCCCAACAGAAACATACGGTCCAGACGCTGGCTACTCAGCAACGACGGTTTAGTGATTGGCTCCAAAGGGAGCAAAGGGGGAGCATAGCGAGCCGGATCACTGGCACCGATCAGCAGCAACGGTCACTGAACGACGACTACAGCGACTTTACCGTTTCCGAGCGACACATGGGCGTGGGTTTCGATCGGCTTCGGCAGTTCCTGGGCGCCGAGTCCCAATCGAAAAGGCATCCCTATCCCGACGACGCGCTCATCATTGATGACCTAGAAAAGTCAGAGCTGAACAAGCTTAAACCTGATGCGACTCGCCAGAGAAAAGTTGTCCAAAATCTCGCCAGCAATCGACGAAGGTTCAGTGCTTGGCTCCAAAGCGAGTTGAGGGGGAGCATAGTGAGCCGACTCACCGGCACCGATCAGCAGCAACGGTCGTTGGACGAGGATTACACGGACTTTAAAAACGCCAAGGGAAAAGTGGGCGTGGGCTTCGATCGGCTTCGGCAGCACCTAGGCGCGGAGTCACTGGGCCGGCTCCATCCTTATCCCGATGACGCCCACATCATCGATGGCCTAGCCGAGGAAGAGCTAAGCAAGCTCGGATCCGGCGCGACTTCCCAGAGAAAAGCTATCTCGGATCTGGCCAGCAGGCGACGAAAGTTCAGCGATTGGCTTCAAACAGAGCGGAGGGGAAGCATCGCGAGTCGATTGAACGGCACTGATCAGCAGAGATTGTCGTTGCAAACTGATTACGGTGACTTTCTCCGAACCCACAGAATTGCTGAGTTAAGTTTCCCAAGACTTCGGCAGTACCTGCAGGTCATTCAAGCGAACGCTGCGTTGGGGATCTCCCCCGAGCAGGCGGATGGGGAGCCGAGGCCTGGCGAGTCACGCTCAACCTGGTCGCCGCGCGTGCCGTCGGACTTTGATGCGAGTATGTGGGCAATTCCGCGGAGCGCGGCAGCTCCCTTGACGGATATCTACAGTGGCCTTCAGTCTTTCGTTGATCTGCCGTCCAACCCGCAGGAGCTGCGAGACGATGCTCAATCAGCACCGGTGCGGCGGGCCGTCGCCAGACCGCCGTTCTTCGACGGACAATCAGGCGCGGCAGCTCCCTCGTCAGGTATCTACAGCGATCTTCAGTCCTTCGTTGATCTGCCATCCACACCGCAGCAGATGCGTGACGATGC
>NZ_LLXZ01000192.1:1357-1517 GCF_001440395.1 Bradyrhizobium jicamae | reverse complement strand
GGCAGAATCAGCGGGGAAAGAAGACCCTGTTGAGCTTGACTCTAGTTTGACATTGTGAAGAGACATAGAGGGTGTAGAATAAGTGGGAGCTTCGGCGCCAGTGAAATACCACTACCTTTATAGTTTCTTTACTTATTCAATGAAGCGGAGCTGGAATTCA
>NZ_LLXZ01000192.1:511-630 GCF_001440395.1 Bradyrhizobium jicamae | reverse complement strand
CGCTGAACCATAGCAGGCTAGCAACGGTGCACTTGGCGGAAAGGCCTTGGGTGCTTGCTGGCGAATTGCAATGTCATTTTGCGTGGGGATAAATCATTTGTATACGACTTAGATGTACA
>NZ_LLXZ01000192.1:0-221 GCF_001440395.1 Bradyrhizobium jicamae | reverse complement strand
TAAGTTACTATTTGGTCTTTTTATTTTTTTTTTTCGTTGCAAAGATGGGTTAAAAGAGAAGGGCTTTCACAAAGCTTCCCGAGCGTGAAAGGATTTGCCCGGACAGTTTGCTTCATGGAGCAGTTTTTTCCGCACCATCAGAGCGGCAAACATGAGTGCTTGTATAAGTTTAGAGAATTGAGAAAAGCTCATTTCCTATAGTTAACAGGACATGCCTTTGA